>CAZZVX010000109.1:0-12917 GCA_964657535.1 Armatimonadota bacterium | reverse complement strand
AATTGGGATTTGCGCCGCAACCAGGGGCAACTAAGCCGCGACTGGCGCTTGATCCGGCTGGCGTTCTGGGGCTATGGCCGCCGTGTGCGGCGCATTTATCAGCAGCTGGACAGACTGCGCTTGAGCGCGTGCGAAGGTTCACCGCCCCATTGACAGCCTGGCGCGGGAATGCTATAGTAGCGCACGCCTGCTTGCGAGGGAGCCGATGCCGCCGTCTGAACCGCCGCTCAACACCTGGCCGCCTCTCCAGCGGTGGCTGTTCCGCTTTGTCGCCGCCTATTTGGTTCTCTACAACCTGCCGTTTCCCTTGAACTGTGTTACCGGCGGGTTTGCGCCCTATGACAATGCCTGGGACGCTCTCACCATCTGGGTCGGCAGGCACTTTTTCCACCGGGTGGTGGACGTGACCGATACCGGCAGCGGCGACACGACGGCGGGCTGGGTGCAGGTCTTCTGCTGCCTTGTCCTGGCCCTTTTAGTCACAATCGTCTGGTCGCTGCCGGACCGCAAGCGCCCCCATTACTCCCGGCTGGCCGACGGGATGCGCGTTTACGCCCGCTTTGCGCTCGCCTGGGCAATGATTTCCTACGGCGCGGTCAAAGTGATCCCGTCGCAGTTCCCGCCGCCGTCCCTGGACCGCCTGTTGGAACCCATCGGCAACGCCTCGCCGATGGGCCTGCTGTGGACGTTCATGGGCGCGTCCCCGGCCTACAATGTCTTCGCCGGGCTGATCGAGATGGCGGGCGGGCTGCTGCTCACGACCCGGCACACGACCCTGCTGGGGGCGCTCCTTTGCCTGGGCGCACTCAGCAACGTGGTCGCGCTCAACTTCTGCTACGACGTGCCGGTCAAGCAATACTCGTTCCACCTGCTGCTCATGGCCGCCTTCCTCGCCGCGCCCGATGTCCGCCGGCTGCTGGATTTTTTTATTCGAGGCCGGGCCACCCCGCCGACGCCGCTGCGCCCGCTTTTCACCAGCCGCCGCCTCAACATCGCGGCCCGCGTCGCGCGGACGCTTTTTGTCGCTTTCGGCGTCGGAATGTCTCTGTGGCAGTCGTACCAATCTCGGCAGGAGGATCAAAGCGCCGCCCAAACGCCCCTGTACGGCCTCTGGACGGTAGATGAATGGGACAGCAACGCCGTCAAGCAACTCCCGCTCGTCACCGACACGTCGCAATGGCACCGCGTCGTTTTTGATTACCCCGGCACAATGGCCGTCTTGACCCTGCCCGGAGACCGTCAGCGCTTCCGCCTGACGCTCAACCCCGCCGCCAAAACCCTGGCGCTGAAACGGCGCGACGACCCCGCCTGGTCGGCCACACTGACCTACGCCCAGCCCCGCTCGGACTTGCTGACGCTGAGCGGCCCGCTGGACGGGCATCCCGTCACCATCCATCTGCACCACGAAGACCCGCGCCATTTTCTGCTCCTGAGTCGCGGTTTCCACTGGGTCAACGAATTTCCCCTCAACCGATAAAGTTGACAAACGCGCCAAATTGTGTTATAGTAACCACTGACGTGGTGAACAGCGCGATACAGCCATTGGCAGACCTTTTGGGTTTGACGGATTATGAGGCCAAAGCGTACCTGGCGCTGTTGCGCGAGGGGGCGCTGACGGGTTACGCCGTCGCCAAAGCGGGCGGAGTCCCGACCTCCAAATCCTACGAAGCCGTAGAAGGGCTGGCGCGCAAAGGCGGAGCCGTCGTTCTGCCCGGTGAGCCTGTGCGGTACGCCGCCGTCCCCGCCGACAGTCTGCTCGCCCAGGCGCAGCGCCGCCACGCCGACGCGCTGGCCGCCCTGCGAGACACACTGGCCGAGATGGGCGCGCATGAAGGCGACGAAGACCTTCCGCCGCTCTGGCACGGCGGTCGGGACAGCGGACTCGCGCAGACCGCCGCCCGTGTCGGCGCCGCCCGCCGCAGCATCGTCGGCGCATTGCCGTCCGCCGCCCGCGCCGCGCTGGAAGACGCCCTGGCCGCCGCCGCCGGACGCGGCGTGCTGGTCCAAATCGTGGGCAGCGGCGACGACCTGCTCACCTTGCTGCTGGATGACCGCGAGGCCATCCTCGCCACGCTCGCCGATCCGCCGGAGATCATCGGCACCGGCAACCCGGCTGTTGTCGCCCTCTGCCGGACGCGCCTGCGCGCCGCGTCCACGTCCCCCTTCCTGCGCCCCTCCGACGACGTGGCCGAATGGCTGCGCTGGGAAGAACAGAAAGGCCTGCGCCTCCTGAAAACGGGGCGATAACGGGCACTCTCGACATGACCGAAAGGATCACTCTATGACGACGACCTTAGAACCGACGACGCTCCAGGAAATGCCTGTCGCGCCGCCCGCTTACGACGTGAAAGACCTGTCGCTCGCCGACGCGGGCCGACGCCGCATCGAATGGGCCGACCGCGAGATGCCCGTGCTGCGCTCCATCCGCGAGCGCTTCGAGAAGGAAAAGCCGCTCGCCGGGCTGACCTCGGTCGCGTGTCTGCACGTCACCGCGGAGACCGCGAATTTGATGCGCACCCTCAAAGCCGGCGGCATGAACGTTATTCTCTGCGCCTCCAACCCATTGTCAACGCAGGACGATGTCGCCGCCGCGCTGGTGCAGCACTACGGCGTCGCCACCTTCGCCATCAAGGGCGAGGACAACGACACGTATTACCAGCACATCCTGAGCGCCCTGGACCACAAGCCGAACTTCACGATGGACGACGGCGCGGACACCGTCGGCATCATCCACACTGAGAAGCGCGACCTGATTCCCAACATCATCGGCGGCACGGAAGAGACCACCACCGGCGTCATCCGCCTGCGCGCCATGGCGAAGGACGGCGTGCTGGCCTATCCCATCATCGCCGTCAACGACGCCCAGACCAAGCACTTCTTCGACAACCGCTACGGCACGGGCCAGAGCACCATTGACGGCATCGTGCGCGCCACCAACGTCCTGCTCGCGGGCAAGGTCTTCGTGGTCGCCGGCTACGGCTGGTGCGGCAAGGGCCTGGCGATGCGCGCCAAAGGCATCGGCTCCCAGGTCGTTGTCACCGAAGTGGACCCGCTCCGCGCTTTGGAGGCGGTCATGGATGGCTTCCAGGTAATGACCATGGCCGAGGCCGCCAAGATCGGCGACTTCTTCTGCACCGTGACGGGCGACAAGGACGTGATCCGGGGCGAGCATTTCGCCGCCATGAAGGACGGCGCGATTGTCTCCAACTCCGGCCACTTCAACGTCGAGATTGACATCCCGGCATTGGAGAAAGTGTCGGTCAGCAAGCGCGAAGTCCGCGACTTCGTGGACGAGTACGCGATGGAAGACGGCCGCAAGGTCTTCATCCTCGGCGAAGGCCGACTCATCAATCTGGCCGCCGCCGAAGGCCACCCCGCCAGCGTCATGGACATGAGCTTCGCCAACCAGGCCCTGAGCGCCGAGTACATGGCCCAGAACGCGACGACGCTGGAGAAGAACGTCTACACCGTCCCCGAAGTCATTGACAACGAGATCGCCCGCCTCAAATTGGAGTCGCTCGGCATCACCATTGACACCCTGACCGACGAGCAGGTGAAGTACCTTGCCTCCTGGCAGGAAGGCACCTAAGCCTGAACAACTCCGCCCTCTCCCGGCAACGGGAGAGGGCTTTTTCTTGACTCCGCCATCTTGTTATGGTACACTGACCTTATGGTACAAGAAGTGTGTGCCAGCCAATTCTCCTCTTCCCTTCTGTTCGCTGAAAGGTACTTGCTCGTGATGACACCCCGGTTCCCGTATCCAGCGCTGATTCTGTTTGCGCTGCCAATGATTCTGAGCCTTATGCCGGTGTCCCGTGCCTTGTCCCAATCCTATGCCATCACTGATCTAGGCACTTTGGGAGGTACGACAAGTTATGGCTGGGGCATCAACGCCAGCGGGCAGGTGACAGGAGAAGCAACCACACCTTCCGGGGCCAATCACGCTTACCTCTATACGGACGGGGGCATGCAAGATTTGGGCGTACTTCCCGGCGACGGTGAAAGTTCAGGATTAAGCGTCAACGACAGCGGGCAAGTTGTGGGATATTCTGATAATACGTCTGGCGATTATCATTCCTTTCTTTACTCCGGTGGGAAGATGCAAGCGCCCAATGCGCTTGGAAATACGGATGGAAGCGCTGATGGTATCAACAACAGCGGCCAGATTACCGGCTATTTTAATACGTCTTCTTCAAAGCACGCTTTTCTCTACTCGAACGGTGTCCTGCATGATTTAGGGACCCTGGGTGGATCTGATAGCGCAGGCAACGGCATCAATGCCAGCGGGCAGATCGTGGGGTCATCCTCTTCTGTTCAAGGCCTCCGTGCTTTTCTTTATTCCGACGGTGCTCTGCACGAACTGGGAACGCTTTCTGGGGATGATGAAAGCATAGCGGAAAGTATCAACGCCAGTGGACAGATCACTGGAATCTCCAAGAGCGGTCCTCAAGGCGAACATCACGCTTTTCTTTACGCCAACGGCAAAATGCAGGCTTTGGGAACTCTTGGCGGCACCGTCAGCACCGGCCATTGTATCAATTCCAGCGGGCAGATCGTGGGGTCCTCTTCTTTGAGTAGTTCTAACCCTAATGTCCATGCATTCCTCTATTTCAATGGCAAGATGCAGGACCTCAACACATTGATACCGGCCAATTCCGGCTGGACCTTGTTGAGCGCCTATGGCATCAATGACAGCGGCCAGATTATTGGAAACGGAACCAATGGACAAGGACAAAGCCATGCTTTTCTCCTGACGCCGAACCGCTGGACAGCCACATCGGTCTCCGTGGGCGGCGACGGAAACACGCGACTGCTTTGGGCCAAACCCGACGGCACCGCCACGCTTTGGACACTGAATTCCAGCCATGGACTCAGCGGAAGCCCGGTCTTTGGCCCGTTCACCGGCTGGACGGCGAAAGCCATCGCCACCGGCGCAGACAACAAAACGCGCCTGCTGTGGGACAAGACCGATGGAACCACTACGCTGTGGACCGTCAACACCGGGGGCACAATCCTGAGCAACCCGGTTTTTGGCCCATTTACCAATTGGACTGCCCAGGCCGTTTCCGTCGGCAGCGATGGGCGAAGCCGCCTCTTGTGGGACAAGACCGATGGCACGGCCACACTCTGGGTCATTAACAGCAAAGGCACAAATGACAGCAGCCCGACCTTTGGCCCCTTCTCCGGCTGGACCGCCAGAGCCATTGCGACGGGAACCGATGGAGCGACCCACCTCCTGTGGACAAACGCCGATGGGCGGGCCACGCTCTGGACGGTGAGCGCCGGCGGCAGCGTCGGCTCCGATACTCCCGTTTTCGGCCCGTTCAGTGCATGGACGGCCAAAGCCGTCTCCATTGGCCCCGACGGCCGGGTGCGCCTGCTGTGGGACAACAGCGACGGACGAACAACGCTGTGGGTCGTCAACAGCAAGAATGGAAATGACAGCAGCCCGACCTTTGGCCCGTTCAGTGGGTGGGCCGGGCAGGCGCTGGCCGTGGGGCCGGACAACACGGCACATCTGCTGTGGGATAACATCAACGGGCAGGCGACGCTGTGGCCGGTTACGCCGACCGGCAGCGTCGGCAAGGATACGCCTGTTTTCGGCCCGTTCTAAATGGGAACCCGTCTGCCGCCGATGTCGGCGGCAGGGTTTTTCTTGACAGCCTGCCTCTCATGTGCTAAAGTATTTGCAGCACAATCCTTTGAGTAAGACCACTCTCCGTTTCTAAAAGGCAGATCGCTTGCTATGAATATCAAATGCACTTTTGGCCGCTTTCTCACGCTGGCTGCTTTTTTGTTGCTGACGCCGTTTTCCGCCCAGGCCGCCAGTGACGATGCCGTGACGTTTCTTTGCAATCCAACCCACAACGCCGCTGTCACGACGGCCAATCTGGGAACGCCGTTGACAAAGCTCTGGGCGACCCAACTGGATGCCGATATCTCCTACCCGATCATTGCCCAGGGGCTGGTCTTTGTCTCCACGAGCGACTCCAACAGCTCGTCCCACTATGGCTCTAAACTGTACGCGCTGAACGCAAAAACCGGGGCCATTGTCTGGGGACCGGTAAGCCTGGGCGGAACCTACTTTTACGGCGCCTGTGCCTATGAGTCCGGCAAGCTGTTCGTGGTGAACTTTGACGGGCTTCTGCGCTCCTTTGATGCCGCGACCGGCAAGTCCGGATGGAGCCGACAACTGCCCGGTCAATATGCGTTTACTTCCGCTCCCACAGCGTACAAAGGCACCGTGTATGTCGGCGGCGCAGGAAGCGGCGGCACGCTGTACGCGGTTGACGAAACCAACGGCGCTGTCTTGTGGACGCAAAGCGTAGAAAACGGTGACAGCTCCTCCCCGGCTGTCACCGACGATGGCGTGTATGTCTCTTATGCCGGGCCGCAATCCTACAAGTTTGACCCGCAGACCGGCAACCCAAAATGGCGCTTCTCCGGCCAAAGCGAAGGCGGCGGCGGCGCGACTCCAGTTCTGTACAATGGAAGCCTGTATGTCCGAGATAACTTCGACCAGTATAATGGCGAATATTACAGGGGACTGGTACTTGATAGCACGACAGGAAGCCTACTGAGCGAGTTTGGAGAAGGCTACACCAATCAGCAGAAGCCGCCGGTCTTTGACAGCGGCCTCGGCGTCTTCGGCGACGAGTATGGTAATCTGCAAGCGCAGGACATCAAATCCGGCAACATTCTCTGGTCCTTCGCTAACGGCAGCGACAGCGACAGCATCGTGACGCCGCCGCTGATCGTCAACGGCAATGTTTTTGTCGGAACGAGCGGCGGCACTCTGCTGGCGCTGAATGAAGCCACTGGGCAAGTCGTTTGGAGCGGCAATGTCGGCGCGGCCATTACGGCAGACGGCAGTGAACAAAATGCCATCACTCCCTCGGCGCTGGCGGCGGGAGACAGCCTGCTCGTGGTCCCCGCAGGCCGTTTGCTGGTCACTTACGCGGTTGCGGCCTCGAATCCCACCCCCGCATCGTTGACGCTGACGCCCAATCCCACGGACCCTTACACGCCCGTTACAGCCACTCTGACGCTGACTGCCCCCGCGCCGCAAGGGGGGACGGTGGTGACGCTTACGAGCAGCGACACCAGCCTGGCAACCGTGTATCACAGTCTGACCGTTCCGGCCGGACACGCGACGGCGACGTTTCCTGTCACCCTCGCCCAAACGTCGTCGGCGGGCAACAGTCACCTGACCATCAGCGCCGCAGCGGGCGGCATCACGCTCTCGGCCCCGCTGGAAATCAAGCCGTTCCTGTGGACCGCCCAAGCCCTGTCGTTAGGGGCTGACAATGACACACGCCTACTGTGGACCAAAGCCGGTGGGACCGCCAAACTTTGGACACTAACGCCCAGCAACCGCGTCATCGGCAGCCCGGTCTTCGGCCCCTCCGACGGCTGGACGGCCATCGGCATCGCGACGGGAAAAGACAACAACACGCGCCTGCTGTGGGACAAGACTGACGGCAGCACCCGGCTCTGGACCGTCAACACGAACGGAACTCTGCTAAACCAGCCTGTCTTTGGTCCCTTTACCGGCTGGACAGCCACGGCGGTCTCGGTCGGCACCGACGGACGCAGCCGCCTGCTGTGGGACAATGGGGATGGTCGGGCCACGCTCTGGGTGATCAACAGCAAGAACGGCAACGACAGCAGCCCTGTCTTCGGTCCCTATAAAGGCTGGACAGCGAAGGCGATTGCGACCGGAACGGACGGGGCCACGCATCTTTTGTGGACTAACACGGACGGACGCGCCACACTCTGGACGGTCGCGCCGGACGGTACTGTCGGCTCCAACACGCCTGTCTTCGGCCCGTTCAGTGGGTGGACGGCCAAAGCCGTCTCCACTGGCCCCGACGGCCGGGTGCGCCTGCTGTGGGACAACGCCGATGGCCGAACAACCGTGTGGGTGATCAACAGCAGCAACGGCAACGACAGCAGTCCGGTCTTCGGCCCGCTTTCCGGGTGGAGCGGGCAGGCGCTGGCCGTCGGGCCGGACAACGTCGCGCATTTGCTCTGGGACAACGTCAACGGACAAGCGACGCTGTGGCCGGTTTCGCCGGATGGCACGGTCGGCTCTAACACGCCTGTCTTCGGCCCGTTCTGACGCTGTTGGGCTGAATATGAGAAGCCTCCGGCATGGCCGGGGGCTTCTCCTCATTTGCGCGGCGGCAAAAAACGTGTTATAATTTGGCTGCTACCCATTCTTGTCGTCGTCAAAGGTGTCGCCGTGAACAAACTCTCGCTTCCGCCGCTTCGCGTGATCCTCACAGCCATAGCCGCCGGTCTGGTGATCGGTCTGCCGTCGCCCGCCGCCCGCGCGCAGCAGGCCGCGCCGTTCACGCAGCTCGTCGTCTTCGGCGATAGCCTGTCCGATGACGGCAACATCGCAAGCCGGGCCGAGGCCGATTACGGCCTGCGTTTCCCCGGCCCGCTGTTCAACTACACGGACGGACGCTTCACCGACGGCCCCGACACCGCGCCGAGTGCGCGCAAATATGCCGGCGTCTGGCATGAGCAGCTGGCCGCCCTGTTCGGCGGTCTGAAGCCGGCCACGGACAGTGAGGACGGCGGGAGCGACTACGCCTTCGGCGCGGCGACTACGATGGACGGCAGCACGACCATCAGCGACGGAAGCCTGGACCTCACCGTTGACAACATGGGCAAGCAGGTGGGCGACTACCTTGCCGCCCACACGCCCGATCCCCACGCGCTTTATCTCGTCTGGGGCGGCGGCAACGACCTGTATGCTGACGACAGCGCTGCGGGCGTTTCCGGTGCGGCACAGCGCGTCGCCGCCCTGGTCACCAAGCTGGGCCTTGCCGGCGCCCGCGCCGTCTTGGTTCCCAACCTGCCGCCGCTCGGCGACGTGCCGGGGCAGGCGGGCGACCCGGCAACAATCGCCGCGCTGGACCAGGCCGCCGCCGACTACAACACCCAGCTCAACACCGCCCTGGACGCGGCGCAGTCTGCGTTCGCGGCGCAAAAAGTGACCGTCAAAGTTTTCCGGCTGGATGTGGCCGGCGTGTTCGCCGGCATGGCGAAAAATCCCGCCGCCTTCGGCTTTGCGGACATCACGGACAGCGCGCAGGGGCTGTCCGTGAACCCCGACCAATACTTGTTCTGGGACGGCCTGCATCCGACGACGGCGGGGCATTACCAGATCGCCCTGGCGGCCTACAACCTTCTTGTGTCTGGAACGGACACGACCCCGCCCGTGACGGCGGCGGCGCTTTCCCCGGCCGCGCCGAACGGCACGGGCGGCTTCTACACGGTCCCCGTCACCATAACTCTCGCCGCCTCCGACGCCGGATCGGGCGTGGCCTCGACTGTCTACGCGCTGGACGGCGCGGCGGCCAAAGCCTACACCGCGCCCCTCGTGGTGGCGACGGACGGCGCGCACACCCTTTCGTTCCACAGCACCGACAAGGCCGGGAATGCCGAGGCCGTCAGGAGCGTGGCGTTCAAGGTTGACCGGACCAAGCCGGTCACGACCGCCGCCGTGCTGAAGACAACGGCGGGCGACCAGATCACGCTGTCGGCGACGGACAATCTATCGGGCGTCGCGTCTCGGTACTATTCGCTTGACGGCGGGACGCAGACGCTTTACACCGCCCCGGTGGTCGTCTCCCGTAACGGCTCCCACTCGCTCTCGTATCACAGCGCGGACAAAGCAGGCAACGTCGAAACGACCCGGACGACGGCGTTCACGACCGCCGTCGCCCTGCCGGTCACGTCGGTGACGCTGGCCGGGACGCTCGGCACGGGCGGCTACTACAAGAGCGCCGTCACGGTCGTCCTGTCGGCCAAAGCGGGCGGCGTGGCTGTGGCGCACGAGTTCTACAGCCTCGACGGCGGCCCGCAGCAGACCTATCTCGGCGCGTTCGCCGTCACGCCGGACGGCGTCCACACGCTCTCGTATCACAGCGCGGACAAAGCCGGCAACGTCGAGGCGGCCAAAAGCGTGACCTTCAAGATTGACAAGACCAAGCCGGTCACGTCGTCGGCTCTGCTGAAGACACCGACCGGAGAAAAGGTCACGCTGTCCGCGACCGACGCCCTTTCCGGCGTGGCTTCCACCGTCTATGCCGTGGATAACGGGGCGGCGAAAACCTACTCCGCGCCGTTCACGGTCTCAGGCAAGGGGGCGCACACCGTCACGTACCACAGCACGGACAAAGCCGGAAACGTCGAGGCAATCAAAACGACCCTCATCACCAATCCCGCCTGACCGCCTGCCGTCTTCGGCCCTGTCGGTGCCTTCGGGCATAAATTCAGGCTTGACATACGCTCCAGGATTGTGTTATATTGACGGTGCGGCGTGAGCAGTTTCAGCGTCGTGCAAGTCCTTTACACTCATCGTTCCAACAGCAAAGGTACTCGGATGCACACGGCTCGGCGTTTCTGCGCCCTCCACACTCTGCCCGCACGTTTCTCCCTGCCCGTCGCCGTGCGCGCGGGCGCGGCAGCCTGAGACCGTCCCTGCTCCCCACCACCCAGGAGAAACCCATGAACTTCCAACCCTGCTTCCGCCGTCCGCTGGCTTCGGCGCTGGCCGCCGTCTCGTTCGCGCTTCTGTCTTTCCCGGCCCAGGCCGACGGCACAAAAAAAATGTCCCCCGCCGCGACATTAAACCAGCCGGCCGCGACGACGGCGGGCGGGGCGCAGCGCGACGCCTATCGTTTCGCCGTGGAACACTTCGACACCGCCGACAGCCTCTCGTTCCCCGGCTGGGACGATTACCAGACTCAGCTCAACAACGCCGTCTGCGATATGCTGACCACGGAGATGGTCAATTCGGGACGCGACATGGTCGAGCGCTCCCGGCTCAAAGACGTTCTCGGCGAGCAGGACCTGGTACAGGGCGGGCGCGTGGACGCGAGTACGGGCGCGGATACCGGCAAAGTTTTGGGGGCCGACTATCTCATCCTGGGGACCATCACTGAGTGGGGCATGAAGTCCGCCGGCGGTGGCGTCGGCACCAGCGTCCTGCATCACCTGGGCGGCATCTTCGGGGGCGGCGGGTCTTCCGTGAACTACCAGCAGAACACCGCCGAAGTCAAGATTGATTACCGCGTCGTCAACGCCCGCACGGGCCGCATCGTGGCCGGCAGCGCCGGCACCGCCCAGGGCGATGAGACCACCAAAGGGATCGCGCTCCAGACCAACTGGTACAACTCCATTGACTTCAGCAACAGCGAATGGACGCAGACCCAGATCGGCAAAGCGACCCGCGCGGCGGTCAAGCAGATCGCGCAGCAGCTCAGCACGTGGACGCCCAATGACGGCGGCGCCGTCGCAGACCGCGCGCCGCTGAAAGCGAGCGTCCTGGCGATCATCTCGCCCGATGAGTTCGTGATTGACAAAGGCCAGACGGACGATGTCCGGGTCGGCGACGTGCTCGATGTCGTCAACATCTCGTCCATCAAGAACGCCACCGGCCAGGTCGTCTATCAGACGGAAAAGAAGATCGGCTCCGCCACGGTCGAAGAAGTACAGACCAGCGGCGCCAAACTCCACTTCACCAGCCTGGACCCCGGCAGCCCCGCCCTGAAAGAAGGCGACGGCGTTCGCACCCCCGCGCCCGCGACCCACTGACAACGGACGCCCATTCGGAAAGCCCGCCCCCAAGAGAGGGGGCGGGCTTTCCTGCGTTTGCGCCCCGACAGAATCTGTGTTACAATACAGTGTGGTACCATCAGCAAGGAGCTATTTTCCTATGTCCCGTTCTGTTCTTCCGTCCCTTTTTCGCCGCACGCCGATGGGGGCGCTCGCCGTCAGCCTGCTCGCTCTGGCCGCGTCCGCCGCGCCCGTGCGCGCGCAGAGCAGCAGTGACCCGGTCTACGTTTTCAGCACCACGTTAGGAAATATCAGCGTCCAACTGTACCCGGACATCGCCCCAAAGACCGTCGCTAACTTCCTGGGCTACGTCAGCCGGGGCGACTACAACGGGTCGTTTATTCACCGCTCCGTCGCCGGCTTTATCTTTCAAGGCGGCGGCTACCAGTACACCGCCACGTCAGGCCCGATCACAATCCCGACGCAAGCCCCGGTCGTCAACGAGTTCAAGATTTCCAACACGCGCGGCACGCTCGCCATGGCGAAACTCGGCAGCGACCCGAACAGCGCCACCGACCAATGGTTCTTCAACGAGGCCGACAACTCGGCCAACTTAGACAACCAGAACGGCGGCTTTAGTGTTTTCGGCAAGGTCGTTGACGCCGCAAGCCTGGCGGTCATGGACAAGATCGCCGCCGTGCCGACAGTCAATGCCGGGTCGCCCTTTGACCAGCTCCCGGTCCTCCACTACACGTCGGGCCAGGGCATTCAAGGCAGCAACCTGATCTTTGTCAACACCATCAAGCGCCTCTATCTCGCCACGACCGCCCGCCTGAGTCCCGGCACGCCGGGCAGCAGCGGCTTCTACGCCGCCCCCGTCACGGTCACGCTGTCAGCGTCCGACCCCGGCTCCACCGTGAAGTCCACCGTCTACTCCCTTGACGGCGCGGTTGACCGCACCTACACGGCCCCCTTTGCCGTGTCCACCGACGGTCCGCACACCCTCACCTTCCACAGCGTAGACATGGGCGGCGGCGTGGAGGCGGACAAAGCCGTCACCTTTAAGATTGACCGCACCAAGCCCGTCACAGCGGCGACCGTCACGAGGACGACCACCGGGGAGCAGGTCACACTCGCGGCCACCGACGCCCTTTCCGGCGTCGCGTCCAAGTCTTACTCGCTCGACGGCGGCCCGCAGACATCCTACACCGTCCCGCTGTTGGTCTCGCGCAACGGTTCGCACACCCTTTCCTATCACAGCACGGACAAGGCGGGCAATGTCGAGACGGCCAAAACGACGGCTTTCACGGTCGCCGTCGCCCTGCCGGTCACGTCGGACATTC
>CAZZVX010000108.1:0-13114 GCA_964657535.1 Armatimonadota bacterium | reverse complement strand
CCAGCCACGGGGCAGGTCGTCTGCCACGGCGACAGTCTGACCTGGGGCGCCAACGCCTCGGCGGGCCTGGGGACGCCCGGCGTCCTCCGCGAGCAGGCGACCGGCGCCCCCTTCGGCGCCGACGCCGCCCCCAACCGGGGGGCGCTCACCGACACGACCTACCCGGCGGTGCTCGCCAGGGCGCTCGGCCCCGCCTGGCGCGTCCGCAGCCTGGGGACGGGCGGCTGGAACTTCGGCCCGCTCACCGGCGAGGCCCCCACCAAGATTGACCCCCTGTTCGACCCGCGCCTGGCCGAGAACGTGCTGATCATCTTCGGCGGCACCAACGACCTGGGCGGCGCGCACGAGAGCGCCGCGACGGCCTTCGACAGACTGACGGCCTACTGCCGGGCGCGGAAGGCCGCGCACCCGTGGCGCATCCTCGTCGTGACGCCGCCGGTGGCGGCGTATCCGGGCGTCTACCCGGCGGACTTCGACGCGCAGATGGTGCAGTACGACGCCCTGATCCGCCGCAACTGGCGGGGCTTCGCCGACGGGGTCGTGGACGCGGGGGCGGACTTCCGGCTGGGGGCGCCGGGGGCGGAATACAACCCGGCCTACTTCAGCGCCCGCGACTTCACGCACCTGACGGACGCCGGGTATGCCATTGTCGGCCGGGACGCGGCGGCGGCTGTCCGACGGCTGCGCCCGCCGCCCGGCCCCGGCGGGAAACCCTGACCCGGACGCAGTGACCGAAAAAAGCCTTATGATTCACACACGAACGGAAACGCTTTCCCTGCTGGGCTTCGGCCTGGCGGCGGCGCTGACCCTCGCCGCACGCCCCGCGCCGGCCCAGACCGCCGACGTCTTGAAGTCGCACAACGACCTCGCCAACACCGGCCAGAACCTGCAGGAGACGCTGCTGACCCCCGCGCTCCTGCGCGCCGGGCGGTTCGGCCTGCTGTTCCGCATCCCCGTGGACGCGGACGTCGGGCCGAACGTCCCCCACAACCTGAGCGGCGCGGAGATCTACGCGCAGCCCCTGTACCTGGCCGGGATGCCGCTGCCCGGCGGGGGGCGGCGCAACGTCCTGTTCGTCGCCACCGAGCACGACAGCGTCCTCGCCTTCGACGCCGACACCGGGGCGGCCATTTGGAAGCGGACGGACTTCGTGGACGGGCGGACGCGCCGCCCCTTCTGGGGCAACTCGGACCTGCAGCCGGAGATCGGCATCACCGGCACGCCCGTGATAGACCCGGCCACCGGGACGCTCTATGTCGTCGTCGCGACGATGGAGAACGGCGGGGCCGCGCCGAGTGATTTCCACCAGCGCCTGTACGCGCTCGACTGCGCGACCGGCGCGGACAAGTTCGCGCCGGGCTTCCCGGTCGAGATCACCGCGACCTCGATGGGGACCGAGGGGCGGCCAGAGACCGGCCCGATCACGTTCCGCCCGGACCTGGAGAATCAGCGCCCCGGCCTGGCCCTGAACGCCGGCAAGGTCTACGTCGCGTGGGCCTCCCACCAGGACCAGGGGCCTTACCACGGCTGGCTGATCGCCTACGACGCCCGGACCGGGGCCGTCCGGGCGACGTTCAACGACTCGCCGAGCGTGAACCGGTACGGCGCGGGCATCTGGCAGAGCGGCGGCTCGCCGTCCGTTGACGCCGCCGGGAACGTCTACGTCAGCACCGGCAACGGCGTCTTCGACGCGCCGACGGGGAACTGGGGCGAGTGCTTCCTGAGACTGGACGGCGAGACGCTCAAAGTCAAGGACTATTTCTGCCCGTTCAACCATGTAGGCCTGGACGGCGGCGACGCCGACCTCGGCACGAGCGGCCTGCTGCTCCTGCCGGACGCCGTCGGGAGTCCCCGGCACCGTCACCTGATGTTCTCCGGCGGCAAGGTCGGGATGCTCTCGCTGGTGGACCGGGACGCGCTCGGCGGCTTCGACGCCGCCAAGAACAACGTCGTGCAGGAGATCGAAGTCCCCGCCGACGGCGACGGCGACACCAGCAAGCACTGGTACGGCCTTTACAGCGTCCCGGCGTACTTCCACGGCGCGGTCTACTACCTGCGGACGGGCGAATACCTCAAGCGCGTGCCAATCGTGAACGGGCGTTTGGACGAATCGCAGACCGTCGCCAACACGTCGCAGCGGTACGGGTTTCCGGGCGCGACCCCCAGCGTCTCGGCCAACGGCTCCGACAGCGGCATCGTCTGGGCGACGGAGTCTTATTATCCGACCGGCCTGAATATGGGGGACCACGCCGACCCAGGCCGCCTGCGCCTGCACGCCTACGACGCCGCGACGCTGGACGAACTCTACGACGGCGGCGACACCGCCCCGACCATTGACGGCGTCGTTTATCGCAATTTCATGAAGTTCAACCCGCCGACCGTCACCAACGGCCGTGTCTACGTGGCGACGGCGGGCAGCGTCCTGGTCTACGGCGTGCAGTCCCCCGCCCAGGGGGCGGACGTCACGGCGCGGGTCCGAGTCAAGCGCGGCAGGGTCAGCGTGGACAGAGCCACCGGGCGCATCAGCCAGGCCGTCACCCTGACCAACACCGGCGCGGCGGCCCTGCCCGGCCCCGTCTCGCTGGTTCTGGACCGCCTGAGCGCCGGGGTGAGGCTGACCCTGGACTCTGGGAGCGGCGACGGCACGACGACTGGTTCCGGGCAAGCCGGCGTGTTCTACCACGACTTCCCCGCGCTGGCGCCGAAACAAAGCGCCCGCGCCGTGCTGACGTTCCTGCCGTTCCCCCAGAACGGGCCGAAGGCGGCCAAAGTGGACTACGACCCGCGCGTCCTTGCCGGGGGCGAAGCGCGTTAAACATGATCATCAAGAGGAGATGAAAATGCCCCAGGATTGAAATCCTGGGCTGGCAAAGAGAAGACTGCCCGCCTGCGCGGGCGAAGATTTAGGACAGGCAAAGCCTGTTACGCGCCCGCCCAGGCGGGCAGTCCGCTCCTCGTTAGCCCAGGATTTCAATCCTGGGCAAAGGACTTACGAAGACAATGAAAGCCAAACTTTTTGCGCGTCGGGCCGTGCTTTCGGTCCTCGGCACGGCGGCACTCATCGGCGGCTCCCTCGTGTCAGACGCAAAGCCGGCCTCGAAAACACCGTGCATGGCCGTGCTCGACCGCTTCACCGCCCCCGATGTCCCGGCGATGGGGCCGGACGAGACCGCGTCGCCCGTCGGCGGCTGGACAAGCGGCGTCACGCCCCCCAGTCTGCCCGGCAAAGGGCTGGCGCAGCACCCGATGCTCTACGTCGGCGAGAACTACGACAAGATGTACCTGGTCAACAAGGGCAAGGTCATCTGGACCTATTCCACCGGCACCAGCTACGAGTACGACGACGTCTGGATGCTGTCCAACGGCAACATCCTTTTCAGCCGCATGGAATACGTCGAGGAGATCACGCCGGACAAAAAAGTGGTGTGGCGCTACGATTGCAGCAAGGCCCCCGGCGTCAATCACACGGCGGTCCACACCTGCCAGCCGATTGGGTTGGACAGAGTGATGTTCGTCCTGAACGGCCTGCCGCCCAAATTGATGGTCGTCAACATCAAGACCGGGGCCGTGGAAGTCAGTCACGAACTCCCGTTTTCCCAGCCGCCCAACCCCAACGGCATTCACGGGGAGTTCCGGCGGACGCGCGTCACCGCGCAGGGGACGTATTTAGTTCCCGTCTTCGGGATGGGCGACGTCATCGAGTACGACAAAAACTTCAAGCAGGTCTGGGAGTACAAGATCAGATCGCCGTGGGCCGCAATGAGGCTCAAGAACGGCAACACGCTGATCACCGATGAAGCCGACAGCCTGACGCGCGAAGTCAACCCCCAGGGAGCCACGGTCTGGGAATTCGACACCAAGACCGACCTGCCGGCGCAGTACCAGTTCGCCTCCGCGCCGCAGAGCTGCACCCGCCTGGCGAACGGCAACACGATCTTCACGTCGCGCGGCGACAACGGCAGAGGCCCCCAGCTCATCGAAGTCACCCCGGACAAGAAGGTTGTCTGGGTCCTGCAGGACTGGAAGGACCTGGGTTCCGCGACCGCCGTTCAGATCCTCGACGATCCCGGCGTTCCCGAAAATCCCGGAGAATCGGAACACTGATCGGACCCGCCGCACACCATCAACCATGTCAAAGTCAATCACGGCACAGCAGATTGTTGACCGCATCAAGAACCAGTTCGGCGCGGCCTGGCGGGAGGCCTCGCGCGACGGTTTCAGCGCCGGTCTGCCGGAGACGCCTGTCACCGGCATCGTCACTTCCTACACGCCCTCCATCGAGGTGCTGAGACGGTCCGTGGCCGCCGGGAAGAACTTGATCATTACCCAGCAGCCGGCGTTCTATCAGGAGGACTGGGACAGTTTTAAGAATGACCCGGCGTGTCTTTTCAAGCAGGACTTCATTGACAAAAACGCTCTGGTGATTTGGCGGTTCGACGACAACTGGAACTCCAGGGAGGCGGACGGCCAACTGCTTGGGCTGGCAAACGCGCTCGGCTGGGACGCCTCCCCTGGGCGCGCTCCCGGTGCCGCCGCGCAGCGCGCTGACAAAAACAGCCGATATTTCAGCCTCCCTGAACGCTCCCTCAGCGATTGGGTCACGGAAATCAAGGGCCGGCTGAAGATTCGGGCGCTCCGGGTGATCGGCGACCCGGAAACAAAGATCAGAAAAGCCTCTTTGTCGCACGGGATGTTCCAGCTCTCCGAACTCCAGGAGATCATCAAGGACCCGGAAGTCGATCTGCTTGTGATCGCGGAGGCCATCGAGTGGGAAAGCTGCGAGTATTTCAGAGACCTTCTGACGTGGCGGGGAGAAAACAAAGGAATGATCCTCCTGGGCAGGGAAGTCTCTGAAGACCCCGGCTATGGCGAGGCCGCTTCGTGGCTGAAAACCTTCATTTCCGAGGTCCCCATCGAGTGGATTCCCGCCCAAGAACCCTTTTGGATACCCTAATCATGAAACATGAAGAGACGCCTCTAAGACATTCCGAAAGCGGCGACGCCGCACGCGGTCACGTCACCGCCGGGGAGGTGATCGCGCGGATCAAGAACCACGTCGGCGTTGCCTGGCGGGAGCAAACCGTGGACACCATCAAAGGCGGTAGCCCGGACACAGTCGTCACGGGGATCGTGACAACGTTCATGGCAACGCTGGAGGTACTCCAGAAGTCAGTGGAAGCGGGCCGAAACTTCGTCATCACGCACGAGCCGACTTTTTGGAACAACCTGGACAGCAGTGATGGGCTGACGGAGGACCCTCTTTATCGCCATAAACTCGACTTTATCCGTGACAACGCTCTTGTCGTGTGGAGATTCCACGATCACTGGCACGCCCGCAGGCCGGACGGCATTTCGGAAGGCTTCCACGCGGAACTCGGCTGGGATCGGTACACGTTTGACGAGGCCCACGGCGTTTTTGAACTCCCCCAGGCCATCACACTGGAAGCCTTCGCGCAGGACGTCAAGAGCCGGCTGCAAAGCGACAACGTCCGCGTCGTCGGGAATCCCCGATTACGAGTGAACAAGGTCCGCCGAGGCTCCAACAAGCTGTCCGGGAGCGTCGCCCAACTTTCCAGCGCAGACGCCTTTGTCATCATGGAAGCCGACCGCGAGAACGATCTGGTAGAATGGTGCCGGGATGCGATGCTGTCCGGCCAGGAAAAGGGGTTTGTTTTCATTTCCCATAACCGGGGGGAAGAGTCTGGGATGGACAACTGCGCAAAATGGGTCCGCGCGTTCGTCCCCGAAGTGCCTGTCGAGTTTATTCCGTCCGGCGATCCGTTCTGGAGAACGACCTAGCCGGGAGAAGGAGCTATTCGCATGGAACTGACCTACCGACAGAAGCAGCACCTCTACGAACATGGCTACGTGCAGATCCCCGGCGTCGTCCCGCGCGCCCGGCTGGACGCCGCCCTGCGCGCCATCAACCACTCCGTGGGGCAGGGCCTGGACCCGGCGCAGCTCGCCAAGTTCCGGGCGCAGACCTTCTGCCCGGAGATCACGGGGACGCCGCCGATCACGGATCTGCTGCTCAAGACTCCCGCCTGGGAACTGGCCGAGTCCGCCCTCGGCGTCGGCCAGATCTGCCCCGTGACCGGCGGCCAGGTCGCCCTGCGTTTCCCCAGCCTCCAGGACCCGCCCGCCCCGCCCGGATCGCACATTGACGGCCTGCCCAGCCCCACCAACGGCGTCCCGGCGGGAACGCTCGCCAGCTTCACCCTGCTGGCGTGCGTGCTGCTCAGTGACCTGACCGGGCCGGACGCGGGGAACTTCACGGTCTGGCCCGGCACCCACCGGCTGTACGAGCAGCACTTCCGGGAGAACGGCACGGAGGAACTGCTGCGCGGCGGAGGCAGCGGACTGAGAAAAGTCCCGCTGCCCGCCCCAGTACAGCTCACGGGCCGGGCCGGCGACGTCGTCCTCTGCCACTATCAGCTCGCGCACGGGGTGGCCCCCAACGTCTCGCCGCACCCGCGCTACGCCTGCTTCTATCGCCTGTCGCACGTCGAACACGACGCCCACAAGATCGCGGCGCTGACCGACATCTGGATCGCGTGGCCGGGAGTGCGGGCGGTCATCCCGGAGGGCGGACAAAACGCATGATGAATGAAACGAGCCAGGCCGCCCCCGTTCCTCATCTCGCCAAACACGGCGCGGCCACCCAACTGATCGTGGACGGTAAGCCGTTCCTGGTCCTGGGGGGCGAACTGCACAACTCCAGTTCCGCCAGCCTGGACTACATGGCGCCCGTTCTGGCCCGGTTTGCCGCCGGGCATCTCAACACCGCCCTCGCCGCCGTCTGCTGGGACTTGATCGAACCCGAAGAAGGCAAGTTTGATTTCAGCCTGGTGGACGGCGCCATCCGGCTTGCCCGGCGCAACGACCTGCGGCTCGTCCTGCTGTGGTTCGGGAGCTGGAAGAACGGCGTGTCCACCTACCCGCCCGTCTGGGTGAAAACGGACCTTTCGCGTTTCCCCCGCGCCCAGGACGGGGAAGGCCGGAGCCTGGAAATCCTTTCCACGCTGAGCGAGGCGAATCGGGACGCCGATGCGCGCGCCTTTGCGGCTCTCCTGCGGCGCGTCCGCGAGGTGGACGGCGACGCGCACACCGTGATCATGGTTCAGGTGGAGAACGAGGTGGGCGTGCTTTCCGAGTCGCGGGACCGATCCCGGAGCGCGGACGAAGCCTTTCAGAGTCCGGTGCCGCAGGAACTGCTGGACGCCCTGGCGGATCGCAAAGACGCGCTGACGCCCGGGTTCCGCAAACTCTGGGAGGCCGCCGGCTCCAAGACCGCCGGGAACTGGGAAGAGGTGTTCGGCGTCGGAGAAACGACGGACGAGATCTTCATGGCGTGGCACTACGCGCGCTATGTCGGCGCGGTGGCCGAGGCGGGCAAAGCCGAGTACCCGCTGCCGATGTTTGTGAACGCATGGCTGGCCGAGTGGCGGGAAACGGCCCCCTTGAAGCCCGGCGACTATCCGAGCGGCGGCCCGCTGCCCTACATGATGGACATCTGGAAGGCCGGAGCGCCGCAGATTGACATCCTCTGCCCCGACATTTACTGCTTGTTTGAAGAGCGCTGCGCCCTGTATCACCGTCCCGATAATCCGCTGTTCATCCCCGAAATCGTCCGCGAGACGCGCACCTGCAGCGCCGTTTTCCATGCCCTCGGCCGGCACGACGCCATCGGTTTCGCGCCGTTCGGGATGGAAAGCCTGCCGGATTTCTCGGAAGAACTCGGCAAGGCCTACGCGGTCCTTGCACAGATCGCCCCGACCGTCCTGGAACACCAGGGCCGGGGCGTCATCGGCGGCGCGCTGCTGGACAAAGACCATCCCGCGCAGACGCTGCGGGTCGGCGACTACACGCTGGCGCTGGGCATCGCCGAACATTATTCGTTCCCGACGCCGGAGTATCCCGCCGGAATCTTCGTTCAGACCGGCCCCGACGAATACCTCGTGGCCGGGCGAGGTTTGACCGTCGGCTTCACGCCCGACACGCCGGGCGATCCGCTCGTCGGCATCGCGACGGCTGAGGACGGCGTCTTCGTGGACGGTCGCTGGGTCGCGGGCCGCCGCCTCAACGGGGACGAGATCCTTTCGGGGAAAGGCCTGCGTCTGCGGGGCGACTATTACATGATCCAGCGCGTCAAACTGTATCGGTATCGCTGAGATCAGCAGCGCTGAACTTTGGGGTTTTCTGGAGGCTTCGAGAAAACAATGGCACATTTGACACGCCGCAGCCTGCTCAAGACAGGACTTGCGGCCTCCGCAGGGCTGATGATGGCCGACGGCGCGCTGGATCTACCTCCTGCGGAAGCGGCAACGCAAGAGCATACGATGCCGGCGGGTTCCGACGCGGCAGTCGCCGACACGGCCTCGCCGCGCGAGCGCCTGCTGCTGGATGCCGGCTGGCGGTTCCATCTGGGGAACGCCGCCGACGCCGCCAAAGACTTCGGTTTCGGCGCACCCACGCGCGAGGGGACGTTCGCGAAGTCCGGTGAAATCTGGATACGTAACATTGACGACAGCGCCTGGCGCACCGTGGACCTTCCCCACGACTGGGCGGTGGAACTGCCGTTCGTGGAGGTCCCGGAGCCGGACATCACCGCCCACGCCGCCCACGGCGGGAAGCCGCTGGGGCGGGGCTTCCCGGAGACGAGCATCGGCTGGTACCGCCGCACGTTCGACATCCCCGCACAGGACGAAGGGCGGCGCATCTCGCTGGACTTCGACGGCGTGTTCCGGGATGCGATGATCACCTTTAACGGCTACTATATCGGGACGAACCTCAGCGGTTACGCGCCGTTCGGCTTCGACGTCACGGACTACGTCAACTACGGCGGTGAGAACCTCCTCATGGTCCGCGTGGACGCCACGCTCAATGAGGGCTGGTACTACGAAGGCGCGGGAATCTACCGCCACGTCTGGCTGACCAAGACCGACCCGCTTCACATCGCCCGGTGGGGAACGTTCGTGCGCAGCGAGGTCCGCAAAAAGGACGCGCTCGTCTCGGTCGACACGGAGATCATGAACGAAAGCAGGCAGGCAGTGAAGGGCCGCCTGGCTGCACGGATACTGGACCCTGACGGGAAGCCGGTCGCGACGGCGCCGGCCAAGTCATTCCAGATCCCCGCGCGCGGGACCTTGACACTGGCAACTCAGGCGACCATCAAAGATCCGTCGCTCTGGTCAATCGAGGCCCCGCGCCTTTATCGCGTGGTCTCGCAGATTGAGAGTGAAGGGCGCGTGACCGACCACGCCGACACTCCCTTCGGCATCCGGTCCATCCGCTTCGACCCGGACCACGGCTTCTTCCTCAACGAGAAGCCCGTCAAGATCAAAGGCACCTGCAACCACCAGGACCACGGAGGGGTCGGCATCGCGGTCCCCGACCGCCTCCACGCCGACCGGGTCGCCCTGCTCAAACAGATGGGGTCCAACGCCTGGCGGACGGCCCACGACCCCGCCTCCTCGGAACTGCTGGACGCCTGCGACCGGCAGGGGATGCTGGTGATGTCCGAGACGCGCCTGATGGCCTCCACCCCGGAAGGACTCAGCCAGTTGGAGCGCATGATCCGGCGGGACCGCAACCACCCCTGCGTCGTGATCTGGTCGCTCGCCAACGAAGAACACCACAGTCAGGGGACGGCGATGGGCGCCCGCATCTTCTCCGGCATGAAGGACGTTGCCGGGGAACTCGATCCCACCCGCCCCGTCACGGCGGCGATGGACGGCGACTGGGGCAAAGGGTTTACCGAGGCGGTCGACGTGATGGGCTTCAATTACTGGAACATCGGGTCAAGCTCGCCCGCCGACATTGACGCCTTCCATCAGCGCTTCCCGAAGCTGCCGACCATCGGCACGGAGGTATCCAACTGCCGGAACGCGCGCGGCATCTACGAGACCGTCCCAAAGCGCGGCTATGTCAGCGCCTACAAGGCGGACGATCCCGACGGGCAGGCGCCTGCGGAAGTCTGGTGGAGCGTCTACGACGCCCGCCCCTTCCTTTCGGGCGGCTTCACCTGGGTCGGCTTCGACTACCGGGGGGAACCCAACCCCTATGACCACGTCGCCGTCACCTCGCAGACCGGCGCCCTGGACGCCTGCGGCTTCCCGAAAGACATCTTCTATTACTACAAAGCGTGGTGGGGGACGGAACCGGTACTCCATCTTTTCCCCCACTGGAACTGGCCGGGACGCGAAGGGCAGAACGTAGACGTGCGCTGCTACTCCAACCTGGACAGCGCGGAACTGCTGCTCAATGGGAAGAGCCTGGGCGCGAAGCCCATGGCGCGTAATGCCCATCTCACCTGGTCCGTGCCGTATGAACCGGGCGTGCTGGAAGCGCACGGCTTCAAGGACGGGCAGGTGGTCTTGACGGACCGGCGGGAGACGACCGGGCCGCCGGCAAAACTGGCGCTGCGCCCGAACGCGGAGCGGATCGCGGCGGACGGGACGGACGTCTCCTCGGTGGCCGTCGAGGTGCAGGACGCGCAGGGGCGCGTCGTGCCGACGGCTTCCAACAGTGTGCGCTTCAGGCTGACGGGGCCGGGAAAGATCATCGGGGTGGGCAACGGGGACCCCAGCAGCCGGGAAGCCGACAAGCCCGACGCCCCGGACGCGGCCGGGCGGAGCGCCTTCAACGGGCTGTGCATGGCGTTCGTGCAGTCAACAAAGCAAGAGGGATTGATCCAGATCGGAGCCTCCGCCGAGGGTCTAACGTCCGCTCAGGTCGTGATCCAAAGCGCGGCTGGGAAGATACGCCCCTCTGTGGGCTAAGAGTGTGTGAAGAAAGTATTGGCCGGCGACTGAAGTCGCGGCAACAAGAGCACAAAGTGTCCCTGCGGACACTCAGAAGGAACCCGGAAAGAGGGCATGGCGTGCCATGCCCCTACTCCTAGTCCGCGCAGGCGGACTTCGTGATCTTTTAGCCGCGACTTGAGTCGCCGGGCAATCGGATGGGCGACTTTCTTTACACGCTCTAACGGCCAGTCATACTTTAGGGAGAAAAAATGAAACTGCGATGTTCTCATGGGCTTGGAAAGTTGATCGTCATGGCAACAGCGGCGTCCGCCATTCTCGTGGCCGCCGCCCGCCCCGCGTCCGCCTTCACCGGCGCCGACGCCGACACCGCCGTGAACGCCTACCTCAAGGCCTTTGTCGCTCAGGACGGGGCCACGGCCTTTATCAAGGGCGACCAGAACGGGGGCGACCCCGGCTTCTGGCAGGAGATCGAACAGATCGAAGGGGTGGAGGACGCCAACGACCGGACGGGCGGCGCTTATAAAACTCAGGTCGCCGCGCTGCTGAACGGGTTCATCAAGGCGCACGGGGCCGACTGGTCAAATAACATCTACAACGACGACATCTCCTGGGCCGCCATCGCCTACGTGCGCGGGTACCAGGCCACCGGGAACGCCGCGTTCCGCACCGTCGCCAAGAGCAACTTCGACATGATGTTCGCCCGCGCCTGGGACCCGGCCAAAGGCGCCCTTTACTGGACGACTGACAAAACCAGCTACAATTCCTGCATCGAGTGTCCGGCGGGCCTCGCCTCCTTCCTGCTGAGTCAGGCGCTCAGCGATCCCGGTTATCGGACCAAAGCCCAGGCCCTCTTGACGTGGGAGAAGGCCAACCTGTTCGACGCCTCCACAGGCGCGGTCCAGGACGCGGTGAACACGTCCGGCAGGGTGGGCACCTGGTCCAGCACCTACAACCAGGGGACGTTCGTCGGCCTGGCCGACGCTTTAGGGGACGCCGCAAGCGCGAGACTGGCGGCGGACTACACCAGGGACCACCTGGGGAAACCCATCGCGAGCGGTTATCATATCATGCCGGAGTACGGCTCCGGGGGCGACAACAACTCCGGCCTGAACGCCATCGGCCTGCGCTGGATCGCCCAGTTCATGAAGAATCGCGGCCTCCAGGGCGCCTACCTGGGGTGGCTGCAGGCCAACGCCGACACTGCCTGGGACGTCCGCCGGGCCTCCGACAACCTTTCGTGGTGTCAGTGGCTCCAGCAGACGCCGGACGGCGTCCTGCACTCGTGGGACTGCATCAACTCCGTCGTCGCCCTGCAAGTCACGCCCCCCGACGGCACCGCGCCGAAACCGCAAATCCCGCGCGTCGCGGGACTGAAATAAAGACATCACGAAAGGCAATCATGAAAATCAAACCTCTCGCATTCCTCCTGTCGCCGCTCCTCGCCGCGCTCGCGTTGCCCGCCGCCGCGCAGGACGTCGGGCGCGTCTCGCCCGCGTCGCTCCCGCTGCCGCTGCCGGCCGCCGCGCCGGTGCCGCCGGACCAACTGCGCGCCCACAACCCCTGGAACCTGCCGATGACCGGCACATGGCGCTTCCAACTGACACACGGACGCATCACCGACGGGCAGTTCCATCCGGCCCTCGCCGGGCAGCTCGGCCTGGACGCCTCCAGCAGCGAAACCGAGAACCCGCCGGAAAACGCTTTTGACGGCAGCGCCGACACGCGCTGGTGCGCCATCAGCGCCAGTTTCCCGCAGTGGCTGCAAGCCGACCTGGGCCAAACCCGGCACGTTTCCGGCGCAAACCTCCTTTGGGAAAACGCCGACGACCGCTACGAGTGCCGCATTGAAGGGCGCGCCGAGGGCGGGGCCTGGAAGACCCTGGCCGACGAGTCCGCCGCGCCGGGGATCGGCAACGGCCCGGTCGCGCTGACCCCCGCCGATGTCCGCTATGTCCGCATCACGGTCCTCAGCAACTCCGGCCCGCACTGGGCTTCGCTGCGGGAGTTCGGCATCCAGGTCACTGAAAACGGGCGTCTGGTCACTTGGAAGCCGCCGGTGCCGAAAGAAGATACTCCGGCGATCCGGGACGCTTTCGCCGCGCCCGGCTTTAGCGACGCCAAGTGGGACGCCATCCCTGTCCCCTCCAACTGGGAGATGCTCGGCTACTCCTTGCCCACCTATGACAGCGTGGATGATACCGTCGGCCTGTACCGGCGCACCGTCGCCGTCCCGGCATCCTGGGCGGGCAGGCGCGTCTTCTGGCACTTCGACGGCGCACTGGACGGCGCGGAAGTGTTCGTCAACGGGCAGCGGGCGGGCTACCACGAGAGCGGCTACACGGGGTGGG
>CAZZVX010000107.1:0-13176 GCA_964657535.1 Armatimonadota bacterium | reverse complement strand
CAGCGTCGCCTCCATCAGCGTCTGCGGCGTCTTGGGCGTGGCGTAGGCAACGTGCAGGGACACGCCGACCGGCGCATCGGTGTCGCGCAGGCGGGCCAGCAGCGCCTCCATCTCGGCATCGCTGGTGATGGTTTGGCCCTTTGCGTCTTGGCCCCCACCCCCGGTCCCTCCCCCAAGAACAGGGGAGGGGGGAGCGGAATCCGCATCAGGGTGAGCGAGCGTTTTGGCGCGCTGGGCGCGCTCCAAATTGGGCAGGCGCTTGAGGAGGGTGCGGAACTCCAGCGTTTCAAAGAGGGCTTTGACGGCGTCGAAATCCGGGCCAGCGGTCTGATAATCGGGCGTCAAGTCAACCCAGTCAGGCAACGGCACGTCGCGGATAATGGTCGCCAGGCGCTTGCATTGCAGGGCGATGTCGGTGTTGGCGATCAATGCCGCTTTAATCTTGTCGGGCTGCTCGTCAACGTGAAACAGCAGGTTGTCCAATGTGCCGTACTCTTGCAGCAGTTTGGACGCGCCTTTTTCGCCGATGCCGGGGACGCCGGGCAGGTTGTCGCTGGCATCGCCTTTGAGGCCCTTGAAGTCGGGAATCTGCGCGGGGGTCAGCCCGTAGCGGGCCTTGACGGCGGCCTCGTCGTAAGTCACGGTGTCGGTGACGCCCTTAATGGTGATCATCGCCTGGACTTTGCCGCGCCCTTCCAAAGGGCTGCCGTCGTCTACCAACTGCAGGGCGTCGCCGTCGCCGGTGACGATCAGCACGTCATAGCCTTTGGTTTTCCCGATCTCGGCCAGCGTGCCGCAGACATCGTCGGCTTCGTAGCCTTCCACTTCCACGACCGGGACGCGAAACGCGCGGGCGGCGTCGCGGGCGGGGGCGCGCTGGGGCTTCAGGTCGTCCGGCATCGCCTTGCGCGTCCCTTTGTAGCTTTCCAGTTCCTTGTGCCGGAACGTGGCGACGGGCGGATCAAACGCCGCGAAGATCAGGTCCGGCTGCTCGCGCTCCAGAATAGTCAGCAGCATCAGCACAAAGGAATACACGGCATTGGTCGGCATCCGGTCCGTCGTGGACAGATGGCGCATGGCAAAGAAGCCGCGATACAGCAGGCTGTTGCCGTCAAGGATCACAAGTTTGGGCATAGGAAGATTATACCCGGTGCGACTGTTGCCGCGCTTGATGGTTACAATTCAGCGTCCAAACCATCCGACTCGCAGGCGGCGAACTCGGCTTGGATTTGCCTAATTTCACGCTGCACTTCGGGGTCAGATGACAAAGCGGCCAATGATGCATCGTGACACTGTGAACTCACGCTCGCCAGGTTTGTTATTGACAGCAAGCCGTTGTCATGGCTGATCCTGAACTCGCCCGTGTCCCCGCAATCTCGTAAGGCCGTCGCGGCGGCTTTGATGCGAGCCGGGAAACGTGTGATGTTCTTCCCATTCCGCTCCGCCTGAAACTTATGGGAGACGGCAGAAGCGATGGTGACTTTTACATCGCCGGAGTAACCGCCGGGAGCCGAGTTGACGCTGATGGTCTGCCCGTCGTCAAGCGCCTTGCGTTGAGCGACAATGGCTTTCTTGCAGGGAGAAATGAACTTCGAGCGCACCGTGTAACGAATGTTCACGTCATCTTCCTTTGGATAGGCCTGCTAACTTTTGGATACAAGCGCTTGAAGGACAGCGCGTTGGCGGGCGCGCTGGGCGGCAAGTTGGGCGCGGCGGGACGAGGGCGGCAGGCCGAGCAGGGCGAAGAGCAGCCACTTCGGACCGGAGGTGAGGGCGATGCCCGCCTGGAGCAGAAGCGTTCGGAGGGGGCCGTAGTGCTTACGGAAGAACAACAACTTGCTCTGGTACAGCAGGCCCATCGTGCGGACGGAGGCTTGCTTGCTGCTCTGGCCGTAGTGGTGGACGACTTCCGCCTGGGGCAGAAAAAACGTCGGCCAGCCGGCCCGGTGCAGACGGTAGCACAGGTCTGTTTCCTCGCTGTACATCTGGAAGTCGGAGTCAAACAAGACGTTGTGCAGGTCGTCGGCAATCGCGGAGCGGCGCAGCAGAAGACACGCGCCGCTGAGCCAGTCGGTGGGCGAGGCGTCCGGCAGGGCGCGGACGGCGTCTGCGGAAAGGGCGGCGGGCTGAGTTTGTCCCCGAAAGCGGCGCGTGTGACGGCCCGACACCTCGCTCCAAACGGTCGGGAAACGGGTCCAGGACGGCTGCAACGTGCCGTCGGGGTTGAGCGTCAAGGGGCCGCAGGCGCCGGCGTCGGGGTGCGAGTCCATCCAGGCAGTCATCGTCGGCAGGGCATTGGCGGCCAAAATCGCGTCCGGGTTGATCAGAAGCACGTAGCGGGCGGGCTTGGCGACGGCGTAAGCCTTGTTGTTGCCGCCGACAAAGCCTAAGTTGTCGGACAGCGCCAGCAGGGTCACGTCGGGAAAACAGTCGCGCACCATGTCCGCCGAGCCGTCCGCCGAAGCGTTGTCCACGACAACGGTTTGGACGTGCAGGCCCGCGCTGTTGTCCCGAACGCTTTGCAGGCACTCGGCGAGCAAAGCGCGCGTGTTCCAGTTGATGACCAGCACGGCGACATCAAATTCGGGGGCGTCTTGGCTCATGGCGTCAAGCGTCGCGGGTAGTAGGACGAAGCCGAAGGCAGGGGCGCGGGTTCCGGCGGCAGGGGCGCAGGCACGCCGTCCGCGTCCAATGCGCCATTCGCGCGGGCGTGGGCGACGGCGATGCCCAGGCCGATCCAGGCATAAATCGTCGTGCCTAAGTTTGCCAAGCCGCCGTTGTGGTAGACGGGGATCAAATAATCGCCCAAGTAGCTCGCGCCGCACAGTCCCGCCCACATCCCGCCGATGGCAAGGATCATGGTGCGGCTGAAGCCGGGCGGCGAGCGGCGGTAAAAACGCGCCAGCATCAGGACGCCCGCGATCACCCAGGCCAGAGTCAGAATAAGGCCGCCGAAGCCCATCTCGGACAGCGCCTGGCCGTAAAAGTTGTGCGCCGACGTGTACGTGGTCGTGTTCCACATGGCCGGGCTGCCGTAGTACATATTGTAGGCGCGGAAGTTGCCCGGCCCGACGCCGAGCGGGAAGTGGAGCGCGTACATCAGCGCGGCGTGCTGCATGGAAAACCGGTCCAGATCGCCGCTGGTCTGCACTTTGTGCAGGACTTGAGACTTCAGAAACGGCTGCGCCAGCAAAATCAGCAGGCCGCCGCCGCCGATGAGTCCTGCGAACAGCCGCCGCGACTTGAGCCACGCGACAAAGAACAGGCCGATAAACAGGCCGATCCAGCCGGAAATCCAGCGCAGGTTCATGTAGAAGACCTGGAAGATGATCAGGGCGAGACAAAGCCAGGCCAGCATGCGTCGGCCCGGCGTGCTGCTTTCGGGCTTTTCCAGCAGCCACGCCCAGAGCGCGCAGGCCAGAACGATTTCCAGCAGACCGTTGTAGACGTTGAGAATGTCCGGCAGATGGTGCAGGTGCGCGATCAACGCAATGGCCCCCGGCACCAGCAGCACGTAACTGCTGCGCCGCAGCCACACGGGGTCGGTCAGGATGCTGCCCATCAGCCAGAACATCCCGATAGACAGCACGCGCTGCATCAGTTCCAGCACGACGACAGGGATGGGAGTCTTGCCGCCGCCCGGCAGTCCGGCGTAAGCGTGGGTCAATGCCGGGTCCCAGAACAGCCAGCCGTTGGCGGCGGTGAAGACGCTGAAGGCGAAGTAGGCAATCAGCCACTTGTTGATCGGCGTCCGCACAATCTGGAACTGCCGCAGGCTGACGCCCCGCAATATCCAGATAAACAAAAGAAACAGCGCACCAAGTTCTACGGGATACAGCGCCTTGCCCGTGCCGGAACTGACGCCCTGCGCGATGTCGGGCGTACCGCCCGTCGTGATCCAAAGCAGGCCGGTGAACAGGGCTACGGTCGGCTGAAAGCGATAAAAGGCGATGGCGGTCAGGATAATGGCGATGCTGCCCGCAAGGATGAAGTAGCCCGTCCCGCGCGTTTGCAGCTCATGGAATGTTAAATTACCGAGCGTCAGGCCGCCAATCAGGACAACGATTCCGGCAAGGACAACTCGCAGGATGTCTTCCGGGCGAAGACTGAACCCCGGCTCATGCCCGGCGTCCTGATGGTCTACGGGCGGCGAATAATTGGATTCTGTGAGCGACATATTGGTTGCTTAACCTACCGTTCAGCCCGGCGATTAAAATCGCGGCAACAAGTTCACGAAGTCCGCCTGCGCGGACTAAGACTATAATCCTAGTGTCCGCAGGGACACTTTGTGCTTTTTTTGCCGCGAATTTATTCGCCGGGCACTCTTTCCTTCTCTACTGCTGCCAGCGATGCACCAAGCCTCGTCCCAATGGCCTGCCAGCCGTAGCGCGCCTCCACCAGCGCCCGCCCATTCTGCGCCAGGCGTCGGCGCAACTGCGGGTCGGTCATCAGGCGCAAAGTCGCCTGGGCAAACTCGTCGGGCGTGTCGGCAATCAATACATCGTCGCCGGGCGTCGCCGCGATGCCTTCCGCGCCGTGCCGGGTGACGACGACGGGAGTGCCGAGCGCCATCGCCTCCAAAATCTTCAAGCGGGTTCCCCCACCCTGCCGTAATGGCACGACGCACACTGCCGCGCCGCGCACCGCCGGGCGGATGTCGTCCAAATAGCCCGTCAGGGTGACGGACGGGTCGCGCCGCAGCGGGTCATCGTCAGGCACGGAGTCCGTGCGGCCCGTCACTTTCAAGCCGGCCGCCGGCCGCTCGGCGCGGATGCGCGGCAGGATGTCCTGCGCGAACCAATCCACGGCTTCCTTGTTGGCGTAGAACGACAGCGCGCCGTTGTAAACCAGCGTGTCCGCGTCATACGGCGCGTCCGGTTCATACGCATTATACGCCAAGTCCACGCCGTTCGGCACGACGGCGACCGAAACACCCGCTTTTGCGCCGACAAGCCGGAAGATCGCCTGGCGCTCGTCGTCGGAAACCGCCGTCCAAAGCGCGAAACGCGGCGCGAGGGAAGCGACATGGGCTTGAAATTTGGCGATCATCAGGCCGATGCGCAGGCGCTTGCGCAGGGACGTTTCCTCACGCCATGCCCGGACAAAACTGCTGACTTCCACTTCTTCCAGCACGCAGGGAACGGGCGTGTCGGCGGGAATATAATGCGCAACGCCCAGTTGCAGGGCCAGGACAACGTCATACTTGCCCGAATGACACTGCGCCCGAATTTCCCGCGCCGCTTGGGGCTGCCAGGTGTCCAGCAACATCCGGGGCTTGGGCGAAAAGAAGCCAAGCCAGGCTTTCAGCGTCCCCGGCTGGAAAAAGCGCGACGGGAACAATCGGACGCCGCCCGCGCAAAGCGGCGCGAGGCCTGACTGGGCAGCGTCCAAATCCGAGTCGTCCTGCCCAAAGGCGATCAGCGTCAGCCGGTGGCCCTGCGCGGCCAATTGCTTGATCAGATGGTACGCCCGCAGCCGGGAGCCGTTGTCGGCGGGAAACGGACACCAGGCGGAGACGACGAGAATGTTCATGGTGCAGACTCAGGCCACGAAGCGCGCCAGGATCTGGCGGTCGGTGACGGACGATTCGCGCTTTTCCTGGGCGCGGCGGACGGCGATCTGCGGCCACAGGCGCAGGGCGGCCAGCCAGCCGGCCAAAATGGACGGTTCACCGTCGCGCAGGCGATGATACACGGCGACAAGCGGCGTCAGCAGCATACTTGCCGCCGTCCAGCGGGCGTCGGCAATGTTTTTCCAGACGAAAACGAAGTTGTTGCGGTGCTTGACCATGGCAACAAAGCGCGCGTCCATCCGGGCCGTCGTCGTCTCGTGCTGATGATACACGACGCTTTCGGGTTCGTACAACACCTGCCAGCCGCGCTTGAGGGCACGGTAGGACAGGTCAATGTCTTCCCAATAACAGGGCGAATACAGTTCGTCAAAACCGCCGAGTTGTTCCACCATGGCGCGGCGGTAGGCGGCGGCGCAGGCAGTCGCGTATAGGGTCGGCGCGGTCGCCGTGGAGCGGCGGGCCGGGTCGCGGCGGCAGTCCACGTAAAAGATGCCGTTGTGGAACCACCCGGTCTTTTCCCCTTCGTCCAGCATGGCCTGGGAAGGGAGCAGAATACGGGAATTGACGGCGAACACTTGCGGGTCGGCGTCCAGGGCACGCAGCAGAGGCGCAAGGAAGCCGGGTTCCACTTCCACATCGTTGTTGAGCAGCACCAGCACGTCGCCGCTGGACTCCCGGATCGCGGCGTTGCAGGCGCGGGAAAAGCCGCCGTTGGTTTCGCGCCGGACGACTTTGGCCTGGGGGACATGGACATTGAGCCATTCGGCGGTGCCGTCCGTGCTGCCGTCGTCGGCGATGACCAGTTCGGCGTCGGCCACGCCGTCGGCACGCAGCAGCGCGGGCAGATGCTTCTGCAAGAGCGACAGGCCGTTCAGCGTCGGGATGATCAGCGAGACGCGCATGACGCCTCCGGTTCTCGGTCAGGGGTTATGCCGACGGCAGGCGACTCAATGGAGTTGCGGCCCAGCGCGCGGGCGAATAGGGCTTCCAAGAGGTCTGCCGAACGCTCCCAGGTCCAGCGGCGGCAGACATGATGCCGTCCGGCGGCTCCAAGTCCGGCGGCCACGGCCGAGTCGGTCAGAACGCGGTCCAGAGTGGCCCCGAACTCGTCTACGTCTCGGTCGGCGAGCAGGCCGGTCACGCCGTCGTCAATCGTCTCACGCAGGCCCGCCTCGCGGATGCCGACGACCGGAGCGCCGCAGGCCATCGCTTCCAGCGTGACAAAGCCGAACGGTTCCAAATAGGGCGCAAACGCGACCACGCCTGCGCGCCGGTAGCCGTCGCGCACACCTTCATCGGTGACTTCTTTGCACAGGCGCAATTCTACGTCCAGGGTCGCCGCCCGGTCAACCAGCGCCTGCGCCTGCGGGCTGAGCGCGACCTGCCCGTAGCGGACGGGATCGTAGCCAATGATCTGCATTGCCGGGCGGCGCGATTTCGGGATGGTCGCAATGGCGTCCAAGATGAAATCGTGACGCTTCAACGGCGCGAGGCTGCCGACGGACAGCACGACGCGCTCACGCTTGATTTTCGGGTCGGGGTGGAAAAAGTCGGAGTCTACGCCCAGATCGCAGACGCGGGCGTTGACGCCGCAGGTGCGCAAGATCGCCTCGCGGGAATAGTACGAATTGGCGAGCGTCAGTGTGGCCGCGCGGAGGTTGGCGACGTTGCGCTTGTCCTCCACGTGCCACAGCCGCAGGGTCGGCAGAGAGACCCGGTGGCCGCGCGTCTTGCTCAGGCCGAGTTTTTCAGGAATGGCATCGTAGCCCGGCGTATCTTCCGTCGCCCACTCGTGGATGTGGCGCAGCGTGTCCTGACAGAAGTAAACGCTGGGCGTCCGCAGCCGCTGCAGCAGATAGGGGGACAGCAGCAGGCGGCAGTGATGCACGTAGACCAGGTCATAGCCGCGTGCGTCTATCTCGTCGGCCAGGGCCGCGTAGGTCGCTTCCAGCGCGTCCAGTTGAGCGATCCGCCGTTGAACCCGGACGGCTTCGCGCGCCATCTTGCCGGCACTGCCCCCGGTCAATCGGAGCAGCGGGTTTTCCCCCGTCGCTTCGGCGGGAACGTCCCGGACAAAGACTTCCCGGCACAGCGGCGCGAGCGGCAGGTACTCCTCTGTTGCCGTGGACATGATGTAAGCATCAAGCGTGTGGCCGCGTTCGCGCAACAGGCGGGCGTGTTCGTACAAGGCGCGTTTCGCGCCGCCGGGCGGCAGGTTGTGAAACAGTGCGATCTTCATAGGTGGTCGTTTCAGCGCGCCGGGGCGGCCTCTTTCTGGCCGGACAGCCGGGCGCGGGCCATGCGGCTGAGTTTGCGGACGCCGAAGACCGTATCCAGAAAGAACGCCTGGGCCGTCAGCAGAACTTGCTGGCCGCGTCGGCCCTGCGCGCCGCGTTGTTTGGCTTCGGCGAAAAGCAGCGTCGCCAGTTCGCTCCATGCCTGGCGCGCCAGCCTCTGCCATTGAGACTGCCGGCGCGGGTCGGTTTCGGTCACGGCCCACTTGCGGCGCAGGGCCAGACTGCTGCGGCACATTGCCAGGCTGTCGCGGGAGGCGTTCCCGGCATGGAGGCGGTAAAACAGCGCGGGCCGGTCCACAAACAGAAACGGCGACCGGCGCGCGAGGCGCAGCCACAAGTCCCAGTCGTCACAGCCGCCCTGGATGCGCGGGTCGAACGGATTGGGGCCGAGGGCTAGGAGTGCCTCGCGCCGAATCAGGCACAGGCCGGGCGAGACCAGCGGGTTTTCTTCCATCAAGGCTTCGTAAACATCGCCGGTCGGCGTTCGAGACAGCCAGGGGACATCCGGGGCGGGCAAGGGTTGTCCCTGAGCGTCAATGGGGACCGGCAGGCCGTAAACTACGGCGGCATCGGGGTTTTGACGCAAGGCGTCTACTTGCCAGGCCAGCTTGTCCGGGGGCCACAGGTCGTCATCGTCCAGCAGGGCGACGAACTCGCCGCGCGCTTCGGCCAGTCCCCGGTTGCGGGCCGCGCCCTGTCCGGCATTGGTTTGCTCGATGTAACGGACACGGCCCGACTGAACCAGCGGCTGCAAACGCGCCGCCGTGTCGTCGGGCGAGCCGTCGTTTACGACAATGACTTCGTAATCGGTCCATGTTTGAGCAAAGACCGAATCCAGCGTTAGGAGGACAAAGTCGGCGTGCCGGTACGTCGGGATGACCACGCTGACCGTAGGCGGTTTGTTCGCTTCACTCATAACGCCGCCGCCTCATAGGAATCCAATGTCAACTGCGCGGTGCGCTCCCAGGAAAACTCCCGCGCCCGCGCCGCCGAGAGCGAGCGCTGACGGGCATTCTCATCGCAGTCGGTCAGGAGCGTGTAAAGGGCCGCACCGATAGCTTTCACATCGCCCGGCGGCGCTTGCAGGCCCGCGTTTCCGACAACTTCCGGCAGGCTGCTCGCGCCGGACACGACGACGGGAGCGCCGCAGGTCATCGCTTCCAGCGCGGGCATCCCAAAGCCCTCGTACTCGGAAACGTAGGCGAAGACGGCGCAGGCGGACATCAAGGCGTTCATCTCGTCGCCGGAGACGTACCCCGTGAATAGGACACGCTCGGCTAGTCCGAGTTCCTGCGCGTGTGTCTGTAACTCTTGGCCGTAATCGCCCCGGCTGCCGCCCGCCAGAACGAGGCGATGACTGCGCAGGCCGGGTTCTGACGTCACCTGCGCGAAGGCGTCCAACAGCCGCTTCAGGTTTTTGCGGGCTTCCAGCGTGCCGCTGTAAAGCACGAACGGAACGTCGCGCAGGTCGAATCGGGCAAGCGCCGGCAGCAGTTCAGCGGGGTCAGTGATGCGCTGAGTCCCAAAACGCGCCGCCAGCGGCGTCACGTCCACCCGGTCGGCGGGGATTTGGAGATGCTCCACGATGTCGATTTTCGTAAACTCGGAGTTGGCAAGCACGCGGTCGGCATGGCGCCGGGCGTAATCAAATAGCAGGCGCGACATGGCGATATTGTCCGCGCTGTGCGTTTCGGCATGAGTGAGAGGCGTCACGTCGTGGATCGTGACGACGTTGCGCCGTCCCCGGTATTCCAGCGACTCCCGACGGGCCGCGCAGGGCGTGTGCAGGACGTCGTAGCGGCGCGCGGCGGCCTGGGCGCGGCGTTCGGCCAGCCCCTGCGTCCGTGTTTTGAGGGGGTGGACGAGGCGGCGATCCAGCGCGCGGGCCGCCGCCCGCGCGGGAGAACGCTCGCCCAGACGCTGCAGGGCAGGCCGTGACTGAAAATAGCAGTCGCTGCCGGCGGTGTCGCGGTGCGCGCGGGGGTGATCCAGCCAGGCGAAGCCGCCGCCCTGCGGCGCGTCGCGCCAGAGCGTCGGCGACCAGACGGCGGGCATGAAGGCGGTGACCTGATGCGGCACTTCTATCGCGTACAGCGCCTGGAGCAGGCTGTCCACGTAAAACTGGATGCCGGTCATCTTCGTAAACTGCCCGTCAATGTTGATCGCGATGTTCATAGGACACAAGACACTCCCATTATGGCGCAAAACGGGGCAGGAATTAGGGGCATCTCAGACCGGCGGCAGAAAAGCAGGCGACAAAAAAGCCGGGCAGGAAACCCGGCGGATGAACGACTGATCCTGACGAACCGACCGTTAGGCGGCCATGTTCGCAACGACTTTGGTGGCGTGAGCGCCTTTAGGGCCGTGTTCCAGCTCGAACGTGACTTGCTGGCCCTCGTAGAGCATCCTGAAACCGGGCTGCTCAATCACGGAGTAGTGGACGAACACGTCCTTGCCCCGCTCAAGTTCGATGAACCCGTACCCTTTGGCCTCGTCGAACCACTTCACTTTACCGCTGATCATCCCATTGCACCTCCTCACGGCTGCTTCTCGAAAGAGTAGAGACGTAGGGTGCTTTGCAAGAATCATGCCAACATTGCCGGGTTTTGACTTGATGCCGGATTTAATTTTGTTTTATTTTTGAGCCAAGAGTTGGGTCCCCTGGTAAGTGCGGAGGAAGAAGTGAGAACTTTGTACTTTGGCGACGTTCAAGAGTCCTTTGCTCACGATGTTGACGGTGTACGTGTTCGGGTCGCCGTCGCTGACGAATTTCTCGCCTTTGTGCGTTTCCAGGAAATCCAGCCAGTAGCGCAGGGCCATCGGCTGGTTGCCGGGGATGATGCGCGGCAGCCGGTACGGCTTGAAGCGCTTCGACATCGGCGAAGGGGCGGGGTCGGCCCCGGCAAGCAAGGCACAGATGTTGTGATAGGTCACGCCGCCGCTTTGGCCGCTGACGACGAGTTTCTGGTTTTTGGGGAATACGCCGTAGGGCAGCGCGAGCGTGTCCACGTCGTAGCCCGGCAGGTACTTGTGGATGCCGACGACCGCCCCGGCGAACTCCGCCATGACCTGCGTGTCCGGCCAGTGCCGGATGCCGAGCCGGTGGTGGACGGTGTGGTTGCCGATCTCGAAGCCTTCCTTGACCAGGTACTCCATCTTGCCCTGCCCCAGCCCGGCCTGGTAAAACGGCGGCGGCAGTTTCGGGTCTTCGTCCGTCAGCACAAAAAACGTGCCTTTGAGGGGCCAGTCGGGGTGCTGGGCGTGAAACGCATCGAGAATGCCGACCGCGCAGTTCGGGTCAATCTTGCCGTCGGCGCCGTAGTTGAACTGCCCGCGCAGGGCGTCGTCGAAGGTCAGGACGACGGGCGACGTCCCCGCCGGACAGTCAATCTTGCCCTGCACGTAATCGGACAGACTGATGGGCCGGTAATTGTGCGCGTACAGCCAGTCCAGATCTTTGCGGAAGGCGGCGGCGGGGTACTGGTAGCCGGTCACTTTGGCGGTCGTGACCAGGTCGTGATACTCCAGGATCGGCACCTGGCCGGCCTCGTTGGGCTGCACTTTGGTCAGGTCGAGCGACATCATCTTGACGACGGGCCGGGCCGCCTTCTTGGCGGCAGGCGCCTGGGCCGCCTGTCTGTGGAACAGGCGGCAGCCGGAAAGGCCGGTCGCCAGGAGGCCTGCCGCCAGGCAGACGGCGACGGGCGAAAACACTTTGGCGGGTCGGACGGAACGCATAGATTCTCGCATCTTCCTCACGCAGCGGCGGGGTTGGACTGGCTTCCATTATACCACAGAACTGGCCCCTCAGAAGTGCCGGGGCAGCAGGAACGAGAGCGCGTAGGGCAGGCCGAAAGCGAGATGGGCCATCGCCGTGAGGGGGACGTCCCGCTCACGGAAGGCGCGAAGCAGCAGCGGCAGAGCGATCAGCGCCAAAAGGCTCCAGTACGGCAGCCGGCCCAGACCCGCGCCGACGACGACGAAAAGCGGCGGCGCGAACAGCAGCACGGCGAGCAGCGCGCGGCCCGCGCCGCCGGGCAGCAGGGTCGCCATCGTGCTGACGTGCGCGGCCCGGTCCGTCTCACGGTCGCGGAGGTTGTTGGCGTGCAGGATGGCGTCAATCAGCAGCGCGCCGGGCAGCGACAGGACGGCGACCGCCCAGAACTGGCTCCGGGTCACGTCCCCGGTCTGCAGCGCGTAAGCGCCGAGCGTCAGCCCCACGCCGAAAGCGACCATGACGAGCAGATCGCCGAGCGCGTATCGCTTGAGAAGCGCCGGGTATAATACGGCGCAGGCCAGACCGATCACGGACAGAAGCACCACGACCTGCCACGGATTTTTGCCGTGGAGGGACTGATAGCGCAGCAACAGCAGCAGGCCGCACAGCGCCGCCGACCCCAGAAGCAGGCCGCCGAACTTCAGCGCCCGGCGCGGCGTCAGGGTTCCGTCCGTGAGGACGCCGCTGCCGTGTTCAGGCCGGGTGTCCACGCCGTTGACGAAGTCGTAATAGTCATTGAGGACGTTCGCGCCGGCATGGGCAAGAAGGCCGCCGATCAGCAGCAGCAGGAATGTCGCCGCATCGAAGCGGCGGGACGCGCTGACGGCCAGCGCCGTCCCGACCAGAATCGAGACGGCGCTGGCCGGGAACGAGTAAGCGCGGGTCGCGCGCAGAAACAGCGGCAGGGTCATGGGCTTTCTTCCTCACGTATGCAGATGCTCTTCTTAATGCTCGGCCACCTGTGGAACGTTCCCAACACGCTGCTGGGGCTGCTCGGCGGCCTGGGCGGCCGCCGGCGCTGGGACCGGCAGGCAAGGGTCTGCGAGGTCGTCGGGGGATGGCTCGTCGGCGTCTTGAGACGGCAGGGGCTGGCGGCGGCGATCACGCTGGGTGACGTGATCATTTACGCCGACAAGGCGATGGTCACGGCCCTGCGCGAACACGAGATGGTCCATGTGCGCCAGTACCGGGCGTGGGGGCCGCTGTTCCTGCCCGCTTACGGGCTGGAAGCGCTGTACCAGTGGGCGCGGACGCGGGACGGCTACCGCAACAACCGCTTTGAGGTCGCCGCCTACCGCAGTGGGATGCGTCTGAATGACCGGCTGTAATGCTATGTCAGCCTGCTGCGCTTGCGCTTGCGCCGTTCGTTGGGTATAATCACGCCAGGCGCTGCTGCCGGGGCTCACCGTCAGCCAGGCCGCGCAGAAGCCCCGGCGTCAGCAACTGCAGCAGCAGCCCGGCTTCCTCCATCCGCACAATGAAATTCGCGCATGAGGAAGCAGGCTCTGTGAAGGAAAGAATGACCTCCA
>CAZZVX010000106.1:0-13290 GCA_964657535.1 Armatimonadota bacterium | reverse complement strand
AACCACGTCCCCGGCAGCGAGAACGTCACGCTTTCGGCGCACTGCCACAACGACCTCGGTATGGCGACTGCCAACGCCCTCGCCGCCGCGCTGGCCGGGGCGCGTCAGATCGAATGCACCGTCAACGGTATCGGCGAGCGGGCGGGCAACACTAGCCTGGAAGAAGTCGTCATGGCGCTCTACACCCGCGCCGACGCCTACGGTTTGAAGACCAACATCCGCACGGAAGAAATCTACAAGACCTCGCGCATGGTTTCCACCATGACGGGCATTTTGGTGCAACCCAACAAGGCCATCGTCGGCGCGAACGCCTTCGCGCACTCGTCCGGCATTCATCAGGACGGCGTCCTGAAGGAGCGCACGACTTACGAGATCATGGACCCGCAGACCGTCGGCATCACCGAGTCGAAAATCATTCTGTCCGCCCGCAGCGGGCGTCATGGCGTCAAGCATCGTTTAGGCGAACTCGGCTACACGTTCGACAGCGAGGACGACTTCGAGAAAGTCTACACGCGCTTTCTGACCGTCGCCGACAACAAGAAAGTCGTCTACGACGAGGACTTGGAGGCCATCGTCAGCGACGAAGTCTCTACCGTGCCGCAGACCTACGAACTGGTTCAAGTCCAGGTCTCCTGCGGCGACCAGGCCATCCCGACCGCCACCGTCAAACTGCGCCACGAAAACCGCGCCGTCCTGATGGACGCCGACACCGGCAACGGCCCCGTGGACGCCGTCTACCGCGCCATCAACCGCATCGTCCAGGTGCCGAATGACCTGATCGAATACACCGTTCAGAGCGTCACCCAGGGCATAGATGCCATGGCCGACGTCACCATTCGTATTCGCGCCGACGACATGATCTACACGGGCCACGCCGCCCACACGGACATCTTTGTCGCCAGCACCAAAGCCTACCTGCAGGCCCTGAACAAGCAGATCGCTCGCGTCTCAGGCCGCGCCCCCCGCGAGCGCGTGCTGGAACACGTATAAATCACTTGGCCGAGAATGTACTTATTCGGCTCGCCGTGCCGCTGGACCTGCCTGAGATCATCGCGCTCTGGCGAACGCTCCAGGACACCAGTGCGCAGTACGAGCCGCGCCTCGCGATGAACGACGGCGCGGCGGACTGGTTCACGGATTACCTGCGCGCCCAGATGGACAACGACGGCGCGGCGGTCTACGTCGCCGTCGGTGAAAGCGCCATCGTCGGCTACATCTTCGGCCAGGTCTTGCAGCGGCCCACTTTGACGGCGGGCGACTGCGGCTACGTCGCCGATGTCGTCGTCGCCGACTCGTGGCGCGGGCGCGGCATTGGCCGAGAGTTGTACGAAACCCTGCGCGACTGGTTCCGAGCGCGCGGCCTGCACGCCATTGAGGTGCAAGTCGTCCGCGCCAACCCGGCCTCGCAGGCCTTCTGGCGCAAAATGGGCTTCGGCGACTTTTTACGCACACTGCGAAACGACATGGGGTAAATTATGCCAAACATTGCCGTTCTGGCCGGCGACGGGATCGGCCCGGAGATCATGGTGGAGGGCATCAAAGTCCTGCAAGCCGCCGCTCAAAAACACGCGCTCGACCTGACGTTCACCGATGCCCTCGTCGGCGGCGCGGCCTATGACGCCACCGGCCACCCGCTGCCGCCGGAAACGCTGGAACTCGTGCAAAACTCCGACGCTGTCTACTTCGGCGCCGTCGGTGGCCCCAAGTACGACGCCATCCCCGACCCGAACCTGCGCCCGGAGCGCGGCGCGCTGCTGCCCCTGCGCCAGACGCTGGAACTCTACGCCAACCTGCGCCCCTGCGTCCTGTACCCGGCGCTCGCCGACGCCTGCCCCCTGCGCCCCGATCTTGTCACCGGTGGCTTTGACATCCTGGTTGTCCGTGAACTCACCGGCGGCCTGTATTTCGGCCAGCCCAAATCCTGGGATGGCGACCATGCTGTAGATACTTGCGTCTACACCCGCGCCGAGGTGGAGCGCATCGCCCGCATCGGCTTCCAATCGGCCCAGGCCCGCACGGGGCGCCTGGTCAGCGTGGACAAGGCCAACGTCCTGGAAACATCCCGCCTCTGGCGAGACACCGTGACCAAACTGGCCCCCGAATACCCCGACGTGGAACTCTCTCATCTTTTGGTAGACGCCTGCGCGATGGAGTTTGTCCGCCGCCCCAAAGCGTTCGATGTCATCGTGACCGAAAACCTCTTCGGCGACATCCTCAGCGACGAAGCCGCGCAATTGACGGGTAGCCTGGGAATGCTCCCGTCAGCCTCGCTCGGCACCCGCCAGACCGCCTACGGCACTTTCGGCCTCTACGAGCCGTCCGGCGGCAGCGCCCCCGACATCGCCGGAACCGGCAAAGCCAACCCGCTCGCCGCCATCCTGTCCGGCGCATTGCTCCTGCGCTACTCCCTCGGCGCCGAAGCCGCCGCCCGCGCCATCGAGAGCGCCGTCATCAACGTCCTCGCCGCCGGCCACCGCACCGCCGACATCCGCAAGGACGGCGACGCCCCCGCGCTCAACTGCCGCGAGATGGGCGACCGAGTCGCCGAGGCGCTTTAGATGCAAAAGATTGAAGCCGTCATCCGCCCCATGCGATTAGACCAGGTCAAGCAAGCCCTGGAAGACATCGGCGTCGTCGGCATGACCGTCACCGACGTTCGCGGCTACGGCCACCAGCGCGGCCACACAGAGAAGTATCGCGGCAACACTTATGTCGTGAACTTATTGCCAAAGATCAAACTGGAACTCGTCGTCCCCGACGCCGTCGCCGAGGCCGCGATGGCCGCCATTGAGGAAGCCGCCCGCACCGGCGAGATCGGCGACGGCAAAATATTCACCGCTCCAGTCGAACGCGCCATCCGCATCCGCACCGGCGAAGAAGGCGAAGGGGCATTATAAACAACTGGGTACAAACAACGAAGGGCAGATCGGTAGTGACGTACAAATGCCTCTGAAACGGGGGGTAAGTAAGTATGTTGATTTCAGATATTTTGGAACGTGGCGGAAGTGGCATCTTTGTTGGCTCACTGATACTGGGATTCACCATAGCTGGTTTCGCGGATAAGAAAAACAGTATCGAATATCCAGCACCGGAAGGCGAAATGTTGTTCCGTAGGCGGTTTGCTGATCGGGCCCCTTTTGCTATGATGGGCGTGGCAATTTTAGGCGGACCAATCTTTTATCTCGGTTTAATGTTTGATCCTCATGCCGTTGGCGGCAGTTTGTTCGTATGGGTGCTGTATCTGTTCATTACGCTGTTTGCTATATTCCTTGTGAGAATGTTTTTTAACATGGCTGGCCCTGAGGAGTTGCACCTAAACTTAGGGAATCGTACTTATCGTCGAGGCAGCGGGTCGCTGCTGTTTCCAACAGTTACTTCAGGCTCATGGCAGGATATGTACGGCGTTTTCGTGCGCCGGGTCGGTCCGGTTAACTCTAGTCGAACGGTCTATCGAGTCGGCATCCGGTGGCTCGGCAATAGTGAAGAGACCGATATTGGCCGCTATGAACGCTCGTCCTCAGCGGAATGGGTAGCAAACGATTTGCAGGAAGACCTTGACCTGCCGCGCGTGGCCGCGCCACCCTAGGGAGTTCGCTCGACGATATGTTAGGAAGCCATCGGCAACAGTAGTTAAAACTTGTCAAGGGAGTGAACTCCCACTCTCAGGGGCGAAGACGCCCAGTGTCCGCCTACGCGGACAGAGACTGTCAAACATTCTTTCCTGTCTCCGCGCAGGCGGAGACTTGGCCGCAGGCCCCCCAGCGAAGGGTTTCAACCCTTTGATGCTTCTTTTGACTTCTATGGAAAAATGACAAAACGAACTGACGACATCAGGCGCATCATTGCGCTGATCATCGGCATTATCAGCCCGACCGGGTGACACACTGCGCGTGCCGCCCCGGTCGGGAACCGTCGCGGCACGGCGCATCGTCTATTTATCACCCGGAATCGAAAAAATGCAAAAACAAACTCACGTAGACATCTATGACACCACCCTACGCGACGGCTCGCAGGGCGAAGGCATCTCGTTCAGCGTGGAAGACAAGGTGCGCATCGCCAGGCGCCTGGACGCCTTTGGCGTAGACTACATTGAAGGCGGCTGGCCCGGTTCCAATCCCAAAGATGTGGAGTTCTTTGAGCGCATGAAGACCGTCCCGCTCCACCATGCCAAACTCGCCGCGTTCGGCAGCACCCGACGCCCCGGCAAAACGGCGTCGGAAGACCCCATGCTCCGGCAACTCTTGGACGCCAACACGCCCGTCGTCACGTTCGTTGGCAAGTCCTGGGATTTCCACGTCACCGAAGCCCTGCGCCTGCCGCTGGACGAAAACTTAGAAATGATCGTTGACACGACCCGCTTTCTCAAAGAGCAGGGCAAGGAAGTCATCTACGACGCCGAACATTTCTTTGACGGCTACAAGCGCAACCCGGACTACGCCCGCCACTGCCTGGAAGCCGCACTCACGGCGGGCGTGGACGTGGTCGCGCTCTGCGACACTAATGGCGGCGCGCTGCCGCACGAAGTCGGGCAAATCGTCGGGGAAGTTATCGCCCGCTACCCCAAAGGCCGCTTCGCCATCCATACGCACAACGACGCCGAATGCGGCGTCGCCAACAGTCTCGTGGCAATCCAGGCCGGGGCTATTCAAGTGCAGGGAACCATCAATGGGCTGGGGGAGCGCACCGGCAACGCCAACTTGACCTCCATCATCCCGGCGCTGGGGCTGAAACTCGGCTATACGCTGTTCTGCGCCCTGCAGATCGGGGAACTCGCCGACCTCGCCAACTACGTAGACGAGATCGCCAACGTCCCGCCCAAAACCAGCGCGCCCTATGTCGGACGCTCTGCCTTCGCCCACAAAGCGGGCCTCCACGTCGACGCCATGCGCAAGAATCCGGAAACCTACGAACACCTGAACCCGGAACTCGTCGGCAACGAGCGGCGCATCCTGGTCAGCGAACTGTCCGGCGCGTCCACCATTTTGGAGAAAGCCCAGAAGGACAATCTGGATCTGCGCAAAGACAGCCCTGAAACCAAAGCCATACTCAAACAAGTCGCCGCTCTGGAACACGAAGGCTATTCATTTGAGGGCGCGGAAGCCTCGTTTGAACTGCTTGTCAAAAAAGCGATGGGCAGCTACCGCCGCTTGTTTGACTTGATCGGCTACCGCGTCATCGTGGAAAAGCGCGGCGGCGACCGCGAGGCCATCACCGAGGCGACCCTGAAACTGCGCGTCGGCGACGAGGAAATCCTGACGGTCGCCGAAGGCGACGGCCCCGTGAACGCGCTTGATAGCGCCCTGCGTAAAGCCTTGACTGACCACTACCCGGAGCTCGCCGACATCCGTTTGACCGACTTCAAAGTCCGCGTCGTCAATGTCAAGGAAGGCACGGCGGCCAAAGTCCGCACCATCGTGGACAGCGCCGACGCCGGGGAAACTTGGAGTACCATCGGCGTCTCCACCAACATCATTGACGCGAGTTGGCACGCCGTCGTGGACAGCATCGAGTACGGCCTGCTGCGCCAATCCAAGTAGTGGCGCCGGCTTAACCGGGGCGAAAAGGGCAGACTAAAGAAACGCTTGCCCTTTCCTGGTATCTATGTTATAATGAGCGCACATACTGCCTGCCTGCTGGCGCGGCGGCTTTCCGTCTCATGTCAAACAAACACCGGGGGAATAGCATGATGTCTCAATGTCGAGTGGGTGCTTTATTTGTCTTGACTGCTGTTGGCTTCGCGGCTCCGGCGGTTCATGCCCAGACTATTCTGCAAAACTTCACTGGAAGCACCATCAATCAGTCCGGCTTCATTCCGCCAGACACGCAATCCGCTGTCGGCGCGAGCGATGTCGTTGAAATGGTGAATGGAGTATATCAGGTTTACGGAAAGACCGGAAGTTTACTTCCAGGAACTCAGTCGCTGGATAATTTCTGGACGAATGCCGGTGTCGCTCCCACCAACGGGTCTTTCGACCCTCGAATTGTGTACGATCCCAGCACGCAACGTTATTACGCCTCTGCGCTTGACACCGGCACGCAAGACGCAAGCGGGAATTACAACACCAACGACATACTTCTTGCGGTATCCAACTCATCTGATCCGACCGCCGGATGGAAAGCTATCAAAATCGCCGCCACCAATTCCACCGATCATTTCTTCGTGGATTATGACATGCTTGGCTATAATGCGGACGGCGTTTATGTCTCAGTCAATAACTTCGGTTCCTCGGCAGATGCAGACGGAGCCGTCTCATCCGGCGGCTCCTCCAATGCTCCAGCCGCGCCCGGTGAATCCGTCCTGGTCGTACCGAAGACAAGTCTGACCGCCCAAACCACGACCGGTACAACCCTTTTTTATAACCAGAGCTTCAACAACACCGGCTTTTCCGCGCATCCGGTCGTTGACCTCGACAGCCCTGCCGTTTCGCCTGGAACAGAGTATCTGCTTTCTTCGTACAATGGCAACTTCAACGGAACCGGCTATGAGAAGATCTCGTCCGTCACCGGGACTGCCGCCACGCCAACATTGACGACTTCCGGCGGGCTGGTCACGGTGACAGCCTTCACCGATCCGCCTGCCGCCAGCCAGCCGAACGGGGACAACACGATAGATGCCGGTGACACCCGCTTTGATGGCAGCGTGGTCAAAGTCAATGGCGAACTCTGGGGGGTGCAAGACATCACCGTCAATGGTCATGCCGGATTAAAAGTCGTGCGAATCAATGCGTCTACAAATGCGTTGATTTCGGAAACGACCATTGCCGATTCGTCCCATGATTACTATTACGGTTCTGTGGCGGTCAACGGTCAGGGCAGTGTCGTCGTCGGCTACACCCGTTCCGGCGCGACCGAGTATGCCAGCAGCTATGCCTCCGTCGGAACCTACACTGCAGGCGGGGTGACTTTTGGAAGCCCCATTCTTTTGAAGGCCGGCGTCGGCAATTACGACATTGAGTATGGTGCCGGCAGGAACCGCTGGGGCGATTACAGCGCCACGATGGTTGATCCAACGGACCCAACCAAGTTCTGGACAACGCAAGAATGGTCGTCAGGCATCAGTTCCGGCACGACGCCTGATTATGGTGCATGGTCTACGCAGATCACTGAAATCTCCGTCCCCGCCCCGGAACCGTCGCAATGGGTGGGTCTAAGCATCGGCGCGCTTGGCCTCTTCGGGCTGAGCCTGCGCGCCCGCAAGCGCAGAACCAGTGTGTCCTGACGACGCCGACAACGAGAGACAGAATGGGCGCGGCCTTGATAGACCGCGCCTTTTTCCTGTCAACGTTACTATGCTTGCCGGCACAGGGCGAAGTTTGTTATAATAGACAGGGCAGAGGTTCCGGGAAGTTCGGCGGCGCCGAATGCTTCTCATTAGATGGAGGAGGAAACTCATGTCACGAAACCGATTCGCCGTAGTTGTGGGAAGCCTGGTCGCTCTGGCCGTGACGGGGACACCAGCTCAGGCGCAGTACCTGGTCGGCTCGCCGACGGGGATGAAATTCGACCTGACGCCGACATTCAACACGACGACCGCCGCCGGACAGCAGACGCTCGCCGATTTCGAGCGCGCGGCAGGGAACTGGGCCGGTCTCTTCAGCAACAACATCACCATCAACCTGACTATCGGCTTTCAGAACCTGGGCAACACAACCACGATTGGGCAGACATCGGCGCTTCAAGACCATTATTATTACAGCACGGTCAGCACGGCCCTGAAACAAGACGCCAATCCACTCTCGCAGGACGATCAATCCGCCATTGCGCATCTTCAATCCGGAAACACGTTCAAGCAATTGATCAACGACACTGCCAATGACCAGGCGGGCAGCGGAAGCAGCACCCCATATCTCGACAGTACCGGCGCGAACGCGACGCTTGTTGACATGAGCAACGCGAATGCCAAAGCGCTGGGCTTGATTTCGCCCAGCACGCCGGGCAATGACGCGACCATCACTTTCAATAGCGCGTTTTCCTTTGATTACAGCCCGGACGACGGCATCCGCGCGAACCAAATGGATTTTGTCGGCGTCGCCACCCACGAGATCGGCCATTCGCTTGGCTTCATCAGCGGCGTGGATGTGCTTGACACAACAAGTCCCAACAAAAGCGGCGCTTATCAACCGGACGACTACTTCGACGACGTTAGCACGCTGGACCTGTTCCGCTACTCGGCGGCCAGCGCCGCGCAGGGGGCCATAGACTTCACGGCAGGGCTGAACGACGGCGACCGGTACCTCTCCTTTGACGGCGGTGCCACCAGTATCGCGTCTTTCGCAACGGGGGCCGTGCATGGGGACGGGCAGCAGGCGAGCCACTGGAAAGACAACACCTACTTCAGCGACGGGACGGAAACGCCGCCCATCGGCATTATGGACCCGACGTTCAACTTCGGCGAGCGTGGGGTTATCACGCCGACCGACCTGCGCGCTTTCGATGTCATCGGCTACAATCTCGCGCCGGTGCCGGAACCGGCGGCTTGGGCCGTGTTCCTTCTCGGCAGCGTGGGACTCGCCGTGCTGCGCGTCCGGCACCGGCTAGCGAGAGGGTAAAATCCCGTGCGCCACGCGGGGGTTGCCGTCAGGGAGCCAGGCGACGGAGACCTGAAGCAGTCCTGCCGGTGTGGGGACGCGGCCTGAAACGACATCCCAGCCGTCCACGCGCTGCGGGTTGATGGCATAGCCCCGGAAACCTTCTTCGACAGGCGAAACGCCTAATACGTGCGTGAGTAACGCAAAGGTCGGCCAGGCGCTCCACGCATGGCAGTCGGAGCGGGTCGGTTCGGGATGCTCCGGCCAGGTCGTCAGATGCAGCGCCAGCGCCCGACGCCAGGGCGCGAGCCAGTGTTCCCACAATCGCTCCAGCCGTCCTGCCTTCGCTAGCGCTTCAACGACATAAAAAGTGTGATAGAACGTCGTTCGCGTCAGCGTGTCGTCGGTGTGCAGGCTGTCCACCACATCGTCAATCGCATCTGCGGGGATAATTCCCGTCAGCAGGCCCCACGCCTGCGCGTGCTGGGTGCAGCCCCACTCGTCTGTGGGGCCTTCGCGCAGCAGGCGGCTGTCCGGGTCCCAGAACGCCAGCAGGATCGCGTCGGCCAGCATATCCGCCTCGGCCTGCCAGAATTCCGACTCGCGCGTGTCGCCCAAGTCTTCGTGCAGGCGCACATACGCTTGCAGCGCCGCCAGGTACTGCAAATTCAGCGTCGCGCAGGGAACGCCCGCGACGGTGGGCGGCGGGACGCCGTGCTGCCAGCCGGCGGCCCAGTCCACGAAGTTCCACCAGGGAAGTTCGCCGTCCAGCAGGCCTTCGGCATTGGTCTGACGCCCGAACCATTCCAGGACGCCCCGGCATCCGGTGAGGCATTTGGCCACGGTTTCGGCCTCGCCCGGGGCGTAGCGCCACAGGTCTTCGACCATCAGGATCCAGATGAGCGAAAACGGCGGGATGATCTGCGGCAGGTTGCTGGGGTAGCGGCTCTGGGTGAGGCCGTCGGGCAGTCGCGACCAGTCGAATTGCCGGACAGCCCAGGCTCCTAGGCGGGTGTCGCCCGTCGTGACATAAGACAGCAGCGCCTGCAGGCGCGTGTCGCCGACGTACTGCAGCTGCTCGTAGTACGGGCAGTCCATGAACGTCTCACCCGTGCAGCGCTCCAGTGTGCGGAAGTCCACGTCCAGCACGGCAGGCAGTTCGGCGGGGCCGTCGTCTATCGTGAAGGCCGCTTTGCGTTCCCAGGGATAGCCGGTCAGAATGTACGAAAGGTCCGAAACCGTCAGCGGCGCGTCCTGAGTCTCCACAGTGAGTTTGATGAACCGGAACGCGCGCCAGTGAAATGGGGAGTAGGTCTCACGGCCCCCGCCGGGCCGATAGGTGTCTGAGAAACCGATCACATCCGTGCCGTCTCGGTCGTCACGAATTCCTTTCCTGCCATCTTTGGTTAATGCTTCCGCGTAAGAAAGCGTGATCGTCGCGCCGCGCCCGCCCTCGACATGAAGGACAGGGTAGCCGTCGGCGTAAACGTCGGCTTCCAAAATCGTCTCCGAGCGGCTGTGGGCAGGGATGGTGACCGGGGAGACGCTGTCAAGAAACCGGCACGGCTCTTCGCGCAGCGCGGGAATGGCGCGTGGAAGGAGGCGCCAGCGTCCACCGGGGTCGGCCATGTCGCTGGGGCGCTCAAAGAGGAACGCCTCGCGGATGGGGCAGGGACTTTCCCAGGCCGAGTCGTCAAAGTCCGGCTGTTCCCAGCCGTGCGGAACGGCACTGCCCTCTACGATCTCGCTCGCGCCGATGCCGTAGTAGCGGTCGCGCATCGTCATCAGCGCCGGCTGCTGGGCCGTGTCGCTTTGAACACGCCAGTCGTCACCGCGTCCCGTCGCGCAGAGAACGTCGCCGTGCGCGTTTTGCAGTTCGAGGAGAAATGCGCCTCGGTCATGTACCTCAGCAATGGGGCCGATGTCACGGCCATACGAAACCACGAGCGCAGCCAGCGTATGCCGTCCGGGTTTCACATCAAGCGTGTATGTCTCATAGACGTAGTGGCGCAGGTCGGAACGGGCCGGGCCGCGTCCGAGGAGTAGGCCGTCGAAGTAAAAAATGTAGCGGCAGTCGGCGGAAACGTGACAGGTCAGCGTCTGCGCTTCCGTGATCTCAACGGCGGCGCGAAAGCGGCGCACGGCGAACCGAGCATCATTGGACTCTGGCGTCCAGACCCAGCGGGCCTCGGAAAAAGGCTGCATCATGGCGTATTTCTAAAGTCGGCGACCAAGAGTGACGGTCGGCGGCGGGACGGCTGCGGTCTGCTGCTCGACGCGGCGCAGGCGCTCATCCAGGCCTCCGAGTGTGCGGTCAAAGGAGACATCGAACGAGGTCGCCGTATCACGCAGCTGAGCGATCTGTGCGTTGAGCGCGGCCATCTCGGCCGCGAGTGCCTGCGGATCGGCTTGGGACAGCGGCAGGCGTCGTCCGGTGACGGCGCTCCACAGCCGCAGGGCCGCGTTGGCAATCACCGACCAACTCCAGCCGAGGATGGAGACGCCGAGCAGGACGCCCCACACCGGCGCATCGTGGCCGCCGTTCATCGCCGCCTCCGTAATGCCGCCGAGGCTGACCAGGCAGATTGCGCCCCATGCTTTCATTTATGTCTCCCTTTCATGCGAGAACGGCCTGCGCCTGCCGCAGAAGTGACTCGAACACCAGCCGCCCGTCGGCAGAACCCAGCGCCGGATCGGACGCGCGTTCAGGATGAGGCATCAGGCCTAATACGTTGAAGCCTGCGTTGGCGACACCGGCGATGTTGTCGCGGGAGCCGTTCGGGTTGGCCTCCTCCGTGATCTGCCCGTCTTCCGTGCAGTAGCGGAAGACGATCCGGTTCTGCGACTGCAATTCGCGCCAAGTCTCATCGTCGCAGACGTACTTGCCTTCGCCGTGCGCAATAGGAATGCGCAGGACCTGCCCCGGCTTTATTCCACTTGTAAACGGCGTTTGCGCGTTTTCGGTTCGCAGAAAGATGTGCTTGCACAAAAAGCGCTGTCCGTCATTCTTGACCAGCGCGCCCGGCAGAAGATGCGCTTCGCACAGCACCTGAAAGCCGTTGCAGATGCCCAGCACCAGGCCGCCCTTCGCCGCGAAATCCTGCACCGCGCTCATCACGGGCGAAAAGCGGGCTATCGCCCCGCAGCGTAAATAATCGCCGTAGGAAAAGCCGCCGGGGACGAGTACGCAGTCCACGCCCTTCAGGTCGGCGTCCTGGTGCCAGAGGTACTCGACCGGCTGTTCCAGCACGTCCTTGACCGTGTAGTACGCATCCTGGTCGCAGTTCGACCCAGGAAATTTCAGCACACCGAATTTCATGGGGCGACCTCGAATTGATAGTCTTCTATCACGGGATTGGCGAGCAGTTTGTCGCACATCTCCTTCACCTGCGTCTCGGCGTCGGTGCCGTCGTGCAGGCTCAGTTCAATGTATTTCCCGATGCGCACCCCGTCCACATTGTCATAACCGAGCTGCTGCAAGGCCCCCTGAACAACCTTGCCCTGTGCGTCCAGCAGGGACGGTTTGAGCGTCACATACACTTTCACCTGCGTCATGAACTGTCTCCTAATGCTCGTTCGAGCGTGTGCCATCCTGAATATGTATTACAAGCTCCGGGGCGAGGCCAATGTATGTGCTGGGTGTCAGGGCCAGCAGGCGCTGCTCGTCGGCGGCGGGTAGGCCGAGCGAGCGGATGAAATCCTGAACATCGGCCTGGGTCAGCGCCGTGCCGCGCGAGAAGTCCTTCAGGCGCTCGTAGGCATCCGCGTGGCCTTCGCGGCGCAGGACGGTTTGGATCGGCTCGGCCAGCACTTCCCAGTTGGCGTTCAGGTCGCGTTCCAAAACAGTCTGGTCAATACCAAGCTTGGAAAGGCCGAGCAGCGTGGACTGCAAGGCAAGCGTCGAGTAGGCGATGGCCGAGCCGACATTGCGCAGGGCCGACGAATCAGTGAGGTCGCGCTGCATCCGCGAGACGGGCAGCTTCGTCGCTAGGTGTCCCAGAAGAGCGTTGCTGAGGCCCAGGTTCGCCTCGGAGTTCTCAAAATTGATCGGATTCACTTTATGGGGCATCGTGGACGAGCCGACTTCGCCCTTGACCACCTTTTGACGGAAGTAGCCGAGCGAAATATACGTCCAGATGTCCTGGTCAAAGCCCAAGGTGATTGTGTTGAACCGCATCAAAGTGTGTGCCATTTCGGCGGTATAATCGTGCGGCTCGATCTGCGTGGTGAGCGGGTTCCAGGTCAGGCCCAGACGTTCCACCAACTGTCGTGAAATTTCCTGCCAGGGCGCTTCGGGGTAGACGACGACATGCGCATTGTAGCATCCGACCGCGCCGTTGAATTTGCCTAAATATTCGGCGCTTTCGATCTGCGCGATCTGCCGCTGCCAGCGCCGGACGAACACCGCCATCTCTTTACCGACCGTCGTGGGAGTCGCCGGCTGACCGTGCGTGTGCGCCAGCATCGGCACGTCGCGCGTGGCATCGGCAAACGCCGTGACCTGGCTGACGACCTGCCTGGCCAGCGGCAGCCACTGACCTTCGATGCCACCTTTCAGCATCTGGGCGTGGGCGAGATTGTTGATGTCCTCGGACGTGCAGCAAAAGTGAATAAAGGGAATGACATCCGCCAGCGACGTTTCCCGCAGCTTTTCGCCGAGATAATACTCAACGGCTTTGACATCGTGCCGCGTCGTCCGCTCAATGGCTTTGACGCGCTCGGCTTGTGTGGGGTCAAAATCGGCCACAATCTGCGTCAGTGT
>CAZZVX010000105.1:0-13290 GCA_964657535.1 Armatimonadota bacterium | reverse complement strand
CTGGAAGAACAGTTCCTCAATTATCGTATTCCCTACAAGATCGTCGGCGGCGTCCGGTTCTACGAGCGGCGCGAGATCAAAGACCTCATCGCGTACCTGCGCGTCGTCACCAACCCTTACGATGGGCTGTCCATGCGGCGCATCATCAACGTCCCCGCCCGCGCCATCGGCGTGTCCACGGTGGAAAAAGTCAACAACTTCGCCTCCCGCTACGAGATTTCGTTCTGGGACGCCGCGCGGCGCGTCCACGAGATCGAACTGCCGTCCCGCGCCAGGAACAGCGTCGCCGCGTTCGTCAAGATCATTGAATATCTCATGGGCAAACGCGAGACCCAGTCCGTGTCGCAGTTGATTCAGAACGTGCTGGACACGACGGGCTACCTGGAAGACCTGCGCCGCGAGAAGACGCCCGACGCCGAATCGCGCGTGGAGAACGTCGGCGAACTGCTGAACGTCGCCAAAGAGTTCGAAGCCCAGGCCGAGGACGACCCGGAGGCCGACGCTTCCCTGTCGGCGTTCCTGGAGAACGTGTCTCTGGTCTCGGACGTTGACAGTCTCGAGGACAGCGCCAACTCCGTGACGTTAATGACCCTGCACGCCGCCAAAGGTCTGGAGTTTCCCGTGGTTTTCCTGGCCGGACTCGAAGAAGGCATCTTCCCGCACTTCCGCGCCATGAGCAGCCAGCAGGAATTGGAGGAAGAACGGCGTTTGTGCTACGTCGGAATCACGCGCGCCCAGACCGATCTGTACATGAGTTACGCCGGATCGCGCATGGTCTTCGGCAACGTCCAGCGCAACCCCGTCTCGCGCTTCGTCAGTGAAATCCCCATGAGTCTGTTCCTCGCCAAAAGTTCGCGCCGGGGGACCGTCGCCGAGTACGCCCCCACGCTGACCGAGGGCAGCCGCCGCCCCGAATCGCAGACCGCGCCCAAATGGGACGACCTCGCCCGCGCCGGCGAGCGCAAAGCCGAGCGCGCCGCCCAGACCCTTGCCGCGTCCGGCGGCGGCGCGTCCAGGCCCTTCAAGCTCGGCGAGAAAGTCAGGCACGCCCAGTTCGGCCAGGGGACCGTCGTCAACTTCGAGGGCGCCAGTCTCATCATCATCGCCTTCCCCGCGCCCGTCGGCATCAAGAAATTAGACATGGGCTTCGCCAAACTAGAGAAAGCGTGAAAGGAATACGTTATGTTACAACTGCCGCCGGAAATGGAAACGCGCCTCCGCGAAAAAGCCGCCCTTGCCGGGCTGGACGCGGCGGAATTCTTCCGCCAAATCTTGGAAAAAGAGTTAGCCGTGGACGAAAGCGATCCCGCGTATTTGCTGACGCTGCCCCTGGAAGAGCGGCGGCGCATCATGGCGGCCCAGTTCGCGGAAGCGGCTCCATTGTACGCGGCGGATTTGGCCCGGCCCGTGGAGGAACGCGAGTTGACGGCCTTCACCGCCCTCGACGGCGAGCCGTTCCTTGAGGAAGACGATGCCGATTAACCCCCGGCGCGGCGAAATATGGCGCGTTGACTTGGATCCGACGCGCGGTTCGGAGATGCGCAAATCACGCCCGGTCGTGGTCATCAGTTCCGAGGCGGCAGGCCGGCTGGAATTGCGCCTGGTCGTGCCGCTCACTGGCTGGAATGAAGTCTACGGCAGGCACTTCTGGATGACAAGGATTGAACCGAACCCAAACAACGGCCTTTCCAAGGCTTCAGCGGCGGATGCATTCCAGATGCGCAGTGTGGCGCTGGAACGATTCACGGACAAACTCGGCGCTTTGCCGGAAGACTCACTTCAGCGGATCGCGAAAGCGATTGCTTTGACCATAGAATACGATCCAGAGGCTTGAAAGTCGCCTCACTCTTCCCGGTTGACGATGACGCGGGCGAGGGCGAGGGGCTGCACGAGGGCGGCGCCGGCGTCGAGCAGGAGCTGGCGGCAGGCCATCAGCGAGTGGCCGGACTTGGCGATGTCGTCGAGCAGGAGGACGCGGCGGCCTTGAATCAGTTCGGCGTGTTCGACGTGAATCGTCTCGCGGTGCAGGGCGCGGGTGCTGGGGCCGCCGAACAGGATGCGCCGGATTCGCGCGTGGCGGACAAGACAGGCGGTGGCGTCAATGCGTTCGTCCTCGGCGGCGAGGCGCTGGGCGAGGGCGCGGACGGGAAAGAGGTAGTGGAACGGGTCGTGCGCGGGGACGACGGCAAGGGCGATGCCGGGCGACAGCATGGGATGGAGGCGCGCGAACAGACGCTTGAGCGGCCACTGGCGGCCTTTGTTGAGTTCGTTGACCCAGCGCGTCCATTGCACGCCGTCCTGCACCTGGCGCGGGTCGGAATCGGCGGCGTAGCCCGCTTTGGCTTCGCGAACGAGCGTTTTGGCGGGCGCGATCTGCCCCTGCGGGTAGTAACTGCCGAGCGTGACGATATGTTTGGGATCGTTGAAGCGGGCGAAGTCGGGGACAAAGACGGGCGGAATGTCTTCCACGGGCGTTTACTGCCGGATGACGGACGCGGCGAACCGCTCCATCTCTTCCTTCTGGGGACTGAATTGCAGAAGCAATAAGTCCACGCCCGCGTCGGCAAACTCCGCGACGCGCGCCTTGACGTGGGCGGGCGTCCCGATGAGGCCGGAGCGCAGGCCGCGATTGGACACGGAGTAGTCTTCGAGGGAGACGCGCTGCTCCAGCTGAGTCCCGGCGAGCCACTGCTGATAGTTGTCGTAGCCCGCCGCGCTTTGGCGGACATCGGTGATGCGCTGGAGTTCCGCCTGGGCGTCGGCGTCCGTGTCGCGGACAACCGCGTAGCCGGAGACGCCGAAAGTCATCGGCGGCAGGCCCAATCGCTTGCGCCGCGCCGCAAGGTCGGCCACCTTCTCGCGGACACGCTCCGGCGGGTCGCCGTGCATCACGTAAGCGTCGCAGGTGCGGGCGATCAACTCTTTGGCCGTCTCGGATTCGCCGCCCGCGTAGAGGATCGGGCGCGGCTTTTGGACGGGCTTGGGCTGCATGACCGTGTTTTCGACGGTGTAATAGTTCCCCGCGTAGGAAAAATTGTCCTGCGACCAGAGGCCATTGACGACGGCCAGCCATTCCTCGGTGCGGGCGTAGCGGCTGTCGTGCTGGTCGAACGCGACGCCGTACTGTTTGGCTTCGTCGGCCCACCAGGACGACACGACGTTGAGCGTCAGTCGCCCGCCGCTGATGCGGTCAATGTTGGCGGCCTGCTTGGCGAGCAGCGCGGGCGCGTGGAAGGCCGGGCGCACGGCGACCATGAGTTCCAGTTTCTTTGTGACGGCGGCGAGCGCCGCCGCCGTGGACCAGGCATCGAGCGAAGGCGCATTGACGCCTTTGATATCGTTGAGATTGAGTTCCGCGATCAGCGTCAAGTCGAAGCCGATCTCTTCGGCGCGAACAGTTAAGGCTCTGGCGTACTCCCAGGTCGCGGCCATCTGTTCGTCATCCACGTTCCGCAGCCAGCCGCCGAAGACCGGCATCCAAAAGCCGTAGCGCATTGTGACACTTTCTTTCCAGCAACCGAGAACCCACCGCCTTGCTTCGTTCGTTCCTCACTGCACAGGGTCCTCCCAAAATGGGAGGACTCGGAGCGTGAACGAAGCCGAATTCCGAATCGTCCCGCTTCGGGACGACTCCAGCGCCCCTGCTCGCAGAGCCTCGACAGCGGGTACGGCGGGGAGGTGGGTGTTGTTACCCCGTCGGCAGTTTATTTAGGATGACTTCGCAGGGGGCGCGGTCCAGCACGACGCGGGCGATCCGGATCAGGAAGTCTTCGCACGGCTCGCCCCCGGCGGTCGCCAGGATGATGATGTTGGCGTGGACCGTGCCGGCGAGATGCACGATCTCGTCGCCGGCGTCGCGGGTGCGGGCGACGTGCGTCACCGCCGTCAGCCCCTCGCGGCGGACCCACTTTTCCGCCGCTTCCAGTGTCAGGGTGGCCTGTTTCTCTTCCTCCGGCAGCGGGGCGCTGATCGGGAGCTGGCGGGGGACTTCGAGGAAGTACGCCAGGTGGACCCGCGTCTTCTGGCCGTCGGCGCGGGCAAGGCGGCAGGCGAGCATGGTCGCCAGTTCGGGCGTGTCCGTCTGCAGCAGCGGAACGAGCACGTCCTGCAGCGGCCTGCCGCCGGTCCCGGTCTTCCCGCCGGTCCCGGCGCGGGCCAGCTGCAGCGAAGACCGCGCCTCCTCGACCGTGGCCGCAATCGGCAGGCGCGACCGGACGCCGGGGACCGACTTCACCACCTCCATCACCGGCTCCGGGAGGTGGGCGACGACGATGCGCGCCCGGTAGCGCTCGATGTAGTCCATCGCGTCGCGGAACGTCTTGGCCCCTTCGGGCGAGCAGCCCGTCAGCGCGCTGCCGTCAATGATGATTCCCTGGGTGTGGTGGCGCAGCAGCAGATTCGCCGCCGCCTGGATCGTCGGCCACAGGTTCTTGTCCAGCGAGCCTTCGAGCATCACCACGTCGTTGCGGGCTTCGATAATCATGCGTTCCGTCGTTTATTTCTTGGGGGCGCGCGTGGCGGCGCCGCCGGGCTTCCAGATGCCGAGTTTCGCCTTCTGCGCCTGCTTCTCGCCGGCGCTGATCCGGTCCAGAAAGTCTAAATAGTCCGCCTGCGGAATCTCCATCAGGAAGTGGCCCATCTTCTGGGCGTTCGGCCCTTCGTGTTCCGGGACGAACATCGTCAGGCCGGGACACGCGCCCTCCCGCACGAGATACTCGTTCAAGTTGCTGCCGCCGTCCACGACCCAGACGTAGGTCTGGCTCAGGTTCGGCTTGTTGTCCAGGACCGGCCCGTAGTTGAAGACGCGGACGATCTTGGCGTCGGGGTGCTTCGCCATCCAGCCCTTGACCAGTCCGTCGAAGTTCTTGGAGACGGGCGTTTTCAGGAAGCCGTACCCCATCAGACAATAGATCTCGTCGGGCGTGTCCTTGCTCGTCCCGAACTGCCCGTGCCACGTGATGTTCGGCGAGTCGTTCGGGGCCTGCATCGGATACACGGGGTCGGGCTTCTTATTTTTGGCTGCCACGGGGAGAGCAGCCCAGGCGAGCGCGAGCGCGAAGACCAGGACGACGTAGTTCTTATTTCGCATTTCTTGATGTACCTTTAGATTCGAGCCGCGCGCCGCACGGCGGCGGCCAGTTCGAAAATGTCCGTGACCGTTTCGTCCGCCGTCAGGGCCGGGTCGGACGGGTTATAGAGAGTATACTGCACGCCGCGCTTGAATCGTACCGTCCTCATGCCGGCGGCTTTGGCCGGGCCGATGTCGTTGTCGGGCCGGTCGCCGACAAACACCGCCTCGGCGGGGGAAATCTTGGCCTGGTTCAGTCCGTATTGAAAGATCGCCGGGTCGGGCTTGAACAGGTGCACGATCTCGCTGATGACGATCACATCGAACAGCGGCGCGATGCCGTAGTTCTCGATTGCTTCTTTGACCGGCGGGTGCTGGTTGGCGATGATGCCCAACTGAAAGTCCTGCCTGAGATCGCGCAGCGCGGGCGTGATGCCGTCGAGCAGCAGGCCGAACGGGCGCGGCTTGCGCATTTCGGCGTACTGGGCGCGGGCCTCGTGCCACAGCACCTCGGTCTCGCTGTCGTTGGCGCAGTACGCCGCCAGCGTCCCCTTGATGGCGGCCTCCGGGTTCGGCCCCCGCGCGGCCAGTTCCTTGCGCCTCGCGTTGAAGTCGTCCCAGAACACGTCCTTGCCGTGCGCCCGGAGCGTCAGCAGCAGCGCGTGGAACAGCCACAGGTGCTGCTGGTCCTCGTTGAACAGGACGTCGCCGATGTCGAAAAATATCCATTGGACAGCCATGCCGCATCGTTCGACGTGTCCGGCGTCTTCTCCTCTTTCTTCATCGGGTATACTGAGGGGTATCTCAAAGCGAGGAGACTGAAACGACATGACGACGCCGCAGGAGCGCCCCGGCGCCATCACTTTCAAAGGCACACGGATGACCCTGGTCGGGCCGGAGCTGAACGTCGGCGACACGGCCCCCGACTTCCGGCTCGCCGCGAGCGACCTCTCGCCCGTCACCTGGAATGACCTGAGCAGCGGGGGTACGAAAGGCGTCCTGCTGATCCTGGTGCCGTCCATTGATACCAGCGTCTGCTCCCTGGAGACCAGCAAGTTCAACCGGCACGCCGCCAACCTGCCCAAAGACAAGATCAAGGTCGCCGCCGTCAGCGCCGACACGCCGTTCGCGCAGAAGCGCTGGGCCGCCGAGGAGCGGATCACCAACCTCCAGATGCTGTCCGACCACAAAGAGCGGTCTTTCGCCGACGCCTATGGGGTCCGCATCAAAGAATTAGGCCTGCTGACCCGCGCCGTTTATCTGCTGGACAAGGACCGCGCCGTCCGGTACATCGAGACGGTCCCCGAAGTCGCCTCCGAGCCGGACTACGACGCCGCCCTCAAGGCCGCGCGGGAACTGGTCGGCGGCTGACCCGCACTTTGTCTTGGCGCAGAAGGAGGGCCGCTCGGCCCTCCTTTTTCGTTTTCCGCACAAGCAGGCGGGCGCAAAAAACGGCTTGCCGCGCGGCGGAATCTGCGGTATAATAGGCGGCATCGAGGCGGCGATTTCGTATTCGGAATGGCCGCCTCATTGCTTTGCCCGCGCCGCCGTATCACCCCCGTGGGGCCGTTAAAACAACCGTGACCAACCGCAACGCCCAACCCGATGACGACAAACCCCAGGAGCAGCAACTGGAACTCGGCGAGGACGACAGCGCCATCGCCCTGCGCAAAGCCTGGGAGCGGACTCTACGGTCACTGGCGTCTCAGGTCAACAAACCCACGTTCGACAACTGGCTGCGCCCCCTCAAGCCGCTGTCTTGGGACGGCAGCGTGGTCGTGCTGGGCGCCCCGTCTCCGTTCGCCCGCACCTGGGTGGAGAACAAGTACGCGCAGCCCCTGCGCAACTCGCTGGCGGCGCTCCTCGGCAGTCCCGATCTCCAAGTCCGGTTCGTCGTTTCCAAGCCCGAAGTGCAGCCGCTGCTGGGCGAAAAGCCCCTGCCCTTGCAGCAGGCCGCCGCACAGCCCCCGCCCGCCCGTGAACAGACGGCTGCGCCTCATCAGGAGTCCCTGGCGCTGACGACCAACGGGGCTTCCGACTTGGCGGCGCGCTCGAACAACCCGTTCAGCCTGGAACTTGCCGCCGCGCCGCTGATTGATAAGTACACGTTCGACAACTTTGTGGTCGGCAAGTCGAACCGGCTGGCGCACGCCGGGGCGCTCAATGTCGCGCAGGCGCCCGGCTCGGTCTATAACCCCTTGTTCATTTATGGCAATCCGGGTCTGGGCAAGAGCCATTTAATGCACGCCATCGGGCATCAAATCCGCGTCACGCTGCCGCAGGCGCGGATCGCTTATGTCAGCGGCGAGACGTTTACCAACCATTACGTTTCGGCACTGCGTGACAAGCGCATGGAGGACTTCCGCCGCGCCTACCGCAGCGTGGACGTGTGGCTGATTGATGACATTCAGACCATCGCGATGGGCCAGAAAGAGCAGACCAAGGAAGAGTTCTTCCACACGTTCAACACCCTGTATCAGATGAACCGGCAGATCGTGATCGCCAGCGACCGCAGCCCGCGCGAGCTGCGCGCGATGGACGAGCGCCTGCGCTCGCGCTTCGAGTGCGGCCTGATCGCCGACATCGCCCCGCCGGAACTGGAGATGCGCCAGGCGATCCTGCAAAAAAAGGCCGCATTGGAGAATCTGCGCGTCCCGGACGAAGTCATCGCCTTCATGGCCGATCTGATTCAGAGCAACATCCGGGCGCTGGAGGGAGCGCTGATCAAGCTGCTGGCGTATGCGTCCATGGTACGCAGCCCGGTCACCAAGCAGCTCGCCCGCGACGTCCTGAGCAGTTACTTCGTGGAGCGGATCGCGCCGCAGGCGCCGGTGTCTTCGGCGCACCCGGAGGACCACGCCGCGCCGCTCCCGATGGGCAGCGCCGGCCCGACCGTGGACCAGATCGTGGACACCGTCGCGGCGCAGCTGGGCGTGGACCGGGAGCAGGTCTTAGCGGGCGGCGGGCGCAGCAGCCGCAGCGGGCGTCTTCAGGGCGACCCGGCCTTCGCGCGGCAGGCGGCGATGTACCTGGCGAAAGACATGAGCGGCCTGTCGGTCTCGGCCATCGCGGCGTCCTTCGGCTGCAACAACCGCACCGCCGTCACCCACGCCCACCGGCGCCTGCAGGAACTGGTCGAGAACGACCCGGACGTGCTGGCCGCCATGACCCGAATTCGCAAGGTGATTCAGTACAATCTTTAGTGTCATCAGGGCGTGACACAGTGATGACATAAGCGTGACAGAGGCCGAATCGGCGTTTGAGTCACGGGGGGTGACTCTATGATGACTCTGTGATGACTCAAAGCGCCCTGACCGTGACTCAAACAGTGATGACATAAAAGAGAGTCATCATAGAGTCACGATTCTTCGCTTTGAGTCACGGAGGCGTGACTCTAAAGCGTGACTCTCAGAATCAATGAATCTCGGCGGAATCGTTCAGTCCGCTACTGAAAGAGGAAGCGAATGGCTCTGGAATCGGGCGATTCCGGCGATTCGTAAAATAGAGTCACGGTGAGTCACGCTTGAGTCACGCCCCTACTACTATTACTACTTAAGAATCTATTTCTTATCAGGGTATAAAGACTCTGACGCAGGCCGCGCAAAGGAACGGAACGCCACGCGAAAATCATGCACGTGACTTCTCTGGGATTGGAAAACTTCAGGAACTACGCTTCGCTTCGGATCGAGCCGGGGACGGGGCTGAACATCTTTGTCGGGCTGAATGCCCAGGGCAAGAGCAACCTCCTGGAAAGTCTTTACATCCTGGCGACGAGCAAATCCACGCGGGCCGCCAAAGACACCGAACTGATCCGTTTTGAGCAGCCCGCCGCCCGCGTCAGGGCCGACGTGATTCGGGACAAGAACAGCGACATCGAGATCGAACTGATCCTGTCCCAGACGGAGAAGAAGACGGCGCGCATCAACGGCGTCCGGCACACGCGCCTGGCGGAAGTGATCGGGCAGGTCAACGCCGTGCTGTTCGACAGCGGCGACCTGGAGATCATCCGGGGCGAGCCGTCCGTGCGCCGGCGCTTTCTGGACCTGGAAATCTCGCAGACCTCGCCGCGCTATGTCCACGCGCTGGGCGCGTTCCGCAAATCGTTGGAGCAGCGAAACCGCCTGCTGCGCGACCTGCGGGACGGACGCGCCGGGGGAGACGCGCGGGGGTCGCTGCCGGCCTGGAACGCGCAGATGGCCCAGCACGGCGCGCGCCTGGTGGAGCGCCGCCGCCTGTTCCTGGAACGCCTGGCGAGTCTGGCCGCCGAGGTCCACAAAACACTAAGCGACGGGCGGGACGTGCTGGAGATCGTTTACCAGCCGTCGTTTGCCGTCAACGACCTGTCCGACGCCGAATCCATTCAGCAACGGTTTCAGGAGGCGCTGGAAGCGGTCGCCGCCGAAGAGTTCGCGCGGGGGACGACGCTGCGCGGCCCGCAGCGCGACGACGTGTGTTTCACGGTCAACGGCCAGGACTGCCGCGCCTTCGGCTCACAGGGCCAGCAGCGCACGGTCGCCCTGTCTTTGAAACTCGCCGAGCGGCAGTTGATCGAAGAACTGGTCGGCGAGCCGCCGCTATTGCTCCTCGACGACGTGCTTTCCGACCTGGACGACGCCCGCCGCCGTCACCTGTTCGAGCTGACCGCCCAGGCCGGGTCGCAGACGTTTCTCTCGTGTACGAATCTCCGGGCCTTTTCCAAAGGCGTCTTGGAGCGCGCCGCTGTGTACGGCGTAGACCATGCCGAGGTGAGCAAGCAATGAGTCACCGGCGCGGCCTGACCCCGGCGAACGGCGCGATTTACTCCTGGCTCCAGTCGCAGGAACTGGCGAAGGCCCTGCGCCCGCACATGGCGAAGGCGCGCTGGGCCGAAGTCGTCGGCCCGCAGGTGGCGGGCGTCACGCAGGTGGAAAAGATTCAGAACGGCACGGAACTAGTCGTCCGCGTCAAAAACAGCGTCTGGGCCAACGAGTTGGTATTGCTCAAGGGCGACATGATCCGCCGCCTGAACACGGTCCTGGGCGGCCCCGTGCTGACCGACATCCATTTCAAGGCGAGCGGCCTGTCGAAAAAGAAAAAGGCCGAACTGCCCGCCGAAGCGCCTCTGCCGCCCGCGCCGTCGGACGACGAACTGGCACAGACCGTCGTCGCTTTGGACGCCCGGCGGCGCATTGAAGCCTCGGTGTCCGGCATCAAGGACGAGAGTCTGCGTTCCCGCGTTCGCCGCGCCATGCTGCGCGCCGCCCGCGCCGAGCAGTGGAAGCGCGATCAGGGCTGGCTTCCCTGCGCCCGCTGCGGCGCGCTGGCCTTCCCCGCAGACTTGTCTCAATCGCCGTTCCTTTGCCCGCTTTGTCACGCCGGAGCCACATGAAAACGATCAGAAAGGACCTTGCTATGTGTTACGCACTGGTGTTGATGGCACTGGCCCTGGTCTGCGGCTGTCAGACGGTGAAGCGTCCGGCTCCGGTGCATGATGCGGCGTGGCAAAAGCAGCAACTAGACAACATCCGCGAGGCTGTCCTGCGTTACCAGATTAGCAACAACAAGACTGGTATCGCGGCGAATGCTTATTATATATTTACGGACAGTCCTTATTCAGATACTACGCTGCTGGCCCGCTTCGCTGCCTGTCGTCCGCCGGTGCTGCCTGGTTCAAAAGCGCCGGTTCGCCACAAGATGCAAGAAGAGTGGAATGACAAAAAGATGTTTATCTATATGCAACCCATTCATTTCACGGCACCTGACCAGGCACAAATACGCTCCACTCTTCTCTGCGGTAATCTCTGTGGCAACGGGGCTGTTTACACGCTGCAATTTTCAGGCGGCAAGTGGTCTGTCAAAGGCATCGCATCCGGCGTCGTTTTCTGAATATGAAGGTACAGTGACTAAAGAATTGCTCAGAAGCAGCAGTTTAAGGTATGTGAAGATGCAACGAAAAGACGTTTTGGAAACGCTGGCGGAACATCGGCGCGAACTGGCGGCCTTTGGTCTTCGGCGGCTGGCCCTGTTTGGGTCTGTCGCCCGCGACGAGGCAACGCCGGACAGTGATGTGGACGTGCTGGTGGAGTTTGACGGCGCGGCCACTTTTGACCGCTATATGGCCCTGAACTTTTATCTGGAGGATTTACTGCGTCACTCTGTAGACTTGGTCATGTCCGGCTCCTTGCGCGAGTTTATGCGCGCTTCGGTGGAACAAGAGGCGCTTGATGTCGCGGAACTATCTGCCGTTTCTTGAAGACATTCGGCTGTCATGCCGCCGGGTCGCGCGGTACACGCAGGGGCTGACCTAGGAGCAGTTCCTGGCCGATGACAAGACGTATGATGCTGTTTTACGTCATCTGACGATTATTGGCGAAGCCCGCAAACAGATTCCTGACCCTGTTCGGCAGCAGTATCCGACGGTAGAATGGCGTAAAATTGCCCGGTTCCGCGATTTAGTCATTCATCACGACTTTGGCATTGACAACCAAATCGTTTGGGATGTCGTTGAAAACAAAGTGCCGGAACTGCTGGCCCTGTTGGATACTGAGACGCCGCAGACTTTTGAGGAAGATACGGCCCTTCCATGAGGAATATCGCTTTTATGACCAAGTTCACGGCCCTATGTTACGGCCTGTTGTTCATGCTCGGTGCGCTGCCCGTGTGGGCGGCTGCGACTGATCCTGTGTCCAGCGCCGGGGTGTATGACGTGCGGGCGTTTGGGGCGAGAGGGGACGGCAAGGCGCTGGATACGGCGGCGATTAATCAGGCAATCTCTGCGGCGGCGGACGCCGGGGGCGGCACGGTCCGAGTCCCGGCGGGGACGTATCTTTGCTACTCCATTCACCTGCGGAGCAACATTGTTTTATTTTTGGAGCCAGGGGCGACGATTCTGGCCGCCGACACCCCGACGGGCGGAAGCGCGGGGTATGACGCGCCGGAGCCGAATGCGTCGGACCAGTTTCAAGACTACGGACACAGCCACTGGCACAACAGCCTGCTTTGGGGCGAGAACCTGGAGAACGTCTCCATTGTGGGGCCGGGCCGGATTTACGGCAAGGGGCTGATCCGGGACGAAGGCAGAAAAAACGCCGGAGACGGCAACAAAAGCATCAGCCTGAAGAACTGCCGCCATGTCACGCTGCGTGACTTTTCCATTCTGCAAGGCGGCTGGTTCGGCATCCTGGCGACGGGTGTGGACGATTTCACGCTGGACAACCTGCGCATTGACACCAACCGCGACGGCATGGACATTGACTGCTGCCAGAATGTTCACGTTTCCAATTGCAGCGTCAACTCGCCGCGCGACGACGGCATCTGCCTGAAAAGCTCCTACGGCCTGGGGGATGCGCGGGCGACCAAGAACGTCACCATCACGGGCTGCTCGGTCAGCGGCTACGACATGGGGACGTTTCTGGACGGCACTTACAAGCGCAAAACGACAAGCGCTGAGGGGAACAACCGCCCCATCGGGCGAATCAAGTTCGGCACCGAGTCCAACGGCGGCTTCCAGAACATCACGATGGCCGATTGCGTTTTTGACTACTGCCGGGGGCTGGCCCTGGAAACGGTAGACGGCGCGCAGTTGGAAGACGTGACCATCACCAACATCACGATGCGCGACATCGTCAATTCGCCCATTTTCCTGCGCCTGGGCCGGCGGATGCGCGGCCCCGCCGGTACGCCCGTCGGCACACTGCGCCATGTCACCATCAGCAACATCGTCGTAGACAACGCCGACGCCCGCAGCGCGTCTTTGATTTTGGGTATTCCCGGCCACGACATTGAAGACGTTCATTTGAGCAACATCCATATTTATACCAAAGGCGGCGGGACGGCGGCGCAGGCGGCGGCGTCGTTCCCGGAGCTGGAAACGGGCTACCCGGAGCCGGACTTCTTCGGCGCCACGCCCGCCTATGGCTTCGCCATCCGACACGCGCGGGGCATTGAGTTGACTGATGTTCGGGTTGACACGTTCACGCCGGACCTGCGCCCGGCGTTCGTGCTTCGAGATGTGAAGGATGTCGGGTTCCGTCAGTGCGGCTCTGTCCCCGATGCGCACCTGGATCAGACAGATCAGAAGAACTTCTGAGGGAGCGTGACGATGCGGCATAGGCCGCTGGTGGGGTTGACGCTGGCGTTTGCCGCCGGGGTGGGGATTTGGGAGGCGGGAGAACGCTCGCTGCCGCTCCTGGCCGTGCTGGGCGCGCTGGGGCTGGCGGGGCTGCTGGCGGCGGCGCGGCGCT
>CAZZVX010000104.1:0-13293 GCA_964657535.1 Armatimonadota bacterium | reverse complement strand
ACCCGCGTGTGACCGACGTCCTGACGAGTCTGCTGCCTGAACCGCCGCTGCGGCTCCCGATCCTGCGGGCGCTGGCGGAGCGCGACGATAGCGAGAGCGCGGCGGCGCTGGCCGCCCTGCTGCCCGCCGAGCGCGACCCGGCGACGCTGGCGATCCTGGCCGACGCCTTGGGCCGCAACGGAAACGCGGACGCCGCGCCCGCCTTGCTGCGCGCCCTGGATCAGACGAATTCACCGACCGTCAAGCGCGAAATCCTCAACGCCGTCGGCAGCCTCGTCGGCGGGCGCGATGCGTTCTACCCGTTCCTCGCGCTGGAGCCGTTTGCCCGTGATGAGGCCGTCGGGAAGATTCTCCTGAATATCCAGCGGCGGTTCCGCGCCCGCGCCGTGCACCGCGAAGGGCAGGCATCTGCACGAATCGCCGTCCGGGCGCGGCAGGCGTTGGAGGCTTATGCCGCCGGCGACCTGCCGCACTGCTTGTTCTTTCTGGGAAAGATGGGTGATCTGCTCGCCATCAACGCGCCGGAAGCGGAGGTGCGCGGGACGCTCCGGCAGCTGGCGGACCTCGCGGCGGAGGAGCGTGAAACCACGCCGGAAGAAGCGCTGCTGGGCGTGTTTCTCGCGCGGCTGCTTTCGGATCGCGCGGGGGCATGAAGTCGCTCTTGCCCCCGCGAAGGGCCGTTACAGCGAGATCGTGACGTCCGTGCCGTTGGCAGTGACGGTGTAGCCGTAGGCGTTATGGAAGAAGTCCGCGGGCACGTAGAGTTCGCCGCCCTCATCATACGACGGCGAGGAGAACTGCACGGTCGTTCCATTCACGTCGGCGGTGTCCGCCGCGAGCGAGAAGACCGCCGTCCACTGGCCGATAGTGGCCGAGGCCTGCTTGGTGTCGTTGTCCCACGTCACCATGCCGCCAAGCGCGTCCACGACCTTCTTGAAGGGGACGTAGATCGCCCCCTGCTGCTCATGCGGCTCTTCGTCAATGTTGGCCGCCTGGCCGTTCAGCGTGTAAGGCATCCGAGTTTCCTTCCGTTACGGCTTGACCGTGAGCTGGTTGATGACGTTTTTGACGCCCTGCGTCTTCTTGGCGACGGCGACGGCCTCCGTGATGCCAGCCTGTGTCGGCTGGGAGCCGCGCAAGACAACCACATTGCTCTTGGTATCCACGTTGATGGCACCGGCCTTCACCTTGCTGTCGGCGATCAAGGCGCTCTTGACCTTGCCCGTGATGACCGCGTCGCCGGGCGCACCGCTGGGGTTCTGGGAGGGCGTGTTCATCATCGTCCCGCCGGGGCCGCCGGGGCCGGGCGCACTGGTCGCGGCGGGCGGCCCACCGGGATAAGTCCCATTGGGCGCCATCGTCGGTGATGGGGCTTCGTCTTTATGACACCCAGCAAGAAGGGTTGCCGCCAGCAGAGCCGTCACGGGCAGCGCAGCCGCGAGGCGAAAAGTGTGTTTCATAAGGCAGATGTCTCCTTCAAGACGCCGTCCTACGGACAGGCATATAGCGAAGTTACCCATTCGTGCCAGGAAACGAAACGCTTACTCGTAACGCAACGCAGCAATGGGATCCAGTTTGGCGGCCCGGAAGGCCGGATAGATGCCGAAAAAGAGGCCGACGCCGACGGCGAACCCGAATCCGAGTTCGGCGGCCCAAAGGGGTACGAAGGTCGGCAGAGTTTTATGGGCGAAATGATTAATCAAGCCTGCCAGTCCGTACCCGGCGGCGACGCCCACCAGTCCGCCCAAGCCGGACACCACCATTGCCTCGACGACAAACTGCAGCAAGATCGCCCCCCGCGTCGCTCCGACGGCCTTTCGGATGCCGATCTCGCGCGTCCGCTCCGTCACCGACACGAGCATGATGTTCATGATCCCGATGCCGCCGGTCAGAAGCGCCAGCCCGCCGACGCCGCCCAGAACGAGCTGGATGCCGGCCAGCAGCGTGTCAATCTGCTTGAGCAGGCCTTCCTGCGTGTCCACAATGAAGTCTTTGTAGTTGAGCGGGTGGCGCCGCCGCATCACGTTCCAGACCTGGTCGGCCGCCGTCTCGACGACCGAGATGTCCTGTGAACGCGCCGTGAAACTGTTGATCTTGTCGCTGCCGGTGAACCGTTTCTGCAATGACGGCAGGGCGATGTACAGTGTGCTGTTGAAGTCGTCCCCGCCTCCGCCCCGGTCCTTGTCCGCCAATACGCCGACGACGATCAATGAAATTGTCGAGCCGTCCTGGTCACACAGGACGGCTTTGCCGACGGCGGGGCCGTCCCCGAAAAGGTCCACTTTGGCCTTATGGCCGATGACGCAGGCCTTGCTCCAGGTCGCCATGTCCTCGGCGCTGATAAAACGCCCGGAGTCCAGCGTGACGTTGTTCGTGTCCAGAAAGTCACTGAGGACGCCGCTGAGGGTATAGGATTCGCGGGCGCTGCCGACGGACGCGATGACATTCGTCTGGGCGCTGGGGCTGACCGAACTGATGAGATCGCACTGATTCTGGACGGCCCGCACGTCGTCCATCGTCAGGCCGCTGAAGCCGCCGCGCTGGATGCTGTCGGGTTTCGGCTGATAGACGGCAAAAATCAGATTCGCGCCGTTGCCCGCGAACTGATCCAAAATCTGCTGGCGGATGCCCTGGACGATGGCGACCATGACAATGACCGCCATCACGCCGATGATGACGCCCAGCATCGTCAGCCCCGCCCGCATCTTGTTGTTCCAGAGCGCTTCGAGCGCCACCCGGAAGGACTCAATGATCGCCATTCGTGTTTAGCCCACGTCGAACTTGCGGCGGCCCGCGCCGTTGATCGGCGGGACGATGAGTTTTTCGCCCGCATGGAGGCCGTGAACAATCTCGACATCGGTGTCGCTGCGCAGGCCCAGCACCACCGCGCGTTTCTCCTGGGTCTTGGCGGCGGTCAGTACCGTCACCGTCGCCTGGCTGCCGGTGTCGGGGACGGCTTCCTGCGGCGCGAGGACGACGTTGGCGTGTTTGGCGCTGACGATGTCCACGTCGGCGGTCATGCCGGGGCGCAGGCGACTGTCGTAGCCGCCCAGCGCGACTTTGACGTTGAACTTGGCGATGCTGCTGCCGCCCGCCGATGTCTGCGCGCCGCCGCTGTCGGCGCTGAAGGCATTCGCGGAGGCGGGGGCGACCTCGGTCACGCGGCCCACATAAGTCACATTCGGCAGGGCGTCAATATGCACGAGGACGGGGGCGCCGACGCGCACTTTGGGGATGTCCACCTCGTTGATGCCGACCTGCACTTCCAGGCGGCTGCCGAGCGTGGCTACGATGCTCTGGGCGTCGGAGAAGCCCGTCGTGGCGCTTTGCACGATCTCGCCGGTCTGCTTGTATTTCTTCAGGACGATGCCCGACGCCGGCGCGACGATGCGCGTGTCGGCCTGCTGCACCAGGAGCTGGGCCAACTGGTTCTGGATCTCCTGCACCGACGCCCGCGACTGCGCGATGTCCGTCCGGCTGACGTCGTTCTGGCCGACGTTCGCCTGTGCGGTCTCCAGCGCGACCCGCTGGGCGTCCACCTGGGCGCGGGCGTCGTTGATGTCCTGGATGCGCGGCCCGGCGGCGGTCAGGCCCTGCGCCTGTTTCGCGGCGGCCAGGCTGCTGGCGGCGGTGTCATAGGCGACCTGTGCCGAATCAACATCGGCCTGGGCAATGAAACCTCTGGCGACCAGCGACTGCTTGCGCTTCAGCGTCCGCTGGGCGTCGTCAAGCGCGATCTGCGCCCGGTCCACGGCCTCCTGCTGCTGGGCCGTCTCCTGGGGGCGCGCGCCCGCCGCGACTGCCGCCAGATGCGTCTCGGCGGTCTTCAAGTTGGCCTGCGCCTGGACAATCGCCATGGCGGACTGCTTGACCTGCAGGTTGTACTGCGCGACGGACTGCTGCAAGTGCGCCTGCGCCTGATCGAGTTGTGCGCGCAATCCCGCAATCTGCGGGTCAATCTGCGAGCGGTCCACCGTGGCGATGAGCTGGCCCGTCGTGACGCGCTGGCCCTCGACGATGGGGATTTCCAGCACGCGCCCGGCGACCTTGCTCTTGACGTCCACTTTGTCTACCGGCTGCACGGTCCCCGTCTCGGACACCTTCACGGTGATCTCGCCCAGGCGAGTCGTGACCGTGCGCGGCGGCGGGGGCGGCTGGTGCATGGCCTTGTTGACCTTGACCCCAAGCGAGCCGACGATCAGCGCGATCACGGTGACAATGGCAATGGGTTTGACGGCTTTTTTCAACGGCGGCAGCGACAGTCCTTTTCCGATTGGGGCGTTCTGTTGTTTCTTAACGTGCGGCTGACATTTTCGGTTCGCGGGTCAATTCGCGGGCGGCAGGAGGTCGTACAGCGTCGCCGTCCGCGTGTGCGTGCGGCCGTCCTGGCTGCGGACGGAAAGGTAATGAGTCGTCTGCTCGCTGGCGACGGACAGCAGGCGCTGGACTTCGCTCAGGCCCAGCGTACTGACCGGGATGACGTCAATCGCCACTATTTCGTCGAGCGGCTTCATGCCTTCCTTGCGCGCCGGGGCGTCCTGGTCGAGATGGACGACATAGACGTGAAGTTTGCCGTCCTTGCCGATGCCGCCGATCACGTCAATGCCGAACGTGCGCGTGTCGAACGTCTTTCCGGCGTTCGCGCCGGGCGTGAGGAACAGGCGGCGGTGCGGGTAGTCGAACGTCACGACGTAGCGGCTCAGGATTTCCGTTCCGAGAGTACCGGCGAGCTGCTGTGAGTTGCCGCCTTTCGCGTCGCGCGGCACGTAGACGGGGATGCCGCTCAGCGTGATGCCGCCCAGGGACAAAGACTTGCCTCGGAAGACATCGTACTCGGCCTGGCCCGCGATGCCGCCTTCCACCACGTCGCGGCCTTTGCCCAGCGGGTAATGGTCCCGGAGTTTGTTGGCGTCCACATAGGGGCCGTTGAGGTAGACCGTGTCCGGGGCGCCGGTGTCCAGCAGGAAACGGGCCGGCGGCAGGCCGTCCATCTGCGCCAGGACGCTCGGCGTGTCGTCGTCGAGTTCCAGGGCGAGTTCCTTGCCGTCGGCGGGGGTGGGCTGGAAGGCGTCCGGCTCGGTCAGCGTCAGCTGTTGGGCGTCATAGTCCACTTTGACGACGAACCGTGACAGCAGATCGTAGCCGACCAGGGCCGTCAACGGGTGGGAGCGGGAGCCGAAGACGGATATCCCGGACGCGACGTTCAGGTGCGTGAACTGGAGAGCGTCCGTGAGCGTGAGCGAATCCAGCGTCACGCTTTCCTGCCCCCGGCTGCCGCCGATGCCGCGCGCCTCAAATTTGCGCTGCGGCTTCAGCTTGAGCATCTCGGTCAGCGGCTGGGCCAGAACGATGGCCGCCGCCCCGCTGTCGAGGGCGACATGGACGGGGACGCCGTTCACCTCCACGGCCAGGGCGATCTTGTCCCCGTTGTAGTCGAACGGGACGGTCGCCGAAGTCGCGCCGGGCGTCAAAAAATGGTAGTTCTTTGTCGGAGGCGGCACGGCGAACAGGCTGTCGGGGGCGTCCACGTCGCGCTCGATGCGTGCGACGGAGACGACGCTGTCGTACTTCTTGTCGCCGTTGCTGATCGTCCAGCGCGTCGGCTTGACCGTGCCGTTCTCCGTCTGCCAGCGGTCGTAGGTCGTGGTGATCGTTTCTTCGTCTTCCTGGACCTGCGTCTTCGCGATGAAAAACGTCTTCGGGTCAATGAAGATGACTATCGGCTTGCCGCCGTCGGGGATGGCATCAACAATGTAGTCGCCGGTGCGCCGCTCGGTCTGCGGGCGTAGGACGAGGTGGCTCGCGGCGACGCCCGCGCGCAGAGCGCCTTCGGGGTCGGTGCGCTGGTCTTTAAGTTCTTCCTGCGTCAGCAGGCGGACACTGCCGTTGCTGTCGCGCCGCCAGGCGTTCGTGCCGTCGTCGCCCGACGTGTCGGTCTCGTCGGCAATCGTCGTCTGGTCGAGTTCCTTGTTCGGGGCCTTGTACAGCGCGTTCCAGACGCCGCGCTGCCCCGTAGTCTCCACCGTGCCGCTGACGCGGACGGCGGCGCTCTGGGGGCGGCTGTTCGTTCCTTCGGCCTGCAAGTGGCGGCTGAGGATGTCCGGCAGCGCGGGCGCTGGCGCGTCGTCGGCCCGTGCCGCGCCGACCACGCTGCCGCCGAGCGAGACGGACAGGATCAGGATTAGGACAGGCGCGATGCTGGGATGTTTGGTCACTTCGGTGACACCGGGACGGGATCGTACAGCGAGACTTTCACCGTGCCGGTGCCGCCCGCGCCGCCGATAATGGACAATGTGCGCGCGTCCTCGCCGCCCTCCGGGGAGAGCAGGCGTCGGACTTCGCCCAGGCCCAGCGCATCGGCGGATTGGCCGTCAACTGCAGTGATGCTGTCGGCGTCCAGCAGTCCGGCCTTGTAGGCGGGCGACTGGGGTTCCACATGGTAGGCGACGATACGCATTTTATCCTTCACGAGCGGGTCGGGCAGGCGGATCAGCATGATGCCGAACGTGCGGGTGTCGAACGGCTTCTGCGTGTCGGGGGTGGGGGCGAAAAAGATGCGCTGGTGCGGATAGTCAAACGTGACCGTGAAGTGGGACAGGAAATCGTGTCCCAGCGCGCCTTGCAGCACCTGCGACGCGCCGCCTTTGGTGTCCATCGAAAGCACGGTCGGGACGTTCTTGAGCGTGACTCCGGCCAGTGTGAACGACCCGGCCTTGATTTCGCGCCCTTTGGACTCGCCGCCCACGCCGTAGCCGGTCACGTCCATGCCTTTGGGGTATTTTTCGGACAGTTTGTTCTGCGAGACGAACGGCGTATAAAGGCGTACGCAGCCGGCGTCCCCGGTGTCTACCAGAAAGCGTCCGGCGGGCAGGCCGTCGAACTGTGCCGACACGCTCGGCACGTTGTCATTGAGTTCCATCGGCAGCGGCTGTCCGTCCGCCGCCGCCGGCGTCCACGTCGCGGGGTCGTACAGCGTGAAATGGTGCGCCCGATAGTCTATCTGGACGACGAGCTGGGATAGCAGGGGATACCCGACCAGTCCGTACTCCGGCGACGACTCGTAAAGGTAGTTGTAGTCGTTGTGCAGGTCAATCGCGTTGCCCGTTAGGTTCTGGAACACGACAGCATCGGGGATCTCCAGCGTGTCCAGCGTGATGAGGTAGCGGTTGGTTGTGCCGCCGTAGCCGCGCGCCTGCAGGGTGCCGGCGGGCTTGATCTTGAGAACGTCCGTGGCGCGCTTGGAGATGGCAAGGTTGCTGGCGCCGCTGTCCAGGATGACATTGGCCCCTGCGCCATTAATGCCGACGAAAAAGTTAATGCTGTGATCGCTGGCGTCGTAAGGGATGACGGCAGACGTGGTCTTGGGATCGAGCCACTCGTAGTCCTTGGCGGCGGCGGGCATCGCAAACAGCGTGTCGGGCGCGTCCACGCCTACCTCATCACTCGCCGTATGGAGGGTTTGATCGTCGCGCTTGTCGCCGTTAGAAACGCGCTGCGTGGTGGCTGTCATCGTGCCGTTCAAGAGTTTGAAGTCGCTGTACGTGGTGGTGATGGTCTGGTCGTCGTCCTGGTGCTGATCTTTGACGAGGAGAAAGGTCTTGGGATCAAAAAACAGCGTGGCGGGCTGGCCGCCTTCGGGAACGATGTCTACGATGTAATCGCCGGTGCGCTTCTCCGTTTGCGGGCGCAGCGTCTGCGTTCCTGGCAGGCGGCCCGGCACGGCATACGAGGCGCTGCCGATGTACTGGTCGGTGCGCTCGTTTTTCAGTTCGTTGGAGGACAGCAGGCGGACGCTGCCGTTGCTGTCGCGCTGCCAAGTGACTTTGCCGTCCGAGCCGGAGAGGGTGTCGTCGGGGCCGAGTTTGTACTCTTCCAGGTACCGGTCAAGGCCTTTGGTGAGGACGGTGTAGGTTCCCTGCAGGCCGCCGGTTTCATAAGTGCCGGTCTCGCGTTCCGTGCGTGTGACGTCGTGCTTGCCGAGCGCCTGCAGGTGACGGGCGAGCAGGTCGGGGAGGCTGAGAGTCGGGGCGTCGTCCGCACGGGCGGGCGGGGCGGCGAGCGGCGAGACGGCGAGCAGCGCCGCCAGCAGTGAAAGGTTCAGTTTGACGTGCATAGGATGTCCTTGAAGGCTACGAGAGTGGGTCGAAGAGAGCGACCTTGACGGTGCGCTGGACGCCCAGAGGCGAGGAAAGGATCAGCGTGTGCGGGCCGTCGCCGCCCTCCGGGGAGAGCAGGGCGCGAATCCTCGTCAGGCCCAACGCGGACACGGGCTGGCCGTCCACCTGCACGATCTGGTCCATCGGAATGACGCCCGCCGTCGCCGCCGGGGAGCCGGGCGCCACATCCACGACGACGACGTGTACTGTATTGGCTTGGTCTTTGGCGGAGATCACGGACAGGCCGAACGTGCGCGTGTCGAACGGCTTGGCGGCGTTGATGTTCGGGGCGAAGAAAAGCCGTCCGTGAGGGTAGTCGAACGTGACCACGAACCGGGACAGCAGGCGCGAGCCGAGCGACCCGGCCAGTATCTGCGACGCGCCGCCTTTGGTGTCCAGCGAGAACTCGGTCGGTATGCCGCGCAGGGTGACTCCCGCGACGCTGAACGAGTCCGTCTTTGCGACGACAGAGCGGGACTCGCCGCCGATGCCGCCTCCGACGGTGGGCATCTCTTTGGGGTATTTCTGGCGCAGTTTGTTCTGATCCACATAGGGGCCGTACAGGCGCAGGGCGCTTTCGTCGCCGGTGTCAATGAGGAACTGAGCCGGCGGCAAGTTGCCGAATTGGGCGGTGATGCTGGGAACGTCGTTATCTAAATTGAGCGGCAAGGGGTGGCCGTCGGCAGGCGTCGGCGTGAACTTGGCAGGGTCCGTGAGCGTGATTGTGTTATGCGCGTAGTCAATGCGGGTGACGAAGTGGGACAGCAGATCATAGCCGATGAAGCCCGCGAGAGGGCCGCTGAGGCCGGTCTCAAAGCCGGGCGGCAGGGCGATAGCGACGGCGGCAAGCCCCGACAGGCGCACCGCGCCGGGGATGTCAAACGTGGTGATCTTGACGGGGTGCAGGTCGGTGGAGCCGCCGTAGCCGCGCGCCTCTAAATAGCCCTGCGTCTGCAGGTGCAGGGTGTCGGCGATGGTCTGCGACAGGGCCAAACCCGATGCGCCGCTGTCCAGGTACACACGGGACGCCGTGCCGTTGATGCTGACCGGCACGGAGATTTCGCCGTCGTCGAGCGTGAACGTTGTGGTGGCTGAGGACGCGCCGGGGGTCAGGAACACGGCCCTGCTGCCCATCGCCGAAGGGAGCGCGAACAGGCTGTCCGCGACGGGCGCGTTGTTGGCGATCTGCGTGACGCGGGAGACGACATCGTAGCGTGCCGCGCCGTTGGTCGTGGTCTGCGAGTACGGGAACTGGACGCCGTTCACGGAACGGTAGTCGCGGTAGGTGGTGACCACGCGCACGTTGTCGTCTAAATGCTCCTCGCGGGCGATGAGGAAGGTCTTCGGGTCGAGGAACAGCGTCGAAGGCTTGCCGTCGGTCGGCAGAACGTCCAGCACGTAATCGCCCGTCCCGGCCTCGCGCTGCGGGCGCAGCGTGACCTTGCCGGGGATGCCCTCGTCGGGCAGCACGTAAGAGTTGGTGTCAATGAACAGTTGGAGGCGCAATTCGCGCCGTTCATCGTCGCCGAGCAGGCGGACGTTGCCGTTGCTGTCCTTCCGCCAGGCCGTGTGGCCGTCGTAGCCTTCCGTCGTGTCAATGATGCCGAGCGAGTCCTGTTCGTATTCTTTGTCCGGGGCCTTGTAGACCGTCGTGACCGTGCCGTGGATGCCGCCTGTCTCGACGGTCTGCGTGACTCTGGTGTTCTGGATGGCGGAGACGGCGGCTTTCCCTCCCAGCGCCTCCAGGTGACGCGCCAGCACGGCGGACGTGGTCATCTCCGGGCCGGTCTCGGTGGGGACAATGTCGAGCGAGGGCGTGTCCGCCGAAGGCTTCTGCAGCAGCAGGCGGGAGTGCGCGTAATCGAACGTCACGACGAAGCGGCTCAGAGCCGCGTTGCCGATGCCGCCCGCGCCGAGCGAGAAACTGGAAATGCCCTGCGCCGTGCTGGTGGCGACGGGGAGGTGTGTCAGCGTCGTCGCGCCGAGAGAAAGGGTGTGGTTTGGGGTCACGACCTGGGTGAGCAGGCCGCCGATGCCCGCCGCCGTCTGCACCTGCGCGCCGGGGTCGGACGCCTGACCGAGCAGACCGTTGGCGCGGGCGTAAGCCGTGTACAGGTGAATCGCGCCGGTGTCGCCGGTGTCAACAAGAAAATGTCCGGCGGCCTTGCCGTCCACGCGGGCGGTGACGTTGGGGACGCGGACTTCCAAATTAATGGGCAGGGAGGTCGCGCCTGCAGGCGGCGTGTAGGCCGCAGGGCGGGTGAACGTCAGCGTCTTGTGGGCGTAGTCCACGGTCGTCGTCAGGCGATTGAGCAGGTCGTAGCCCAGGCCGCCGTCCACGCCGACGCGCGTCGAAAGCGTCTGCGCCACGGCGGGGTCTTTGATGACGTACAGGTTTTGGTTGGTCAGGCGCAGTCCCGGCAGTTCCACGGTCGCGTGGGTCGCCAGACCCGACGAGGCCGTTCCACCGTAGCCGACGGCGGGCAGCATCCCCTGCGTGGTCAGTCCCAGCGTCTGCGCGGCCTGCCCCGTGATGAAACTGGAACCCGCTCCGCTGTCGAGCAGAAAACGGAGCGTGTGGCCGTTGATCGTGACGGGGACGACGATCTCGCCCCCCGCATCGTCGAACGGGATGACGACCGAGGCGGCGCTCGGCGCGGACAGGAACTCGTAGTCGGCGGCGCTCTGCGGCAGCGCGAACAGCGCCGGGTCCACATGGGCGAGCGTCCGGGCCTGCGTCAGCGTCGCGTTGACCGTGATCGGCAGGCCCGCGTAGCCGATCTGCATCCGGGCGGGGATGCGCTGGCCGCCGACGGTCTTGTACGCCTGAATGGTGATGGCGCCGGCCATGCCCCCTTTGGCGGAGACGATCTTGTGGACCAGATACGTCTTCGGGTCGAGGTAGAGGGTCTGGTTCGCGCCGCCGCCCAGCGCGACATCCAGGATGTAGTCGCCCGTGTCCGTTTCGCGGGCGGGGCGCAGCGTCACTCGGCCCGCCTTGCCGCTCTTGATCGGGTCGTAACGCTCCAGGGAGAAGGCCGCCTCGGCGCGGCCTTCACTGAGTTCCGCGCCCTGCACGATGCGGACGTTGCCGGTGCCGTCCTGCTGCCATGCAACTTGGCCGTTGTCGGCCTGGGTCTGGTGGAGCGGGCCGAGCGCCATCTCGACGCGGTGCCTGTTCGGCGGGGCGTCCCACTCGGTCAGCGTCCCCTGCATCCCCATCGCGTCCAGGCGGTAGACGGTCTGCGTGGGGGTCTTGTCGTTGAGGGCGTCGCGACTGACCACCGTCGCCTGCAGGTGGCGGGCGAGGAGCGTCGCGAGCGTCATCGTCGCCCGGCGGTCCGGGGACGCCGCGCGGCCTGGCCCGGCGAGGATGGAGAATAGGCAGACGCCGAGCAGGGCGGCGCCGGAAGTCGGGTTGAATTTCACGAAGTCATTTTACCGCATTTCGCGGGCATTCGCAAAGGAAGAATCCTCTCCCGTCGCGGCAAGCCGCACCACCCTCCCCTCGAAGGGGAGGGAAAGGTCCAAACCCGTGAAAAAATCTTGCGTGACGCTGAAGGCTATAAAAGAAGCCTACCGCCTTGCTTCGGTCGTTCCTCCCTGCGCAGGGTCCTCCCACAATGGGAGGATGCGGAAGGTGGCGGGGGCGGCAGGAACTCAGAGGGCATCAATACCCGACGGATTTGGCGTCGCGGGAGCGGGGGTCAGAGGCGCCGAGGCGCAGGCCGGTGGCGGGGTCTATCATCACGCCTTCAGCGTCGCCCCAGCGGGCGGCGCCGATGGCGCCGGGCGTGTCCGACAGGATATGCCCCTGGGCTTTGAGGCCGGACTTCACGCTTGGCGGCAGTCCGCCCGGCTCGTAGCGGACGACGTCGGGCATCCATTGGTGGTGCAGACGCGGGGCGGACACAGCCTGCGCGATGTTCATGCCGTGGTCGGCCATGTTGAGGAACACTTGCAGCACGGTGTTGATGATGGTCGGGCCGCCGGGGCTGCCAATCACGAGGAACAGTTTCCCACTGTGCGTCACGATGGTCGGCGTCATCGAGGACAATGGACGCTTGCGCGCGCCGATGGCGTTGGCGTCGCTCTGAATCAGGCCGAAGCCGTTGGCCGCGCCGGGTTTGGACGCGAAATCGTCCATCTCGTCATTGAGCAGAAAGCCCGCGCCGGGGACCGTCACGCCGCAGCCGTAAGAGAAGTTGAGCGTGTAGGTGTTGGAAACCGCGTCGCCCTGGGCGTCTACGATGGAAAAATGCGTCGTTTCGGGCGACTCATAGGCGACCGGGTCGCCGTGGCGGACCTGCGCGCTCGGCGTTGCCTTGTCCGGGAGGATGCTGCGGGCGACGCTGTCGGCATACGCTGGGGACAGCAGGCCGCGCACGGGGACCCGCACGAAGTCGGGATCGCCGCCGAAGGCCGAGCGGTCGGCAAAGGCGCGTCGCATCGCTTCGATGAGCAGATGGTCGGTGGCGACCGTGTTGAAGCCGAGGGCGCGCAGGTCGTAGCGGCGCAGGACGTGCAGCATCTCCAGTAGCGCGATGCCGCCCGAACTCGGCGGCGGCATGGTCACGATGCCGTAGCCGCGATAAGTCCCCGTCAGCGGTCGGCGCTCGACGGGCCGATAGCGGCGCAAATCGTCCAGCGTCACCAGGCCGCCGTGCGCGGCCATGTCGGCTGCCAGCAGGCGGGCGGTGCGGCCCGTGTAGAACTCGCGCGGGCCGTCGGCCCCCAAGCGGCCCAGTGTCTGGGCCAGTTCGGGCTGCCGGAACACGTCGCCGACCCGATAAGGCCGCCCGTTTCGCAGAAAAATGCGACGGCTCGTGGGGAATTTCCCCAGCGTGTCCGCCGACGCCTGCAGCGAGTCGGCCATCTTGGGCGTGACGCGGAATCCCCGCGCCGCCAGACGCCGGGCCGGCTCGACGACGGTGCGCCAGGGCAGACGCCCGTATTTCCGCTGCGCATACGCCAGCCCCGCGACCGTTCCCGGCACGCCGACGGCTCGGTATCCGACGAGGGACGCCTGGGGAATGATCTCGCCCCGACGGTCCAGGTACATCGCCTTGTCTGCCCGCGCGGGCGCGGTTTCGCGGTAGTCAATCGCCGACGCGCGGCCGTCGGCCAGGCGGATGAC
>CAZZVX010000103.1:0-13294 GCA_964657535.1 Armatimonadota bacterium | reverse complement strand
GGGGCATGGGCTGGCCGTCCTTGCCGGTCTGGTGCTGGTCTTTCTGGGGATGTACTACGCGCTGGGCGGGGCGCAGACGGGGGCGCTGTATTCCGCCGCCGCCGCGCTGCTGACCACGGTGGCGCTGATCTCCGCGTTCTTCATCTACCTGCCGCGCAGCCCGGTCTGGAAAAAGATCGGGCAGCCGATGCGTCAGACGGCGGCGGAAGGCTACGTTTCCAGCGACGATTACACGGGCTTCTTGGGACACGTCGGGGTCGCGGCCACGCTGCTGCGGCCTTCGGGGACGGCGGAGATCGAGGGCATCCGCCTTCCGGTCGTCAGCGAGGGCGAGTTCATTCCTCAAGGGGCGAGCGTTCAGGTCGTGCTGGTCCAGGGCAACCGCGTCGTCGTGCGGGCAGTATAGGGTAAAGAAAAAGGTCATCGGACGGGGGAGGCGTTTAGGGACGAGTGGGACGAAAGAAAATAGCGGGTTTCAGAAGCCGCCCCCGTCACCGATACTGCTGTAGTCTAGAACGGCCGCTTGTTCTGCGGGAGAGAGATCGCTTCCTGCACCTCCGGGTGTGGTATCTCGCCCGAAGCGGAAATCGTATTCCACAATCTCCGTATGCAGCGGCCAATATTTGCCCGCTTCGCCGTGCGCGACTTGGTCAGCCGCGAATTGCTCTGGGGTGCAGTAGAGTACCAGGGCGTAAGCAATTTCTTCCGCAGGGAACTTACCCTCGTGGAGAGTTTTGCGCACGCGCTCAGGCGAATAATGTTCGGCCTTACCATAGGTGCGGGCCAGTAGCGGTCCCAACTGCATGATGTACTTTTTGATGTCGTTACGTTTACGACGGTCGCGTAACAGATTGGACAGGTTCATCATTTTGACCCTCTACCATGCGAGCGGCCCAGTCTCATTCGTTTGTGCTTGCTATGATTGGGAACGCCGAGATTCGAACCCGGTTACAGCCTTTATTTCAGCCTGTCCCAGCCACGAGTAGGGACACATTCCCGTTAATTTATACCCAGTGGGGGCGGCGGTGCGGTATACTCTGTCATTATGCCCCGCAAGCCTGCTGAGCCGAAAGACGCCAAGCCGAAACCGGAGAAGAAGCCGCGCAAGCCGGAGTTCTCCCCGACCCGCCTCAAGACGTTCCTGGCCTGCCCGACGATGTACCGCAACGACTATGTGGACAAGATCGGGCGGTTCTACCACAGGGCGCGGGCCGGGTTTACGTTCGGCAGCACGCTGCACCAGACGCTGCAAAACTTCCACGAGGAGGGCGGCAGCGCGGTCGTTTCGGCGTCGGAACTGGTCGCCAAACTGGAAACGACGTGGCAGTCGCAGGGATATAAAGACGCGGAACACGAGCAGGAGTACAAAGTCGCGGCGGCGCAGATTCTAGAGACGTACCACGCGGCGACCGAGGCGCGGGCGGAGGAGACCAAGACGTTCCTGACGGAGAAGATGCTGAAGTGGGACATGGGGCCGTTCGTGCTGACCGGGCGCGTGGACCGGATTGACGAACACCTGAGCGACGGCGCGCTGGAGATCGTGGATTACAAGTCGGGGCGAATGAGCGTCTCCGAGGAAGACGTGAAGGGCGCGCTGGCGATGTCCGTCTATCAACTGCTCGCCAAGCGCTGCTGGCCCGACCGGCGCGTGTTCGCCACCATTCACGCCCTGCGCGGCGGCGTGACGGCCTCGGCGTCGTTCACAGACGATGAGCTGTTGGCGCTGGAAGAAGACATCCGGGGCGTCGGACTGCTGATTATGGAGACCGACTTCGAGGCCGTCCGCCCGGTCCCCCTGCCCGATGTCTGCCCCGACTGCGACTTCCTGCCCCTCTGCTCCCGCTACTGGAAGCGCCAGGGTCGCGATTATCTGGCGGAACTTGGGTTATCTTGAACAGGGGAAGCAAAATGGATGGCTACGAAGTTAATCTTTTTTTCAGCCCGGAGGACGGTTATTACGTCGCTCAGATCGTCGAACTCGTCGGCTGCGCCACTGATGGCCGCACCGCCGAAGAAGCCCTGGCAAATCTGCGGGAAGTGAAAGCGGCCTGGATCGAGGCGATGCGTCGGCAGGGGCATTCGATCCCTCTGCCCGCCCGTGAAGTCGCCGTGGCCGCGTAGGGCAAGACAGGCAGGTTTCACACCAACTCCTGCACTTTGCCGAAGGCGATCTTGTCTTGGGCGGTTTGGGAGACAGGCAGGACGCTCGCCATCGTCACCGTGCCGCGCCCGAAGTGACGGTTGATCTGGTCAACGGCGGCGGTGGCGCGCAGACGCGGGTCGCTCTCACGGAAGAGCGGCAGGGTGATGTCGGCGTCGGCGACGAGGTCGTACAGGACGACGCCGATCTGGGCCGGGGCCTCAAACGGGTGGTCCCCCAGCAGGCGCAGTTTTTCCATCAGTGTCCAGGTGTCCCGGCAGGGCGTCAGGCGCGTCTTGCGCTCCCAGGTCCGGCGCTGGGCGTCGCGGACGTAGACGCTCAGGCCGCGCGCCTGGCAGCCCAGGTGGCGCATCCGCTCCGCCGCCTTCTCCAAGAGACGCCGCGCGATGGCGTCGCCGCCCCGCCGGGTCCGCAGTTCCGGCGCCAGGACGTGCGAGTGGCCGACGCTGCGGCGGACGGTCGGGGTCTCCGCGACGGCTTCGCCGCGCAGGAGACGCCACCAGACTTCGCCGTTGACGCCGCCCCAGACCTCGCGCATCCGGCGGCAGTCCAGCGCGTACATCTGTTCGACGGTGTGGACGCCGACGGAATTCAGACGCGCCTCCATCGCCGGGCCGATGCCGGGGAAGTCGCGCAGTTTCAGGCCGAAGAGTTTTCGCGGCAGATCGTCTTCATCCAGCACGACCAGGCCGTTCGGCTTCTGCATCTCGGCGGCGACCTTCGCCAGAAAGGGGTTGGGGCCGAGGCCGACCGAGCAGTGCAGGCACTCCCCCACCCTCATTTTGATCTGCGTCTTGATGTGTTCACCGAGACGAATCGCGTCGGCGATCTCGCGCTCGTTGGCCCACAGGCGGCACACCATCTCGTCCACGGACATCACTTTGTCAATCGGCAGGCAGTCGCCGACCACGCGCACGATCTCGTCGTGGTAGGCGCGGTACGGGCCGTGCTTGGCCTCGATCAGACGCAGGTGCGGACACAGGCGCTTGGCGTCGCCGACGTTCGTGCCGGTCCTGACGCCGAACGCCTTGGCCTCGTAAGACGCCGCGATGCAGCAGGTCGAATCCGCCAGCATCGGCACGACGGCGACGGGCCGCCCGCGCAGTTCAGGATGCTCCTGCTGCTCCACCGAGGCGAAAAACGAGTTCATGTCCAAGAACAGCCACCGCAGCGCCACCGTCAGTAGACTCCCTTCTACTAACCAACAGCGCCATTGTACCATGTGTCTACTATCATGTCAATGACTTCATAATCACGGTGCCAAAGCAGGAACTTGTCCTGGATTGGCGTAATAAGCCGCCATGTTCACGGTGTTCGAGCGGCCATTGACGCCGGGCCTGATTTATCCTTGCACGGTCCAAGACATTGCCGAAGAATTGACACGGGTCCCGCCAACAGACCTCGGCGGCTTAAACGGGGTCGGGCTGGTCCCGACGACGCGCAGCGATCACTGGGCCAATGGGCGCTACTTCGCCAGGCCAAAGCCCCACATTCTGCTGTATTCTTATCCCGACACTTTGACGTATCGCTTGTCGCCGCATACCAAACGGCATGACATCGAACACAGTTTAGCCGTCGAGATCGCTTTCGGGATGCGGGTGGAGCGTCAGGGCAGCCGCTGGCTCTGCCGATGGGAGCCGGAACGCCTGCAAGTGTTCACCCTGAAACACGTCCTGCTCCACGAAGTCGGCCACCACGTCTACTGGATGCAGCGCCAACAAGACGGTTTCACCGGCAACCCCAGCACTCGTGTCAAGGAGCAGTTCGCCGAAGATTACGCGCTCCGGCATCACTGCCCCTGGTGACGGCGTTTCATTGACAATCCCCCACGCCCTGGGGTACACTCTGGGGCATTGGAACATGCCGTTTCCCCACGTACACAGGAGTAATTCAGCCATCATGCAGGTGACAAAAGAGCCGCTTGAGCCGTGCCAAGTCGCGCTTACGATTGAAGTGGAAGGTGACAAGGTTGTCACTGCCGTAGATAAAGCCTATCGCGAGTACGCCAAGTACGTCGCCGTCCCCGGCTTCCGCAAGGGCAAAGCGCCGATGAGCTTCGTCAAGCAGCGCGTCCCCGAAAGCGATGTCCGCCAGCGCACCGCCGAGATTCTTGTCGAGCCGGCCTATGAAGAGGCCATCGAGAAGGAAGCCGTCGAGCCGTATGGGGCGCCCAAACTCGAACTCGTGCAGCTCGATCTCAGCGACAGCAAGCCGTTCATCTTCAAGGCCGTCGTCCCGCTCGCCCCGTCCGTTGAGTTAGGCCAATACGCGGGCCTGACCGTGGAGCGCAAAAAGTACGAGATCGCCGACGAGGACGTGGACGCGCAGCTCCAAAAGATGCGCGAGCGGGCGGCGGACTATCCCAAAGTCGAACGGCCCATCGAGAACGGCGACCTGGTCATCGCGGACGTGGCCGCCGTCACCGACGCCCGCCCCGACGCCGAAGCGCCGCGCCCGACCATGATCGAGGTGGGAGCGGACAACATCCCCGGCTTCGACGAGCAGATCATCGGCCTGAGCGCCGGCGACGAGAAGACGTTCACCCTCACCTACCCCAGCGACTACCCCGAAGAGGACTTGCAGGGCGAACAGGCCGACTTCACGGTGAACGTCAAGGAAGTCCGCGCCCGCGAGATTCCCACGCTGGACGACGAACTCGCCAAGAAGATCTCCAACGGCAAGTTCGAGACGCTGGACGCCCTCAAGGGCGACCTGCGCACCGACATGGAGAAGGCGCTGGTGGACTCCGCGCAGAACGAGGCCGACGGCGCGCTGATTGACCAGATCGTGGCGGGCTCGACGATCAAGTACCCGCCGCAGCTGACCGACGCCGAAGTGGAAGACGACGCGAAAAATCTGGTGGACCGGCTGGAGCGCGAGAAGGTCTCGCTCGACGACTACCTGCAGCGGGTCGGCAAGACGCGCGAGCAGGTCACGGCGGAGTTTCGGGCGAACGCCGACAAGCGCATCCATATCGGCCTGGTGCTGGGGGAGATCGCTGAAAAAGAAGACCTGGCCGTGACGGACGCCGACGTCGAGGCGACCATCGCCGAGCAGGCCGAGCAGCAGGGCGCGTCCCCGGCGGCGATGCGCGCGTATCTCGAAAGCAACAACGCCATGAGCGGCCTGCGCAACCGGGCGCAGACGAAAAAAGTCCTGGACTTTTTGCGGGCATCGGCCATAATAGAAGAGAAGGTCGTCAAAGCCGGGGAAGCCCAGTTCGAAGAAGACGAGGACGCGGACGAAGACGAGTTCGAGGACGCGCCAGCGGCAGACAGCGAAGGATGACCTATGCAGACTGACAACAACTTTGAGCGTCTGAGCAGCCGGATCGGGCTGGCCCCCGCCGATTCGCTCGCGTATCTCCGTTCCATTCGGAACACCTGGATTCCGACGGTCGTGGAGCAAAGCCCGCGCGGCGAGCGGGCCTACGATCTGTGGTCGCGGCTGATGAAGGACCGGATTGTCTTTATCGGCGACCAGATTCACGACCAGATGGCGAACATCATCGTCGCCCAGTTTCTGTTCCTGGAAAAAGAAGACCCGGACAAAGACATTGAGTGCTACATCAACTCGCCCGGCGGGTCGGTGATGGCGGGCCTGGCGATCTACGACACGATGCGCCACATCAAGCCGGACGTGGCGACGACGTGCGTGGGCATGGCCGCCTCGATGGGCGCGGTCTTGCTGTCCGGCGGCACCAAGGGCAAACGCTCCTCGCTGCCGAACTCGCGCATCATGATTCACCAGGGCAGTGCGGGTTTCCAGGGGACGCCTTCGGACATCGAGATCCAGGCCCGTCTGGTTCTCTCGTTCCGCGAGAAGCTGACCGAGATTCTGGCAGAGAACTGCGGGCGCGAGTTCTCCCAGGTCGCCAAAGACATTGACCGCGACTACTGGATGACCCCGCAAGAAGGCGTCGAGTATGGCATCATTGACGAAGTGCTGAGTCGGTAGAGGCCGGGACCGAAAATCTCAACGAAGGCGATAAAGGACTAAGGATGGCAAGAATCGGGACAGAGCGCAACGACAGCCGCTGCCTTTTGTGCGGCAAAAGCCGGGAGCAGGTTAAGAAACTGATCCTCGGCGTCCACGGCGGCGTCTGCCTGGAGTGCGTGGACTTGTGCAACGAGATCGTCCGCTCGGACGTCTCGGCGCAGGTGGACGATTACAGCGTCCTGGCGACTATTCCCAAGCCGAAAGAGATCTACCGCATCCTGTCACAGTACGTGGTCGGGCAGGAGATGGCGAAACGGTCTCTGTCCGTGGCGGTTTACAACCACTTCAAGCGCATCAACGTCCAGAACGCCGACGTGGAACTGCAGAAAAGCAACATCCTGATGATCGGCCCGACCGGCAGCGGCAAGACGCTGCTGGCGCAGACGCTGGCGAAGATTCTGAACGTCCCGTTCGCCATCGCCGACGCGACTTCGCTGACCGAAGCGGGCTACGTCGGCGAGGACGTCGAGAACATCCTCCTGAAACTCCTGCAGGCCGCCGACAACGGCGAGAACATCCAGAACGTCGTCAAGAACGCCCAGCGCGGCATCATCTACATTGACGAGATTGACAAGATCACGCGCAAGTCGGAAAGCCCCAGCATCACGCGGGACGTGTCCGGCGAGGGCGTCCAGCAGGCCCTCCTGAAGATACTGGAAGGCACTGTCGCCAACATCCCGCCGCAGGGGGGCCGCAAGCACCCGCAGCAGGAGTACGTCCAGCTCGACACGTCGAACATCCTGTTCATCTGCGGCGGCGCGTTCGAGGGCATCGAAGAGAGCATCGAGCGGCGTCTGAACCAGAAGTCGCTCGGCTTCCGGGCCGCCCACCAGAGCAAGCGCGACCGGCAGGTCGGCGACATGCTCCAGCACATCATGCCCGAAGACCTGCTCAAGTACGGTCTAATCCCCGAATTCATCGGGCGCCTGCCCGTGCTTGCCACGCTGCGCGCTTTAGACCACACCGCGCTGGTGCAGATTCTCACCGAGCCGAAAAACGCGCTCATTAAACAGTACCGTAAATTCTTCGAGTACGACGGCGTGGACTTGCAGTTCACCGACGATGCCCTGCAGGCCATTGCCCAGGAGGCCATCACGCGCTCGACCGGGGCGCGCGCCCTGCGCACGATCATTGAAGAAGTGATGCGCGACATCATGTACGAAGTCCCGTCGCAGCGCGACGTCAAAAAGGTCGTCATCACCGAAGAGACCGTGCGCGAGCATACCCATCCGCTCCTCATGCCGACGCCGCTGCGCGCCGCGTCGTAGTCCGCCGTCAGCTTCTAGGAGGCAGGGGCGCAGCGTGCTGCGCCCCTGCCCCTTTTCGCCGCCCCAATAGGATTCCTATGCCACGAACCGCCATCGCACGCACCAAGAAGAGCGCGGACACGAAAAAAGCCGCCCCCGTGCCTCTCCCTGATTTCCCCAGCGAACTGCCCCTGCTGCCGATCCGCGACAACGTCCATTTTCCCAACCTGATCTTTCCGCTTTTTGTCGGGCGCGAGAAGTCCGTGCGGGCCTTGGACGAGGCAGGCAGCGGCTCGCAGCATATCTTGCTGGTCGCCCAGAAGCAGATGGGCATGGAAGACCCGGAGCCGGAGGACCTGTATGACGTCGGCGTGGTCGCCGAGATCATGCAGATCCTGAAAGTCCCGGACGGCACCGTGCGCGTGATGCTCGAAGGCGTCGCCCGCGCCCGCGTTCTGGAGTACACGCAGAACGAGCCGTATTTCCGGGTCAAGGTCGAGCCGCTGGCGTCCGATGCCGCCCCCACCCTCGAATCCGAAGCCCTGATGCGGTCGGTGATGACCCAGTTCGAGCAGATCGTCAACGTCGGCAAGAACATCCCGCCGGAGTCGGTCGTCTCGCTGCTCAACATCGCCGAGCCGGGCCGCCTGTCCGACAACGTCGCCTGGCACATGCCGTCCCTGCGCGTGGACATCAAGCAGGACCTGCTGGAAACGCTCGACCCCGGAGACCGGCTGCAAAAACTCAGCGTCCTCCTCACCAAAGAGTTTGAGATTTTAGAGATCCAGAAGAACATCCGCAACCGCGTCGAGAAAGAGATGGGCGACACGCAGCGCGAGTTTATCCTGCGCGAGCAGATGAAGGCCATTCAGCAGGAACTGGGCGAGCGCAGCGAGCAGCAAAGCGAGGTGGACGAGTACCGGGCCAAGATTGAAGAATCGGGGATGCCGGAAACCGTCGTCGAGCGCGCTTTGAAGGAAGTCGAGCGGCTGGAAAAGATGCCCGGCATGGCCCCGGAAAGCGGCATCATTCGCACGTACCTGGACACGCTGGTCGCGCTCCCCTGGGTCAACATGACCGATGAGACGCTGGACGTGAAGGCCGCCGAGACAATGCTCAACGAAGACCACTACGGCCTGCCGAAAGTCAAAGAACGGATTTTAGAATTTCTGGCCGTCCGCCAGTTGGCCGGAACGCTGAAAGGCCCCATTTTATGCTTTGTCGGGCCGCCCGGCGTGGGCAAGACCAGCCTGGGCAAGTCCATCGCCCGCGCATTGGGCCGGAAGTTCGTGCGCATCTCGCTCGGCGGCGTCCGCGACGAGGCGGAGATTCGCGGCCACCGGCGCACCTACATCGGCGCACTGCCGGGACGCATCCTGCAGGGCCTGAAGCAGACCGGGGTGCGTAATCCCGTCTTCATGCTCGACGAGATTGACAAAATGGGGTCGGACTTCCGGGGCGATCCGTCTTCGGCCCTGCTGGAAGCGCTGGACCCGGAGCAGAACAGCGAGTTCACCGACCACTATTTGGAAGCGCCGTTTGATCTGACCGACGTGATGTTTATCACCACGGCCAACCTCCTGGACCCGATCCCGCCCGCCCTGCGCGACCGCATGGAAGTGATCTCGTTTTCGGGATACATCGAGTCGGAGAAACTGCAGATCGCCAAGCAGTTCTTGATCCCCAAGCAGATCAAAGAGAATGGCCTGAAGGAAGACCAGATCACCTTTGAGGACGCGGTCATCGGCCAAATCATCCGCGAACACACGCGCGAGGCGGGCGTCCGCAACTTCGAGCGCGAGATCGGCACGATCTGCCGGAAAGTGGCCCGCCGCGTCGCGGAAGGGCAGACCGACCCGGTGACGATTGCCCCGGACGACGTCCGCGCTTATCTGGGCCAGCGCAAGTTCCATTACGGCGTGATGGAAGAGCTGGACCAGGTCGGCACGGCGACCGGCCTGGTCTGGACCGAGAACGGCGGAGACATCATCGCCATCGAAGTCTCCCCATTGCGCGGCAAGGACGGGCGCTTGACGCTGACGGGCCAGCTCGGCGACGTGATGAAAGAGTCGGCCCAAGCGGCTCTCTCGTGCGTCCGCGCCCGCGCCCGGATGCTGGACATTGACGACGAGTTCTACGAGCGCCTGGACATCCACGTTCACGTCCCCGCCGGCGGCACGCCCAAAGACGGCCCCTCGGCGGGCATCACCCTGGCGACGGCGCTGGCGTCGGCGCTGACGGGCCGCCCCGTCCGCAAAGACGTCGCCATGACCGGCGAGATCACCCTGCGCGGGCGCGTCCTGCCCATCGGCGGCTTGAAAGAAAAAGTCCTGGCCGCCCACCGCGCCGGCATCCGCACGATCATCATGCCGTTGGAGAACGACAAGGACCTGGAAGACATTCCCGAAGACGTGCGCCGCGAAATGACCTTCGAGCGCGTCTCCCATGTGGACGAGGTGCTGAAACTAGCCCTCCTGGAAAAGCCGTAGTGTGCTATATTATCGATAGGTGAACGGCACGGAGACCGAGCATCCGGTCGTTTTTTCGGTCGGCTCATCGTCTTTTGTCCAGGAAAGGGAGAAGCGGGTGAGCGCCCCGTCGGCCCGAACCGTCACCGTATGCCCGCCACGCGAGACACCGGCCAGAGACAGGTCACAGGAATTTCCGTGTATCCTTGATGCCTGTACTGTTCCGTCAAGCGAGACGCTATAACTGGGAACCGCTTTGCCGATTGCCTGCCAGGTGACAATCACAGACGTACCCGAAACGACGCTGTTGCGCAGCGGTGATGCCGCCGTGAGGACCGTGCTTTCGGGCGCTTGCCCATGATAGATTTGCACCAACGCTCTGGCGAGGTTCAGGTAATAAAACCCCCAGCCAGGTCCTGCCCCTCCTTCCATCCCTGTGCGACCGGCGCCCAGACCGGCGAGTGCCGCCGGCTCAAAATCGTCACTCAACTCCGTGTCGTATTGTTCGCCCCACTCATTGAATTGGTGGAGAAACAGAAACGCCGGGCGTCTTGATAGGGCCTCCTGGAATCCTCGCACCCAGGTGGAGCCGCCGCATTTGCCCAGCGATTTCGGGTCCTTCCAGCCGGTTCCGGCGGCAAAGGCCGGTGTGACGGACAGTGACTCAGCCCTGCCATGGAAGTACGCCGTGGTGGGAGGAAGATAGGCGTCCGTCCAGGACCACCAGCCCGGCCTGTCTGCGACATTCACCCACTCCCACCGGATGGTGAAGTTTGTCGTGTCTACTGCCCCTTGTTTCAGGAGTTGCGCATCAGGCAGGACACTCAGCACCGTGGCGAGCGGCTTTCCTTGATACATCACAAATAACCCGGCATACTTGGGGTTTGTGATGAAGGCGTCATGCACAAACTGCATTTCTTCGTTCAGCGCCGCCATGCTGAACGGGGGCGCCATGCCCAGCAGGAGTAACACTTGCGGCGTCGGGAGGCCTTCGCGCCGCATCTGCGCCAGGGTGTCCAACAACACCTGAGTTGAGCCGACCATCTCTTCCACCCCCGGCAGATGGTCTTTCCAGTGGACGGCGGCGGTCAGGTTGTTGCTCCAATCCACCTGCACGAAATTCACGCCGACTTCATCCAGCCACAGCATTTGCTGACGGATTACATCGGGATTGGCGGAGGCGTAACTTCCGAGAAGCGGGACCGCCTCCGAACCACTGTGTCCCCCGTTGATATGGGCATTGTATCGGGTGAACCACGGATACCAGGGCGTCCCGACAAGGTGCGCAGGGTCAACCGTGGGCGCGAACCTCCGGGGCTTCACCGCAACGTTGAGGAGGTTAGAAGTGACGACCTGCGGCGGCAGCGGCGTCCCCACAATGAAATCGGCGGTCTGGCCGAAGGTCTTGGACGGCCAATGGAAATTCGGACTGACGAAAGCCACTTGGATTTGTGCTTTCCCGGCATACGGCAGTGGAAGGATGAATGTCGCCGTGCCGGTGGAATCTGTAATGCCTTGCGCTCCCCACTGCCTGCCATTGAGATAAGCCCACAACTCCTGCCCAATGACAGGCTGACCGAAATGCTTGGCAACGGCGGTGACTGTGACCGACTTCCCGACAGGAATGCGGGTCAGGCCGGCGGTGATGTGAATGCCGGTATCGGTCAGAGGATCGCCCAGGTTCGTCCCACACAGCCACAGCGACAGCAGGCTGAGGAAAACAACGACACTGGTTGGTTTCATTTTTTAGTCCCCTCGCCGCAGCACACGGCCTGACAGCACATCCGTCTGGATGCCGTTTTCCTGGGCGATGCGCCCGTTAACGAGGACGTGAATGATGCCGGCTGAATATTGGTGCGGCTCGTCGAAGGTGGCGAGGTCGCGGACGAGGTCGGGGTTAAAGACCGTGATGTCGGCTTTTTGGCCGACGGCAAGGCGGCCCCGGTCGGAGAGTTTGAGCCGTTGGGCGGGGAGGCTGGTCATGCGGCGGACGCTCTCAGCCAGGGAGATAATCTCGCGGTCGCGGACGTAGCGGGCTAGGACGCGGGGGAACGTGCCGTAGGAGCGCGGGTGGGTCTTGTCTTCGGCCAGCGCGCTGTGGGGATCGTTGGCGACGCCGTCGGAGCCGATCATGGTGTGCGGGTCGCGCAAGATCGCTTCCACGTCGTCCTCGGACATGGCGAAGTGGACGGCGGAGACCCAGCCGTCTTCGTCCAGCATTAAATCGAGCGCTGCGTCCACGGGCGACTTGCCTTCACGGACGCCGAGTTCGGCCAGCGTCAGCCCCTGCGCCTCGCGGCGGTTGCGCGCCACTCCCACTTGAAGGATGTCCCAGTCCCAGCCGACAGCCTCGATCTCGGCGACGATGCGGGCGCGCGTTTCGGGGTCGCGCAGGCGGGCCGTGGTGTCGGCCTGGCTGCCGTCGTTGGCCCATTTGGGCAGCAAGATGACGCCGAGGCCGGTCATAAAGGCCGTGTAGGGGTACTGGTCGGTCAGCACGTCGAAGCCCGCCGCCCGCGCGTCGGCCATCATGCCCAGGGTCGTGTGGATTTTGCCCCAGTTCTGGCGGCCTTCGCCTTTGTGGTGGGACAATTGCAGGGGAATGCCCGTCCTCTCGGTGACGGCGAGCGCCTCGGCGATGCTCTCCACGAGCGTGTCGCCCTCGTTGCGGACATGGGTGGCGTAGAAGCCGCCGGCCTCGTGCGCCACCCGCGCCAGCGCCACCTGCTCGTCCCCCTGCGCGTAGCCGCCGGGCAGGTATTCCAGCCCCGTAGACAGGCCAACCGCGCCGTCGTCCAGAGCCTGGGTCAAGAGCTGCGTCATGCGGGCCATTTCGCTGTCGGTCGGCGGGCGGTTCTCGAAGCCCATCGCCGCTTTACGGAGAGTCCCGTGTCCGGCGAGCGTGGCGACATTGCAGGCCAGCCCGCCGTCTTCCACGCGCCGCAGCCATTCCGCCGGACGCTGCCAATTGATGGCGAGGCCGCCGCGCTCCGCCCAGCGTTTCTCCTGGGCGAAGATGGGGTCGTCGAACATCAGCGCGATGCTGACGCCGCAGTTGCCGACGACCTCCGTGGTGACGCCCTGCGCGAGACTGCTGCGCATGGGCCGGTTGAGCAGCAGTGAAAAGTCCGAGTGCGTGTGGATGTCAATAAAACCCGGCGCGACGGCCAGCCCCGTGACGTTGATCGTCTTGGCCGCCGGCTCGTGCGAAAGATCGCCGATGGCCGTGATTCGGTCATCCGTGATGGCGACATCCGCGCGTAATGGGGGGCCGCCGAGACCGTCATAGACCGTGCCGCCGACAAGTATCAGGTCCGTCATAGGTTCCGCCACGCTTTCTTGGCCGCGCCCGCAGAAGGACGGCCCGTGGAATGGATTATACCCGGCGGAGGTCAGGGAGTCGCAACGCCCAAAAAAGC
>CAZZVX010000102.1:0-13316 GCA_964657535.1 Armatimonadota bacterium | reverse complement strand
CCTGCCGGTCCATGCGGCGGAGCCGCAGCACGGGCTGGACTTTGCCCGCATCACCTATCTGTACACGCCCCAAGCGGGCGGCACGCTGCGGCAGTTCTGCCAGGTGCATTACACGCTGCCCGACGACGCGCCGCTCGCCGCGCGCATGGCGCGGCTGCTGGCGCTCGCCCACCGGACGCTCGTCGCCAAGACCGGCCACGAGGCCGTGGGCGGCGATACGACGTTCCATGTCTGGCTGTGCCGAAACGGCGACGCCGGCGGCGAGCAGTGGGGCCATAATCTCTACTTCTACGACCTGGACGCGCCGCGCAGTTCCATCGAGTGGATCCGGGAGATCGTCCATGAATACTCCCACCTCGCCCTGCCCGCCATCGGCGGCTACAAAGACCCGGAATACTGGGCGAACGGCTACTTGGGCGAGCGGCTGATCGTCCGCTGGTTCCAGCGTCTCCCCAACGGCCCGGCGATAGTGGAGCGCGCCTGGGGCGACTTCAGCGGCGCGGCCAACTTCGATAAATTGCTGATCGCGCCCGCGCTGGCGCTCTACGGGCGCATCGGCCCCAGTCCCAAATGGCTTGACCGGACGGACGCCGACGGAATGCGCTACTTGATCGGTCAGGCGCTGGCCGTGGACGACAAGTACGGCAGCCGCGTTCTGGGTGACGCCCTCGCCGCCCTGCCGCGCGCCCGCGAAGCCCGCGCGTCGGACTGGAGTCTGGCCGTCGCCGAGGCGACAAAGCGCCCCGTCCTCGCAGGCCGCCCATGACCGTGATCACTGTCCCTGCCTGGGCTAAGATCAATCTGACGCTGGACGTGCTGACCCGCCGCGCCGACGGCTACCACGACATCCGTTCCGTCATGCAGACGCTGGCTCTGCACGACACGCTGGAAATCACGCACACGCCCGACACGCCCGGCGTTCGGCTGAAAGTCATCGGCGGCGAGGCCGACGGCGTTCCTGCCGATGAGACAAACATCGTCCACAAAGCCGCCATGCGGATGCAGAAGGCCGCCGCCGCGCGAGGCAGGGTCTCCGGCAGCGGCTCCGGGCTGCACATCCTCTTGACCAAACGTATTCCGTCTCAGGCGGGACTCGGCGGCGGCAGCAGCGACGCCGCCGCGACGCTGAAGGCATTGGACGCGCTGTTCGGCTTGCGCCTGTCCCTGCCGCGCCTGACGGAGATCGCCGCCGCGCTCGGCGCGGACGTGCCGTTTTTTCTCACGGGCGGCACGGCGCTTGTGGAAGGCCTGGGCGAGCGCGTCACGCTCTTGCCGCCGTTCGACTTCGACGGCTGGGTTGTCCTTGTCAAGCCTCCCGTCGGCGTGGCGACGGCCCGCGCCTATTCCGCGCTGGATGCCGTCCCCTATCGCGTTTCAAGTGATGCAACTTCCCAATGGCTTACCGGCGACCAGTCAACGCTTGGGAATGACTTTCAGGCCGTCGTTATCGCCCAGTACCCAGCCGTTGCCGTTGCTTTCGACGCCATGACGTTCAGCACAGGCGACCGGCCGCTCCTGTGCGGCAGCGGTGCGGCGCTGTTTCGGCTGACGCCGGACGAGAATACGGCCCAGGCGCTGGCTGCGCACCTGAAAGCAAGTCAGGTCGGTAAAGTCTGGGTGACACGGCCGCACAGGAGAGAAGAATGAGTGAAGGGCTAAACGTCGTCGTCCTGGCGGGCGGCAAAAACAGCCCGGAGATGCAGGCCGCGACAGGCGTTACCAACCGGGCGCTGGTCCTGCTGGGCGAGAAAACCATGCTGGATTACGTGGTGGACGCGCTTGGGGCGGCGTCCTCCGTCGTCCGTGTCTTCGTCGTGGGCAACGTGCCGCCGGACGCGCGCTATCAGCAGATTCCCGGCGGCGAGACGCTGATGGACAACCTGCTGGCGGGCCTGCGCGCCGCGAATTCCGAAGGCGCGAACGGGCGTGTCCTGATCGCCACCTCGGACACGCCGTTTTTGACGCCGGGCAGCGTGGACTTTTTCATCAGTCAAAGCCTCGAAGCCAACGCGGACTTCTGCTATCCAATTGTCCCGATAGACCTGTGCCGACAGCAGTTCCCGCAGATGAAGCGCACGACGCTGCGCCTGGGCGAAGGGACGTTCACCGGCGGCAACCTGATGCTGGTGAACCCAGCGTACATCTTCGCGCATGAACAACTCATTCAGCAAGCCTACGCCGCCCGCAAAAGCGTTTCTCGGATTTCCCGCCTGCTGGGGCCGGGGCTGCTGGTCCGCATCCTGCTGGCGCAGACGCTTTTCCCCCGGCTGCTGACGCTGGCGGCGATGGAGGCGGGCGTCTCGCGCCTACTCGGCCCCGGCAGCCGCGCCCGCGCCATCGTCACCCCCTACCCCGAAATCGGCACGGACGTGGACAAGCCCGATGATGTCGCCGTCGCCCGTCGGATGCTGGCGAAATAACGCCTACGCCCGCGCCGCCGAGAACTTCAGGTCCTTCATCATGCGCAGCTGGAACAGCGTGAAGCCGACCAGCAGCGACCCCATGATCCAGGCCGCCGCCGTCGCATAGCCGAACTTCAGGTACAAAAACGCATTGTAGAAGATCTCCAGGCCCAGCGTGTGGGTCGCATAGAGCGGCCCGCCGCCGGTCTGCACCAGGATATTCTGGGACGCCTGGAACGTCCCGATGGTCGCGCCGATGAGTTGAATCAAGATCAGCGGCTTGAGCGTGGGCAGAGTCACGCGCCATATCTTCGTCCAGATGCCCGCGCCGTCCAAATCCGCCGCCTCGTACATCTCGTCGGGGATGCTTTTCAGGGCGGCCAGGTAGATGATGCTGCCCGGCCCCGCCGCCGCCCAGATGCCGGGCAGGACGACCGCCAGCATCGCCCAGTGAGGGTCGCCGAGCCAGTTGATGGGGGCGACGTGACCGTGGGAAGCCGTGTTCAGCAGCGTGTTGAACAGGCCGTGCGGCGAGCCGTCCTCGAAGATCTTCCACATCAGCGTGATTGTCAGGGGCGCCGTCGCCGCCGGCAGGTAGAACAGCGTCCGAAAGAACAGCTTGCCGCGCGGGATTTCCGACAGGCCCAGGGCCAAAAAGATCGGCAGAAAGAAGCCCAGAGTCAGGTTGTAAAACGTATAGATGAACGAGTTGCGCAGGCCGAACCAGAACGACGGCTGATGAAACACGTCAATGAAGTTGTCCAGCCCCACAAACGGGGAGCCGCCCAGCAGTCGGTAGTTCTGGAAGGCCAGCACCAGCCCGCGCCCTAACGGGTAGTAGGACCACAATAAAATAGACAGCAGGGCGGGCAGCATGAACAGCCAGGACAGAACCTGCACGGGCGCGGGAATGCCCGGCTGACGAGTGGAGAACTGCCGTTCCGCGCGCCGCCGGGCGCTCTCTTCCAGCCAGGCTTTGCCGCGCCATCCGAGATACGCCAGCAGGCCGAACATCAACACGCCGAAGATGACGCTCGCGCCCTCGCGCCGGCGGCGCATCTCGCCGGGCGGGACGTAGCCAGTCAGTTTGGTGTTGACCTCGCGGGCGGCATTGGCGAGCAGAACTTGGGGGTCGGCGTTCGGGTTGTTCTCGATGGCCGCGAGCGGCATTCCCAGCAGGACGTAGATCTGGCTCATGTTCTCGGCATACGGCTCCGGGTGACCGTGCAGAAAGAGCGTTTTATTCGCTTCCAGCCAGGCGCGCGAGGAGCGCGTCGTGTAGTCGCCGTAGCCGTACTTTTGCAGCGACTCCGGGTTGAGCGTGTTGCCCAGGCCCGCCTCGACGTAGGCCGTCGTGCGGATGCGGTCCGCTTCGTCGCTGCCCATGAACTTGACGAACTGCCAGGCGGCATCGCGGACGCGCGCGTCCTTTATCTGCGATGAGATGCCCCACATGGCGGCGTTCAGTTCGTTCGCCGTGATGCCGGTCGGGCCTCTGGGCATCGGCGCGATGCCCACCAGGCTGGGGTTCAGCGCCGTCGCGTCCGACGTGTTGGCGATGATGTTGCTCTGGTACTGGAACCACATCCCGACCTTGCCCTGCGCCCGGTCCAGGCCCATCGTGCTGCTGTGCGTGGCGACGCCTTTGTACGTTTTACCGTCCGGCCCGCGCCAGGGGTCGTCCATGAGTTTTTTGTAGAACTCCAATGCCGCGACGCCCTCCGGGCTGTCGAACGCGGCCTCCCACTGGCCCTTGCTGTTGCGCTGGATGACCTCGCCGCCGGCCTGCCACAGAAAGTTGACCCACCAGTACGCGGACGCATCCGGGTCGGTGCCGAACTCAAAGCCCCAGACGCCTTTCGGCTGATTCGTCAGTTTCTGCGCGTCGGCGTAAAACTCGTCCCACGTCTGCGGCGGCTTGTCCGGGTCCAGACCGGCCTGCGTAAACAGATCCTTGCGGTAGTAAAGCGCCTGCACGAACTGCGCATACGGCAGACTGTAAACGTGGCCGTGGCCGGCGTCCAGCAAGACTCTCCGTATTTCCGGCTTGAGGCGGTTCAGCGTTTCGGGTTCCTGCTTCAAGTAGCCGTCCAGCGGCTCTAAAAACCCTTGACTGATATAACTGGCCGAATTGCGGAAGTTGACATAAATCACATCGGGCGCGGCGCCGCCCGCGAAGGCCATCAGCAGGCTCGACTCCGCTGCGGGGCCGCCGATCTGAAGGCCCTGCGCGCCCTGCAGTTGGACGCCGGGATGCTCCCGCTCGAAGGCGTCCACGATGGCGCGGTTCGCCCGCGATTGCGGGTCGGTCGCGTTCTTGTCCGGCAGTTTAAAGCCCCCCGCCCCGCCGACACGGAGGATGATCGGCGCGGCACTTTGAGCCGGCACGGAAGACAGGGACAGCAGGAGAAAGACAAGAGTTGTCCAGGTAATGCGTCTAATCTTGATCATAGTGTCACAGGGACCAGCGGGTCGGCGGCGCGGCGGGGATGGAGGACGGGGGTATCGCTGACGATCTCGCCGTCTTTCAGGCGGACGATGCGCTGACAGTGTTCGGCGATGTCTTCCTCGTGTGTCACCAGCACGACGGTCTTGCCGTCCCGATTCAGACTCTGGAAGATCGCCATGATCTCTTCGCCCGTTTTACTGTCCAGCGCCCCGGTCGGCTCGTCGCCGAATAAAATCGGCGGGTCGCCGACAATGGCGCGGGCGATGGCGACGCGCTGCTGCTGCCCGCCGGAAAGTTGGTTGGGCCGATGGCCCAGCCGGTCCGCCAGCCCGACCCGCACCAGCGCCTGCCGCGCCCGGTCCTGCCGGTGCCGTCCGCCCGAATACACGAGCGGCAGTTCGACGTTCCGCAGCGCGGGCGTCCGTGGCAGGAGATTGAACTGCTGGAACACAAACCCGATCTTGCGGTTGCGGATCGCCGCGAGTTCGTTCTCGCTCAGGCGGGCGACCTCCTGGCCGTCCAGCACGTAGGACCCCGAAGTCGGCCTGTCCAGGCAGCCGATGATGTTCATCAGCGTGGACTTGCCCGACCCAGACGGCCCCATGATAGCGATCATCTCGCCGGTCTCGATGCGCAGCGAGACGCCTTTCAGAACGGTCAGCGCCATGCCGCCGGTCTGATACGTTTTCACGATGTCGGTGACGGAGATCATAGGATTGCCTTCATTCTACCATACAATCACCAGGACAGGTATAATAGCGCCATGCTTGCCACACGGATTATCCCCTGCCTGGACGTTCAGAACGGGCGGGTCGTCAAAGGGACGAACTTTCTCAACCTGCGCGACGCAGGCGACCCGGTCGAGCGGGCCGCGCTTTACGACGCCCAGGGCGCGGACGAACTGGTTTTTCTAGACATCACGGCGTCCCACGAGCAGCGCGATCTGATGTTCGACTACGCGCGTCGTGTTGCCGAGGAAGTCTTCATCCCGTTCTGTGTCGGCGGCGGCATCAAGACTGTCGCCGACTTCCGGCGCATCTTGAAGACCGGCGCGGACAAAGCCAGCATCAACACCGCCGCCGTGACCACGCCGGGACTCATCACCGAGTGCGCCCGCGAGTTCGGCGCGCAGTGCGTCGTCGTCGCCGTTGACCCCAAAAAGACGGGCGCAACGCCGTCCGGCTGGGAAGTCCACATTCACGGCGGGCGGACCCCGACGGGCCTGGATGCTTTGGACTGGGTGCGCGAGATGGAAGACCGAGGCGCGGGCGAGATCATGCTGACCTCGATGGACGCCGACGGAATGCAGACCGGCTACGACATTCCCCTGACGCGCGCCGTGACGGAACGGGTCGGCATCCCAGTCATCGCCAGCGGCGGCGCGGGTTCGCCCGAACACGTTTTCCAAGCCGTCACGACCGGCGGCGCGCAGGCCGCGCTCGTTTCCAGCATCGTCCACTACGGCACGCACTCCATCGCCGAACTTAAAGACTATCTCGCCGCCCGCCACATCCCCGTCCGCCGCGTATAACAGTGGAAAGACGAGACAGGAACGGAAGATCGCAATGCCAAGAACAGGGCAAGTGATAGCCTGGATCAGTCTCTGGTGCTTCTGGGTCGGGTTCTCACGGAACAACCACCCAACGCTGCTGATTGACGGCGTGACGACCCTGTTGCTTCTGGCCGCTTTTGCCGCCGCCATCTACTTCAACTGGCTTGTCCTCGTCCCGCGCTGCTGGCGTTCCCTGCGTTTCCTGATGTATTGGACGTGTCTGCTACTGGCCATGACCATTCTGACAGCCGTCGGTGTGGTATCAATACAGAAAGCGTATGACTTCTTTTGGAGGCCGGATCCGAGGCGCTTCAGTTTGTGGGTCAACTACGGCTTAGATTTTATCGGTATGAGCGCGCATCTGCTCGCGGCAGCCGTGGCCCTCTGGCTGATTCGACGGCTGCGGCACAGCGCGGCGGCCTGACGCCCGTATAGAAAACAATCAGCCATGCTTGAAATCAACCCCCTCCTCCCCCACCAATGGCCCGTGCTGAAATCCGTCCGGCTGCGCGCCCTCGCCGACGCCCCGGAGGCGTTCTCCACCACGCTCGCCCAGGCCGCCGCCTACACCGACCAGGAATGGCAGGAACGGGCCGGACGTTTCGCCGCCGACCCGCCCGCAACCGCCCGTATCGCCTGTTGGGACGACAAGCCCTGCGGCATGATCTGCTGTTATTTGTCCGGCCCGGACTCCGCCGACGATCCTCCCAGAGCCGGGATGACTTCTTTTTGGGTCGCCCCTGAACAGCGCCGGAGCGGCGTCGGCAGGGCGTTAGTCGCGGCCATCATGGAATGGACCCGCGCACAAGGCAGAGACGCCCTCTACGCCGACGTCACCCAGATCAACGCCGGGGCCATTGCTTTTTACCGGCGCCTCGGCTTCCTCCCGACGGGCCGCATTGAAACCGACGCCCATGACCCCGCCGGGAACACCATTGAACTCGTCCTCACACTCGCGTGACGTGTCACGGCCTCCCCACGCTTGACAACCTCCTCCCCCATCGTCTACACTGACATACCAAGTCTGAGCGTCAGGAAAGGGAGCGCCAAGCCGTGATACGGGAAATGGAAGGGACGTGGGAAGAGATTGCCGCCCACCAAGCGGACTTTGCCGGGCAGCGCCTGCGTGTGCAGGTTCTGCCGACGGACAGTGACGGCAGCGACCCTCGGCTGCAAGTGCTGCAAGAAATCGAAATGCGCAGCCGCTCCATGAACCCAAAGTCCGACGAGCGCGACCACCTGCGCGAAGGCCGCGCCGGAGCAATGTTTGGTGAGTAGCCTCGCCCCGCCCGGCCCGCACTGCGTCACCCTCGACGCCAGCTTTGTGATCGGCCTGTGCGCCAAAGAGCCGGGGAAATACTTGAAGGCACAGACGATTCTCAGTCAGCGTCTCGCGGCCGGCTGCGCCCTTCATGCGCCTCACCTGCTCGTCATGGAAGCGTCTTATGTCCTGTGCGGGAAACTGCAGGCAGGGACACTCACTGCCGCCGAACACGCCATTGCCGTCGCAAATCTTCAGTCCTTAACGACGCTGATCATTTTCTCCAGCGGCGGGGATGTCACACTGATGCGTCGCGCCGAGCAGATGCGTCAGGGTTATGGGTGCAGTCGCTCCGCCGATTGTTTCTACATCGCCCTGGCGGAACAACTCACCACGTTGCAAACGTCGGAACTGATCACGTTTGATGTCGGCCAGCAGAGTCAGGCTATCGCCCTCGCGCCTGCCGTCATCGTCACGCTGCTGACCCTGTGAGCGAGTGGGCGCACACGCTTGACAACCTCCCCCCCCATCGTCTACACTGACGATAGTGAGAATTCAAAGGAGAGGCATTGACGCATGGGCATTCTGGACGGCAAAAAGGGCATCGTTTACGGCGTCCGCAACGAGCGGTCTTTGGGCTGGGGCTGCGCGCAGAGTTTAGCGCGCGAGGGGGCGCTGGTCGCCTTCAGCGTGTTCAGCGAGCGCGAGGAGAAGGACGCCCTCAAACTGGCCGGGACTCTGCCGGAAGGCACGGCGGGCTTCGTCCAGCGCGCCGACCTGAACAATGACGACGACATCGCGGCTTTACACAAGCGGGCGCAGAGTGAAATGGGCAAGGTGGACTTTCTCATTCACGCGGCGGCGTTTTCTCCGAGGGACGGTCTGAGCGATCATTTTCTGGATGTCACGCGACCGACGTTCGCGACGGCTTTGGAAAGCTCCGTGTATAGTTTTGTCGCGGTCGCGAAAGACGCTCAGGCGCTGCTGAATGAAGGCGGTAGCATCATCACGCTCACTTATCTGGGGTCGGAGCGGGTTGTGCCGAACTATAATACGATGGGAGTCGCGAAGGCGGCGTTGGAAGCGGCGGTGCGCTACATGGCCGCCGATCTCGGTCCGCAGGGAGTGCGCGTGAATGCCATCAGCGCGGGGCCGACGATGACACTGGCGGCGCGGGGCATTCCCGGCTTCACGGAGATGTTCAAGGCGTCGGCGGGCGTTGCGCCTCTGCGCCGCAACACGAGTATCGGCGACGTGGGGGATACGGCGGCTTTCCTGGTGTCCGATTGGGCGCGGGGCATCACGGGTGAAGTCATTTACGTGGATAACGGCCTGCACATTCTTGGGTAAATGACTTCCGTATGCAAGTGAACTGGGACGCGCGGGAAGAGTATTCGGAAGTCGGCGGGCAAGGGTTTTTACGCGCGGCGTTTGACGAGACTCTGGCGCGGGTGCCGAGAGAACACCTGCGCCTGCTGGACTCCATTGACGTTTTCGATAAGGACCCGAAGGGAAAGGCGCTCGGCGTCTGGCGGCAGCACAACGGCGCGACGAGCATCGAAATCTATCTCGCGCCCCATGTGACGGACGCGCTGCGCGCGCCGAAAACTGCCCAGGGGTTTGTCCTGCGCCTGTATCTGGCACACACGGTCTTCCATGAAGTCGGTCATCACGTGACGCGGGTGCTCAACCGCCGGGCGGCGCCCCGCCGGAAGGCGGCGCAGGTGGATCACACTATCGAAAAATGGGCGGAGCAGTACGCGGAAAAGCGTCTCGTGAGGCTGGTCAATGACTGGCGGGCGGCGCTTTCGTCGGAAGAGGAGGCGGCGCTTGCGAAAGCCTTGCGGGTTCTGGACTTAACCCGGCTGTTTGATGCCGAGACTGACGATAAAGCGCGTTCAGCTGCGACGGCGTGACGGCGACGTAGTCCGGGCCGAGAATACTCAAAGCGTCTTTGATGTTGGACAGGCGCGCTCCCCACAAAAACACGAACGAATTGACGAAGGCCGGGCGCGTTTCCCCAACGGTGCCACGGATTTGATCGGCGATCTGCTGCGGATTGGGACCATACGTGACGGCCCGGAACACGGGCTGGCCGGTCGGCAGCAAGTACGTCCGCGCACTGTAACTGTTCTCGCTCTCCGGGCCGTAGTCGGGCATCAGGAACGAGACGCCGGGCAGCCCCTTCCCCACGCGCGCGATGTCGCTTGTGTCGGCCTCCATCACGCGCAGACCCTTCAGGCCCAGACGTGTCATGTATTTCTGCGTCCAGTCGTCGTAACTGCGGAACGCTCTGTCACGGTCCTTGAGCGCTAAACCCCAGTCCTTGGGATACACGTACCCGACGCCGGAAACGTCGCAGATGAACTCGTTGTTGGGCGTGGAATGGTCGTAATACCATTCGGCCTGGTTGGGAGCGACATCAATGAGAGACGGGCCGATGCCGAAGGCGACCGGGAATGTGCCGAGCAGCGGGTCGGTGAACAAGTTGCGGAACGCGCCTCGCCAGGCGCTGAGGTTATCCCCGTCGGACAGCGCGAAAGCGACGTAGACTTTGGTCGGGTCATACGGAGGCGCGGGCGGCTGCGCCTTCTGCGTCAGCGTTCTGATGGGAATCCCGCTGGTGACGGAGAAGTTGGCGACGTAATCGCTGACGGTGGTGACTTTCCCATAACGGGAACCGAGCGCCACTCCGGGACGCTCGTCTAAACCCACGCCGTCGCCGTGCCACCAGTAACCACGGACGACGCCGGCGATGGGCATGGCCGCGAAAGTCTTCTCGACTTCGAGCAGTTCGGCGTTCATGTCCGCGCCGGGCCTGTCCTGAACCTTCGGTCCTGTCACCCAGAAGCACATTCCCCGACTGGAAATCACGTCGTCCACTTGAGTCCCCAGCAAGGGAGGGTCAATGCAGAGCGAAAGATAGGGGTTCAGGCGCGGCAATAAACTCACGCGGGCGTAACGCAGGGCGTCGGCGTCGTCCTTGAACTTGCCGCGCAGGTCGCTCTTGACGGGCAGGCCGAGTCTTTGGGCGAGTTCGGGCGTGGCGATGACGAAATCATCCAGTCCGGCGATGTCCACGGCGATGCAGGGTGAAATATAAACGGCGGGGTCACTGACGACGGCCCCTTTGATCTCACTGCGGAACGTCGTCACCAAAGACAGCGGATCGCTCACTAAAATCGGCGCGTCGGTCTCGCCTTTCGCCTGCATTTGCGTGAGCCAGAAGTTGTCGTCATCGTGAGTAATCAAATAAATACGCGGCGTTTTGCGGTTGACGATGCCCTGGAGCGACGAAACCAGAAGAGTCTCGTCGTGGGTCAGATGGCGCACGTCGGCGACGTACAGATGCCGGGCGGGGACACTGCGAATCGGCTGCAACGTGGGATAAGGGCGCGGCACAACGGGCAGAGTCACGGTGCCGTCTAAGGGAGGCTTGGGCGCGGCGTCGAGAATGGCGTCGGCGCGTGCCGCCTGCGCGGGCGGCAGCAGGCCGTGATGCACGAAAATTGCCAGCGCGCCGCGCTCCAATAATTGCGTCTCGGCGTAGGCGGCGATGAGGCCGTTGTCGGACTCGCGGTGGCTGGTCCAGACATCCATCGCGCCGGGGAACTCGGCGTCGTTGTGGCGGACGATGACGGCGACGGGGGCGACGCCGACGCTCAGGACGGGCGTGACGGTGTCGTTCGCGGGCAGCGTCGTCGTGTCCAGCGTCTGGACGCCGTCGCTGTTCCCCCAGTCCCAGTGAAGCGCGCGCAGTCCCAGCGGGTCGCCGGGCGCGACGGTGATCTTCCCGGACGGCGCGAGCGTAAACCCGCCGACTCCGATGCCGTTGCTGCCGAAACTTCCGGGCGCGTCGGAGTGGCCCAGATCCTCCCAGTCGCCGTTCGGCAGGCCGAGGATCGGGTGTGTGAAGGGGACGCCGGACAGCACGAAACCGCCGCCCGCTTTATGAAAACTCTTCAGGTTGGCGAAGGCGGCCTGCGGGAACGCATTGCCATACGGCAGGATCAGGACGCTGTATCTGCGGGCGCTGAACGTGCGGGGGTCGGCGAGCGCGTCGGCGTCGAGGACATCGGCGGGAACGCCCAGGGCGTTCAAATCAGCCGCGAGCGTTCTGGGGAAGACCAGCGGCGTGACATTGTACGCCGGGAAATTTTTCTCGCCGAACACGGCCACTCTCGCGCCGTCGGGCGCGGCGACAACTGCGCCCGCGAGCAGAGTGAAAATAAAACAGGCGAACGCGGCGACCGTGCCGGCCTTTTTTGTTCCCATGCCGTACATGATACCCGGAAATCGGCCCGGAAGCGCCCACCCCCCGGCCCCTCCCCCAAGAACAGGGCCGAAGACGCGGGCAGTCCCCCCAAAAACCGACACGCCGCCCGGCGGCCGCACCGAGGGACCCTCACCCCTCGCGCTTGCCCCCGGACGGCGTGTTCTGTTGTCACGGGATCCCTCCCGCGCTGCCCCGCGACCGACGAACGTTCCCCTACCATCAAGGAAGTCCCGGCGCGGAGCGGTGTGGATGACGACGGCGCGAACGATGGCCCGACGCTCGCCTCAGCCGATGGCTCAGAGCACAACGGAATCCGTCCCCTACCCTCCGTAGACGGTCGCGGGGAGGCTGGGGAGGCTGGCTTGGTCGGCGCGCGCCGCCAGCACTTTATACGCCATCGGCACGCCGGGAGTGACGCCCGTGTGGTCGAACCGCGAGCGCGTCGTCTGCCCGACGATGTTCCACCCGGAGTCGTCGTAAACGCTGACCCCGGCGGTCATGGTCTTCGCCAGCACGACGTACTGCGTGGACGCTTTGTTGCCGCTTTTGTGCCATTTGAGCGCGTTGACGCCGATAGCCAGCGGCGTCGCCAGCAGGGACGCGGGAGTCACCGGCGGCATCTTGGTGGGGGCCGGCGCGGGGACGGTCATGCCCAGCTGCGCTTTGAGAGACGCGGGGACGTGTGGGTTGCTCTGGATACGCTTGACGAGGGCGCGCACGTCTTTATCCACCTGCTTGATGGAAGCGTCTTTGGCCCTGATGGCGCCTTGCAGCGCGGCTTTGGCCGACGTGAGAGTGGTCAAGTCATCGGTCAGAGTGCCGGTGTCCGTGGTAATCACCGTCAGGTCGGCCTGCGTAATTCCCAGCGAGGAAATCTCAGCATTGGCAACCGTGAGGAAGTTCCCTAGCCACGCGACGAGTTTCTGTTCGCGGGCGGGCAGGTAACTGGGCATCGTTGTTTTCTCCGTGCGAAGTTTGATACCCGTATTATTGGCAGGCGCGCCCCGTTTCTTTAGTGTCTTTTGCAGTTCCTATTTTTTCACAAGATTCCGCGCGTTCTTCTCGCGCTTCCGCCGAGTTTTCTCGTGATTATTCACAACCCTCTCGTGTTTCCGCCGAGTTTCCTCGTGAAACTCGCGCGGATTCTCGTGCTTCTTCGCAGTTTTCTTGTGATTTCCGCCGGGAAACCCTTACTTCTTCCGCAGTTTCTTTTACTTCCCCGCTGGTTTCTCGCAATTCCCCGCGAGTTTCGTGCGTGTCTATGGCGTTCGCGTGAAGACGGGCCGCGTCCCCAAGATCATTTCCGCCCGTCTTCTTGATTCCCGACCGGTAATCCCCGAACCGCGCACGTGGGCGACGAGGGCCTGGCGCTTCGT
>CAZZVX010000101.1:0-13344 GCA_964657535.1 Armatimonadota bacterium | reverse complement strand
AGCTCGCCGACTTGGACGCCGCCCTCGCCCGCTGGCATAAAGGGCAGCAGCAGATGGCCCTCGCCGAGCGCGAGTGGCAATCCGCCGAACACCGCGTCCGCACCGCCGCCGACCTCGCCGCCCGCGAACACGACGCCGCCCTCGCCCGCCTGCAGAACCTGCCCCAGCTGCAGGCCGACCACGACCGGATCGCCCCCCTCGCCGCCGCCGCCGACACCCTCGACGACCAGCGCCGCGCCGCCGCCGCCGCCCGCGCCGCCCGCGAGTCCCGCTTCAACGCCCTGCGCGAAGAAAGCGCCGTCATCGAGACCGAGATGAAGCAATTTCAGGTCCGCCTGACCGCCATCGCCGCACAGACCGAGACCTGCCAGGTCTGCAACTCCCCCCTGCCGCCGGGCCAGATCGCCGCCGTCACCCGTGAGTACGAAGGCAATATCGCCGAACTCATGTCGCGCCGCAAGGCCGTCCGCATCGAGGCCGCCGCGCTCAAAGAAGAAATGACGGAACTCCAACAGCGCGAACAGGACTGCGAGACCCGGATCAAAGCCGCCCAGACCCACCGAATCCGCCTCGGCCAACTGTCACAGCAGCTCCTGGCCCTCGACGAGATCCAGAAAGACCTCCCCAACCTCGCCGCCCTCCGCGCCGAGACGGCCCGCGTCCTCGCCGAAAAAGACTTCGCGCCCGAACTCCAGGCCCGCATCCACGCGCTCCGAACGCACCTCGCCGGACTCGACGGCGCGGAAGGCGCGCAGGCCGACGCCCGCGCCCGCCTCGCCTCTTTGGCCCACGCCGAGCGCCGCCTCTTCGAACTGCAGAACGCCCGGCGCACCCTCCGCGACGCCGAAGCGCGCCTCGCCCGCACCGCCAAGACCCTCACCGACCGCCGCGAAAAACTCGCCCTCGTGGAAACGCAGCTCGCCCAGATGCCCGACGTCTCCGCCGAACTGGCCCATCTTGCCGCCCGCGACATCGAGATACGCGCCCAGGAAAAAGCCCGGCAAGCCGAAGAACAAACCATCCACCAGGACATCGGCTCCCACGAAGCCGCCCTCAAACGCCTGGACGCCCTCAAACTCACCCGCGCCGAAAAAGAAAAGCGCCTGGCCGACGCGGGGCGCGAAGAAGAAGTGCACAAGCGCCTGATGGAAGCATTCGGCAAGAAGGGCGTGCAGGCACTCATCATCGAGAACGCCATCCCCGAACTCCAGGAAGAAGCCAACCGCCTCCTGGAGAAGCTCACGGACGGCGACATGACCCTCTACTTCGACACCCTGCGTGAAGCCAAGACCAAGCGCGACTCCCCCATCGAGACCCTGGACATCAAAGTCAGCGACAGCCTCGGCACCCGCCCCCTGGAGATGTACAGCGGCGGCGAAGGCTTCCGCGCCGCCTTCGCCATCCGCATCGCCCTCTCCAAGCTGCTCGCCCGCCGCGCCGGGGCCAAACTCCAGACCCTCATCATTGACGAAGGCTTCGGCACCCAGGACGGCAAAGGCCGCGAAAAGTTGGTGGACGCCCTCAACGCCATCGGCAGCGAGTTCGAGCGCATCATCGTCATCACCCACATAGACGAGCTGAAAGACGCCTTCGCCGCCCGCGTGGAAGTCACCAAAACCCCCACCGGCTCCCAGATCACCGTCTCCGAAGGAGACGCCGGATGAGCGCCCCCGTTCGGTCCACGCTGGCCGCCGTCTTAGGCCTCGCCGTCACCCTGCTCGCCAACCTGCTCGGCTGGCTCTGGGTGCGCGGCACCGACTTCGCCGCCGACGCCTTCTATGACGGCTACGCCCTCTTCCTCACGCTCGCCATCCCCGCCCTGCTCGGCGGCACCGTCATCGGCCTGATGGCCCGCCAATCGGCCCTCACCGTCGCCGCCGTCGCCTTCGGCCTGTTCTCCGTCGTCGGCCTGATACGCCCGTTCTGGCGCATCCCGCTCGTCTCGCCGTCGTCCGTCCACAGCGGCCTGATGCACTACTTCCTGTACAACCCGCTCGTCGCCCTCGCCTTCGGCGCGTTGGGGGCGTGGCTGACCGGCCAGTTCACCACAGGCCGCTGGACACTCGCCGACCCCGCCCCCGTCACACCCGCCGGGGAAGACGACTGACAACGCCGTTCAAGATAAAGCCCGGCGACTGAAGTCGCGGCTACAAAAGCACGATGTGTCCCTGCGGACACTAAGAAATTAGGACTGCGCCGTAATCTTGAGTCGCCGAAGGCCGACTTTGCGCACTTTTTGCCGCGACTTCAGTCGCCGGGCAGGAATTGGGTGGCGACGACTAGGCGCGCGTCACGTCCGTCAGCGCCCCGCCCGCCGCGCCCGACTTCCAGGCCGCCTCCGTGAGCTCAATCGTGCGCAGCCCGTTGATCGGCGCCGCCGCAATCTCCTCCGTCCCGAAGATCGTGTGGATGAAGTTGGTGTCCACGTCCGACCCCGCCGGCATCCCGTCCGCGTCCGGCGTAAACGTCTTCCCGTCCGTCCCCTGCACCTGGAACCCGCCCCCGTTGCGCACATAGAAAGAGCCGCGCTCGCACCAGATGGTAATGTCCTCATACCACCCGGCGGCGTCCCCGACCACGGAGATCGTCCCCTGCGCCCCGTTCGTGAACTTCACCGTCAGCGCCGTATTGATGTCAACCGGCGTCCCGCGATTGTCCATGAACGCCGCCACCTTGTCCGGGGCCAGTCCCGTCGTCCACAGGATGATGTCCAAAAGATGAGAGCCGCTGTCATTGATCTGCCCGCCCCCGGACAGCGCCGGGTCCTGCCGCCACGACCCCTTCGTACCCTTCGCCCAGCCCTGCTGCTGCAGCGCGTTGACAAACTGCACCGGCCCGAACTCCCCGCTCTCGATCTTCGCCTTGATGTAGCGGAACTCCGGCATCGTGTGCCGCTGGTACGCCAGCCCCACGACCTTCTTCGTTGCATCAATCTTCGCCAGCAGTGCGTGTGCGTCCACGACACGGTTGACCATCGGCTTCTCCAGAAGAACGTGCGCCCCGGAGTCCAGACTGTCTACGGCCTGCTGAAAATGCTGCGTGTGCGGCGTACAGATCACCACCGCATCCGGCTTGACCCCGTCCAGCATCTGCCGGTAATCCGCGAACGTCGGCACCTCGCCCATCCGCTCGCCGAACCGCCCCTGCGTCTTCTCCAGACTCTGCGCGCTCGCATCGGCCAGCGCCACAATCCGCACCTCCGGCAGCTTGAGCAGCCGGTCCACATGGCCCTGCGCGATGCCGCCCACGCCGATCATCCCCACCCGAATTGTCTCCGTCATTGGTAATGCTCCTCTCGCCCGGTTTTCAAGCCGATTCTGCCGTCACGAAGCCCGCCTTCGCGGGCGGAAGAAAGTCTGTTCTCAATCCGCAAGGGCGGGCTTCCCCTCTGGATTCTATACCCGGAATTCGCCTTTTCTGGGCGCGAAAACGGTCTTCAGACCGGAGAGAAAGCGCCCCCGCACGAAACGTGAACCGCCATTCCGAGCCTTGCCGGGCTTGGATGGGCCGCAACGCTCTGCGAGGACCCTTCACACGCAAGAAACGCAACCGCTCAGGGCAGCCCACCTGCTGGACGCGGAGTCAATCACGCCCGCGTACTCCGTCTGGACGGAGTAGTTGCCGCTGTTCACCCGGAACACAATGCCCTCCAAAAGCAGTGCTGCCGCCATCACGCCTGCCTCACGGTGTTTGTCCGCCTCGTTTTGATTCATTCCAGATGGGTAAGATGATACCATGATTTACCTGGACGCTGTTGTCACGGCTTTAGATGAGTTTTTCGTCATTGAGCGGTTTCCCGATGAGCCGGAGCGGCTTTGCCGTCCGTCGTCTCGCCCTATTCACCGCCTGGGGTTGGCACTGGAGCCGGGGCCGGGATTGGCCGAATGGGTGCAGGAGCAACAGATCGACGCCCTGTTTTTGCACCGACCCTGGAGCGACGCGCGGCTTCCCATTCCCGACGATGTCGGCATTATTTCCTACCATCTGCCGTTTGATGAACGCCTGGCGCTGGGATATAACCCGCGCCTCGCCGTCGCGCTCGGCATGACCGATACCGAAGTGCTGGGCCGAAAGCACGGTCACGCGCTCGGCATGATCGGCAACGTGCGCGTCCGCCATGTGGCGGAGTATTATCGGATCGTGCGCGATGTGTTCGGCGGCTACGAGGAAGCGCACACCCCGGAGCAGGACGCCGTGACGCGCGTGGCTGTCGTCGGCGCGATGAACAAGACGCTGGTGCATCTGGCGGCGGCGCGGGACGCGGACGTTTACATCACCGGCCAGTACCGGCAGCCGGGCCGCATCGGCGTGCTGGAAACGGGCATCGGCGTCGTGATTGTCGGCCATGCCCGCAGCGAGGTCTGGGGGCTGCGCGCGCTGGCCGGCGTCCTGCGCGAGCGCTGGGCGGGGCTGGAAATCATCCTCGCCCCTGGATTTTACGCCAAGTAGAGTCAGGCGCGAAACTGCGCCTCGTGCAGACGCCGATACACCCCGGCGGAGGCGAGCAGATCGTCGTGCCCGCCCTGCTCCGCCACGCCCGTCTCGTCCACGACCACGATCCGGTCGGCGTTCTGGATCGTCGCCAGGCGGTGCGCGATCACCAGCGTCGTCCGCCCTACGGCAAGTTCCGCTAAAGACGCTTGAATGGCCCGCTCGGTTTCCGTGTCCAGCGCCGAAGTGGCCTCATCCAGGATCAAGATCGGCGGGTTTTTCAGGAACATCCGGGCAATCGCCATGCGCTGCTTCTGCCCGCCGGAGAGTTTCACGCCCCGCTCCCCCGTCACTGTGTCCAGCCCGTCCGGCAGCCCAGCGATCAGCGTGTCCAATCGCGCCCGCCGCGCGGCTTCCAGTATTTCATCGTCCGTTGCGCCCAGACGGCCATAGGCGATGTTTTCGCGAATGGTCCCCGCGAACAAAAACACGTCCTGCTGCACGATACCGATGTTGCGGCGCAGCGAAGCCAGCGTCATTTCTCTTACGTCCAGGCCGTCAATCGTGATGCGACCCGCGTCTAAATCATAAAAGCGCGGCAGCAAGGAACAGAGCGTCGTCTTGCCCGCCCCGCTCGGCCCGACGAAGGCGACGGTCTCGCCCGGATGGATGGTCAGGTCAATGTCATGCAGAACCTTCCGGTGCGCGTCGTAGCCGAAGGTCACACCGTCAAAACAAATGTCGCCTCGCAGCGTTCCGACATCTACGGCGTCCGGCGCGTCGGCAATATCCGGGTCTGTGTCCAGCAACTCGGTGTAGCGCTTGAAGCCCGCAATGCCCTTTGGGTAGGTTTCCAGCACCGCGTTGATCTTCTCCACGGGCCGAAAAAAGACGTTCACCAGCAGCAGAAAGCCCATAAAGCCGCCGATGGTCAATTGCTTGTGCAGCACGAAGTACGCGCCCGCAATCATCACGAACAGCTGCACGATCCGCATGGTCATGTAACTGAGCGACATACTCTTGGACATCAAGCGATAGGCGTCCAGTTTCGTCTCCCGGTAACGCGCATTGTCGCGGGCGAACAAACTCCGTTCGTGGTCTTCGTTGGCGAAGGCCTGCACCACGCGAATGCCGCCGACGTTCTCCTCAATGCGCGCGTTGAAGTCCCCCACCCGTCCGAAGAGCGCCCTCATGTTCTCGGTCATCGCCCGGCCATAGCGAGCTGAAATCCAGGTCATCGGCGGCACGACCAAGCCCGTGACCAGCGCCAGCGTCGGGTTGAGCGTGAACATGAGAACAAACGAGCCCAGGAACGTTATCACGGCAATGAAGGCGTCTTCGGGGCCGTGATGGGCCACTTCGCCGACGTCTTCCAGGTCTTTGGTCACGCGGGCGACCAAGCGCCCCGTCTTCTGATTGTCGTAGAATCGGAATGAGAGTTTTTGCAGGTGGTCGAAAATCTTGCGCCGCATCTCCGTTTCCAGCGAGATGCCCAGCACATGGCCCCAGTAGTTGACGGTGTACTGCAAGCCCGTGTTCAGCAAATAAATCGCCAGCAGCCCCGCCGTCGCACCCAGGATCAAGCCCCAGTTCTGGCTCGGCAGCAGATGGTCTACAAACGCCTTGACCGCCAGCGGAAAGGCCAATTCCAGAAGCCCGGACACGACCGCACACGAAAAGTCCAGCACAAACAGCCGCCGGTGAGGCCGGTAATAGGAGAAGAATCGGGAAATCATAGCAACCGTTCAACCCTTATTTTTGGCACTGGGTTCCCCAGAATGGTGTTTGCCGGGACGCCGTTTCCAGCGCCCCGGCAGTCCCCGCTACCGGGCGGACCCGGCGGGGGCTGTGGTGATTTCCATCACGTTTTTCAGCCTCCTTCCACGGACGCGCTGGAATTTTCCCGCGCCCGTGATTTTCTATCGCCTCGCCAGACTGGTTTGCTAAACGCTCTCCGTGTGCCAGGCGTGATATTCCCGTTGGATTTGCCGGACATGGTAGGCGACATTGGCCGATGTGCAGCCGAGCGCGTCCCCGGCTTCGCGCCAGGTCAGGCCGCGCAGCAGGCAGGCGACAACGGCCCGCTGTGTGGCTTTCAGTCCCCGCACGAATTCGGCAGGGGCAATGGCCGCCAATCCGCCGTCATCAGCGGCTCGGTTGAGGCCGCCCGTCACGGACTCGTCCAGCGGCAGGCAGCGGCGCAGGCGACCACGCTTGATAGCATCCAGCAGCCGCCATCGGGCGCACCGCAGCAGATACTGCTCCGGCGTCCCGACCGTCAAATCCAGATTCGGCAGCGCGTCCAGCAGGCCGACCCAAGATTCCTGAAGCAGATCGTCGGCGTTCTCGCCGCTCACACGAGCGTAGTGCAGTGCCATACGCGACAGGCGCGGGCGAAGCGCGCGCACCAGCGCGTCTTTCGCGGACGGGTCGCCATGCCGCGCCCGCGCCAATAGTTGATGTCTTCCGTTCACCGTATCCCTCACAGACGTACATAAAAAAGCGACCGGCACAACAGCCGGACGCTTGGGTACGCGCGAAGGGACCAACTTTACGGAGGGGTCATGTCGCAGAAACGCCGGAGCGAAGCAGCCATTGTGCAGAATGTGTGTAAGATAACGCAGTCATTGGGTCGTGCCTCCTTTCCGGCAATGCGAACGACAACGCACAGTTCCACAGCGGCAGGCGTGTTTCCTTCCCGCTGTGCAATGATTTTATCGCCTCAGCGCCCCTGTTTGCTAAAGACGCTGAAAAATAATTTATTGACGGCTTGACATTCATCATTTACCAGGGTAAATTCTATTATGTCTACCAAAGTAGATTTACCAAAGGCGACAAGAGGCTCCTATGACAAAATCGGGTCCCAGATTGGGCAAGATGCAGCTGCAGATCATGCAGACACTGTGGCAGCGCGGCGAGGCGACGGCGCGGCAGATCACGGAAGATTTGTGCCAGACGGCCCCGGTCGCGCACAGCACGGTGCAGACGCTGCTGCGGAAACTGGAAGCAAAGGGCGCGGTCGCGCACGAGGCGCAGGAGCGCACGTTTGTCTTTCGGCCCCTGTACCGGCAGTCCGAAGTGACCGAGTCGGCGGCGCGCGATCTGCTGTCGCGAGTCTTCGGCGGCTCCGTTTACAGTCTGGTGTCACACCTGATGAAGAGCGAACACGTTTCGCCGGACGAATTGTCGCGTCTCCGGCAGCTCATTGACGCGCATTCCGAGGAGGGACAGCTATGAGCCAGGGAACAATTGTTGAAATTTGCCGGGCGATGGCGCAGAGCGGTCTCGTGTTGCTGCTTCAATCGAGTTTCGTCCTACTGTTGGGGCTGTGCCTGGGAGCGGCGCTCCGGCGGCGCGGCCCGCTGGCCCAATCCACCGCGTATCGGGCGACGCTTTGCGCCGTCGTCTGCACGGTCTTGTTTTCCATTTTCTTCGCCCCGCGCCCTCATCCTTTAGTGCGCGTGTCTCTGCCCCAAGCGCCGCCGCAGGCCACGTTCGCGCCTGTCGTCACGCCGCCCGCGCCTGTCAGCGCTGCCGACGGGACGCCTGCCGGCAAATCCCCGAAGATCACGCCGACTCTGATCGCGCCGGCGGCAAACCCGCCGAGGGTCGCGCCCGTTGCGGAAATCGTTACCCCTGCCCCGCTGCTTGCCTGGACAAGTCGGCTGTACCTGGCAGCGATTGTACTGTGGGCGGCAGGCGTCGTTTGGCTGCTGGCTGGAATTGTTTTCGGCCAATGGGTGCTCTGGCGATTGCATCGCCGCAGCGTTGCCGTAAATTATGCTTCGGCACTTGAACTCCGGGCTTCCGCCGAAGTTCGCAGTCCGTTTCTCGCGGGCTTTTGGCGGCCCGTTGTTTATCTGCCGAACACTTACGCCACCGATTTTGACGCGGCGGAACTTCAGGCCATTGTCGCCCATGAAGCGGCGCATCAGGAGCGGCGCGATGTGGCCTGGACTCTGGCGGCGCGGCTGACGTGCGCGCTGCTCTGGCCGCAGCCGCTGTTGTGGCTGCTGGTCCGCCGGATGGAACTGGCCGCCGAGGAGGTCTGCGACGTGCTGGCGCTGACGCAGGGCTGCCCAGCCCGCGCCTATGCCGACTGCCTGCTGTCGCTGGCCGAGCGTTTGACACCGTCCCGTGCCGAGCGGCGGCTGGGCCTGGGCGTCGTTCCGTTCCAGTCGCAGGTCGGGCAGCGTATTCAGCAGATATTGAGCGGCTCGCCCCGACCGCCCCGCGTGTCCCGACTCCTTCGCGCCGTTATTGTCGTGACCACTCTGGTCGCGGTCGTCGCGGGCCTGCTCGTGATCGCCGTCAGCCGTCCGTCCAACACCAACCGCGCCTTGGCAGATACGGCGGAACAGCCGCATCCCTGGGCCGCGCCGGACGGCTATCTGGCGCAGTTTCCGTCCGCATTGCCGGGCGGAGGAACTGTTCAGCCGATCCAGATTTTATCGGTCTTCAACAAAGCCGTCCTGTATCCGGCCTTGCTGACGGAGAACGACAAGACGCTTCTTCAGCAGTGCAAAGCCGATGCCGTTGTCAGCACGATGTATGGCAGCGGCGGCCCGTCCGTCCATGATCGGCGCGTTTTGGAAGAAGTCCTGGCCCGGCGTCCCCATTTCTTTTATGCCGAGTATTTGCTGGGCGTCTGGTACAAGAAAAGCCATGACCCGACCGACGGCCTGATTTGGATCAGCCGGGCGCTGCAAGACGCCCCGGCGATCTTGGCGGGCCGCGTTCAGTTTGGGGACGGCAAGCCCGTCAACGGCTTCACGTTCTCGCCCAATGTCAGCCTGTACAGGTCGGCCAATTTCATGGACGGCCCTTACGACTACAACGACACGCGCACGCTGATTTATCCCGATGTCACGGCGGATGCCAACGGCTGTTATTACTTGCCTGTTTTCCGTGCCGTTTACGAGATGCCCAGCTGGAGTTCATCGCTCCAGCAGCAGCCGACACATACGGCCCAGCACGCGGCGCAGATAAATCTCATGTCTCCGCAGACGGGCAGCGGCGGCCTGAGCCGCTTCACGGTGACGGGCCGTGTCGGCGTCCTGCCGCCCTTTATTGCCCGGCCTTACCTGACGATAGGCGCACCGTTTGCGGCATCCAATGGAGACGAGCATCACCCCCTGCGCGTCGCCGACGCCGCAATGACCGTCACCTGGCCGCGCTATCCTGGCGCGGCGCAGTACGAGGCATCGCTGTCGGAGGTGATTTTGGGGCCGCATGGAAACCGCAGCGAAAGCAGCCTGAACTTTGACAGCGCAGACCCGCACTTCCACAACGGTTTACCGACGACATCAATGACGCTGCCGCTTTCCGGCAACACGCCGGTCTTGTTCCGAAACCGGCTGTACGCCCTGACGATCACGGCCCGCGATGCCGCCGGAAATCAATTGGTCAACTCCCAGCCGTACTATTTCCAGCCGCTGGCGGGGGTCGCGCCGGTTCCACTGACAAAGGCAGGCCTGACGAAGATTCTGCCGCCCGGCTTCACAGTCAGTTCCATCACCCCAACCGCCGGGGGCGGCGTCATCACCGGAACAAGGCCAGAGGCTTCCAATCTGGACAGCCTGCTGGAACGCCAGCCATTCGCCTGGAAATCACAGTCGTCCGACGAATGGCCGCTGTACGCGGGCGGCGTCTACACCCAGCGGACCAACTTCCGCATCACGTACAGCACGACGGGAAAGGTCGCAGCCGGAAGCGCAGCCACTCCCATCGTCACCAGCACGGCGACTGGCGGCGCCATCGTCGGTCGCATCGTTTACGCAGACGGCAAGCCCGCCGCTGGCGTCCCAGTTATCGCGCACATGGAAGAGCAAAGTATGGAGGTCTACGAGGCGGCGTTTGAGGCAAGCCACAACCGAAGTGAAGTAGACAAAGAAGATGTTCAAACCGTTTCGGGGCCGGATGGCTTCTTTCAACTGCGGGGGCTGGAAAAGGGACATTACGACGTGATTGAGACGGCCAAACCAGGCAGATGGGACGCTGACCCCAAATGGGTCGCGGCGGCGCGGACAGGAATCGCCATAAAGCCAGGCGTCGTTTCCGGCGTTCCCGATCTTATTCTCACGCACGGCGCAGTCCTCACCGGCACGGTCTACGACAAGAAAACGGGACAGCCTATTCCCGGCGGTTCAACAGGGCCGTTTATCAACGTCCTCGGCCCGCGCTATCCGGCGTCTATGGGCGGCTCATCGTCTGCGACCGTGGACGGTCACGGACACTACGCCCTGCGGCTCGCGCCCGGCACCAATTGGCTATCTTTGTCCGGCGGCTGGGACAGCAGCAACATTGATATAGACCCCATGAACAACAGCAACCCGAAGTACCCGAACTATGCGCGCGGCGTGTATTTGACGTTGCGGGAGGGCGAGACCAAGACGGTTCCGATCAACGCGGTTCGTGCCAAGACGCCGTAAGAAGGCCCACCTCCCCGCTTCGCTGGGGTCCTCGTTCGCCTGCGGCGAAAGGCTTCGCCCGAAGCGGGAGGATTCGGAGTGCGGCGTCACGTTTACCCTCTTAATCCTCCCGAAGCGGGAGGACCCTGTGACCGAGGAACGAGGAGGTGGGCCGACCGGTTCGTCGCAGTTCCCGCCCCGCGCTTCCCGACGTTCGCGCTCGCGCTCTTCCTCAATAGAACGGATCATTTCATCAAAGACAGGATCGTTGGCGAACATCCCCGTATACTTTTCCAGGAAGTCGGGGCTGGTTCGTCCAACGACGGCGGGAGGCTGGTCTTTGTATTTCTCTCGGATTTGCGCGATTTCCCGCTCCAAAGCCTCGCGACGTTCTTTTATCAATTCTGCAGCCATGTCGGGGGTACTCCTGTCTTTTCATTATACCGCCCGGTGGAGGCAGTCACGCACCGAGGGCTTCGCTGTCGGCGACGGCGCGTTCCCAGCGGGCGAGGGCGGCGGCGAGGTCGTCCTGGAGGCGGGTGTGTTCGGCGGCGAGGGAGATCATGTCGGCGACGGCGCCGGTGGGCTTGGCGAGGCGGGCTTCCACGTCGGCGACGCGCTGTTCGAGGGCGTTGACGGCGGATTCGGTGGTGAGGACGGCTTCCCTAGCCCTGACGCGGGCTTTGCTGAGTTCGCGGGCGTTGAGGGAAGCCCCCCCCGCCCCCAATAATGGGGGAGCCAGAGTGGACACGGGATTAGGCGCGTTGACGGGCTGCTTCGGCGTCGGGCTGTTCCTTCTGCCCCCCACATTATTGGGGGCGGGGGGGGCTTTGCTCGCTTCGCGCCAGGCGGTGTAGTTGCCTTCAAAGAGGGTCGGGCGGACGTCGGTTCCCATCAAGGCGAGGGTTTTGGTGGTGACGGCGTTGAGTAGATAACGGTCGTGGGAAACGAGCAACAGCGTTCCGGCGTAGTTGGCGAGCATTTGGGTGAGGGCTTCACAGCTCGCGATGTCCAGGTGGTTGGTGGGTTCGTCGAGGATGAGCAGGTTGCACGGGGCGACGATCATGCGGGCGAGGGCGAGTTTGTTTTTCTCGCCGCCGGAGAGCATTCCGACGAGTTTGAACACGTCGTCGCCGGTGAAGAGGAAGCGGGCGAGGTAGTTGCGGGCCTCGGTCTCGGTGAAGTCGGCGATGTCGGTGAGGGAGTCGATGACGCTTCGGTCGGGTTCCAGGCTGTCGGCGGCGTGCTGGGAGAAGTAGGACAGGCGGACGTTGTGGCCGAGGGTCAGCGCGCCGCGCGTGGACTGTTCGGTGCCGAGCATGATCTTGACGAGGGTGGTCTTGCCCGCGCCGTTGGGGCCGACGAGGCCGACGCGGTCGCCGCGTTCAATGAGGGCGCTGAGGTTTTGGAAGAGGGTGCGCTCGCCGTAGACTTTGCTGAGGGTTTCCATGCGGACGACTTCGCGTCCGATGCGGCCCGCGCCGTCGGCGTCGAACTTGGCGGCGACGGTGCTGGTGTCGGTCTGGGGGCGATCCACTTTGTCCATCTTCTCGATGCGGCCCTGCATCTTGTGACGCATGGCGCTCTGGATGGAGTCCGCGCCCATGTTGCGCTTGATGACGGCTTCCAGGCGGTTGATCTCGGCCTGCTGCTGGGAGAACTGCGCCTGCTGGCGGGCGATCTGCTCCTCTTTCTGCAGGCGGAAGTGGGAGTAGTTGCCCTTGTAGAGTGTCAGGCGCTGGTTCTCCAAGTCGGCGACGGTGTCCACGACGGCGTCCAGGAAGTAGCGGTCGTGGCTGACCAGTAGCACCGCGCCTTCGTAGTTCTTGAGGAAGCCTTCCAGCCATTCGGTGGCGGCGATGTCGAGGTGGTTGGTGGGTTCGTCGAGAATGAGCAGGTCGGGCTTGGACAGGACGATCTTGGCAAGGGCGAGGCGGGTCTGTTCGCCGCCGGAGCAGGCGCCGACGCGCTTATCGTAGTCGCGCTCGTGGAAGCCGAGGCGCTGGAGGACGGTGTCGAGTTCGTCGGCGTGGTGGTAGCCGCCGGCGGCGTCGAAGGCGTCGCGGACGGCGGCGTAGTCGTTCATGGCGGCTTCGAGGGCGTCGTCGTCGGGGGCGTCGGTCATGGCGTGTTCGAGTTCGGTGAGCCGTGTTTCGAGGGCGCGGACGGGTTCAAAGACGGTCTGGGCTTCCTCTAAAACGGTGTGTTCGGGGTGGACGGGGGCTTCCTGGCGCAGATAGCCGAGGCGCCGTCCGGCGGCGAGGGAGACTTTGCCGGGGAGCATTTTGCCGCCGACGAGGGAGGCGTCGGGGGTTTCCTGGCCGAGCAGGATGCGCAGGAAGGTGGTCTTGCCGCTGCCGTTGCGCCCGACGAGTCCCATTTTCTGCCCGGCGGCGATGGTGAAAGTGACTTCGGTGAACAGCAGTTCGGTGCCGAAACTTTTGGCGACATTGCTGACGGTGAGGATGCTCATAAGGTGTTAAAATCGCCTGTATTGTACCGG
>CAZZVX010000100.1:0-13347 GCA_964657535.1 Armatimonadota bacterium | reverse complement strand
ATCGGCAGCAGGCGTGTCAGCGGGTCCAGGACGCCCCACGTCGGCGCCGAGGGGGCCGACTCTGCGGCGGGCGCGGGCGGCGGGTTTTCGTCCGCTGCGTCCCCCGGCAGCCAAACCGGTGCCAGCGCCAGGACACACGCCAGGCGAATTGCGCGGACCGTCAACAATTTCATAGCGGGCCATTCGCCTCTTGTGCGCGCTTCTCCTGCCTGCGGTCGGGTATAACAACACCAGAATGCTGCAGCAGGAACCCGAACATGAGACGCCGCCAGTGCAGGCCGTGCCGCCCGCCCAGCGGCGCGTCACGGCGGACGAATTGAACGCCGCCCTGAACGCGCTCGAATCGCGCAAGCAGGAGGAAGCGAAGCGGGGCCGGGAGACCGTCGAGATCGGCGCCGTCGTCCAGGAACTCGGCCTGGACCTGACTCCCGAAGAAATCTGGCAGCAGGTCCAGGCGCAACGAGCGGAGCAAAGCGCGCCGCCGTCCGCCGCCTCGCCCAAACTCGCCGAAACCGTCAACGAGACCCTGCACACGGCGGCGCAGCAGGCGCATAAGATAGCGGGCCAGGCGTCCGCCGCCGTGGCGGCCACCTACGTGGCGGCCCAGGCCGCCCATCCGCGCAAACAGAAACGCCGGGGGAAGATCGGCGTCGCCCTCACCCTCTTCGCAATCGCCGGGATCGCGCTGAACGTGTTCTCCGGCGGTCACAGCCTGACGGTCGCCGGCGACCACGACACCCACACCTATTTCGGCCACTACAAGAGCGCCGTCGCCGCCGGCGACTACGACAACCTCACTTTCAACGGCGACACCGACACGCTGACCGTCCTCGGCGACCACGACCGCATCACCGTCACCGGCACCGTCAAGCATATCGTCATGCTCGGCGACAACAACATCATTCAGTGGACGCAGGAACCCGGCGGCCGGTCCCCTGCGATTTCGGACATCGGCGACGGCAACCGCATCGCTCGTGCCGCGACTGCGACCCCCTAGATTTCTCCGCTATGCCTTACCAAACCATTCTCTTCGACTTCGACGGCACGCTGACGCCTTCGCTTGAATTGTGGCTCCAGGCGTTTCAGCACGCGCTCGCCCATTACGAGCGGGAACTGCCGGAGAAGACCATTATTCAGCGCTTCTTTTATCGGGAGTATGAAGAAGTCGCCGACGAATTTGATCTGCCGTCCGGGCCGGAGTTCGGGCGGCACGTGCATGAAGGGCTGACGCTCGCGTTCGCGGCCCCGCAGTTGTATCCCGGCGTCCGGGACGTGCTGGAATGGTGCCGCGCCTCGGACATCCCGCTGGGACTGGTCACGTCTTCGCCGCGCCCACAGGTGATGCGGGCGCTGGAAGCGCTGGACATTGGCCGCTGCTTCCAAGCAATCGTAACGGGCGACGACATCACGCACTACAAGCCGCACCCTGAGCCTGTCCAGAAGGCGCTCGCGCATCTGGACGCCGACCCGGCGGGGGCGCTGTTCGTCGGGGACTACACGGCGGACGTCCTCGCCGGCCACGCCGCCGGGACGCAGACGGCGCTGTTTCTGCCGGAGCGGCACGGGCGCTTTTACGACTTCGCCGCGCTGCGCGCGACCCAGCCGGCGTTCATCTTCACCGATTACCAGGAACTCCAAGCGCATTTGCAGCAGACGGCCCTGTGTTGAGCAGGAAACCGGGCCAGGCGCGGTGAACGGCGATCTATGACTACTCGCTTATCCCGACGCGGCAAGATTTTGCTGGTCTTCGGCGGCCTCCTGCCCATGACGGCGGTTCTCAGCCCGGCCCAGGCGCAGAACACGCCTGTTTCCGTGACCGAGCAGCCTCGGCCCGTTTCGCCGCCCGCCCCCGTACAGGTTCTTAACCCTGAGCCGGAACCACCCATTCAGCCGACCCGGCCTGCGCCGTCGCCCACGGAAGCTCTGCGGCGCGCGATTGAGGAAGGGCAGACGGAGACCGTGACGGCCCTGCTTCAAGCCGATCCCAGTCTCGTGAAGTCGCAGAGCGACTACGGCGATCTGCCCTTTTTTACGGCTGTTGAAAGCGGGCGCACGGACATGGCGGCCCTGCTGCTCAGCAAAGGCGCGGACATCAACGCCGCAGACCGCAACGGGCGCACGCCGATCAGTCTCGTCCTGCAAGGCTACGGCGGGCGCAGCGCCGAGATGCTGGCGCTATTGATTGACAAGGGCGCGAGTCTGAAGACCTTTGACAACGACGGCCTGACTCCGCTGCATCTGGCGGCCCGGCAGGGCAGCGTCGCGCTGGTCAAGACGCTGCTGGATAAGGGCGTGGATGTCAACATCCGCAGCCGGCACGGGGACACGCCGCTGCACATCGCCGCCGCCGCCCACAGCCGGGAAGTCATCGAACTGCTGCTGGATCGGGGGGCGCTGCTCACTCTTCGCAACAAAGTCGGCGATATGCCGCTTCATGCCGCCATGCACTCGGACGTGGATGACGGTAGCCCCGGCTCCGATGCGAACCGGGCGGCCATGGAAGAATTGCTGATCGAGCGCGGCGCTCCCGTCAATGCCCACGACAGTCTGGGTCTCAGCCCGCTGTTGTATTCGCTCCTGCACCGTGACAAACTGGCCCACGGCCTGCTGATTCAGTACAAGGCCGTCATGGACCGTCAAACGGCGGTCTATGAAGCCGCCGCCCAGGACGACGTCCCCACGCTCACCCGACTGCTGAAGGCCGACCCGCTGCTGGCCGTCGCCCGTGTGACGACGGGGGCGGCGCCCCTGCACGTCGCCGCGCTGTGGGGCGCACCGGACACGGCGCTGGCCCTGCTGCGCACGGGCGCGGATGTCAACGCCCGCGATGCGCGCGCCCAGTCCGCCCTGCACTATGCCGCGCGCATTAAAGGCAACACCGCCCTGGTCGCCCTGCTGCTGGCGCACGATGCCAATGTCAACGCGGCGGATTCGCTGGGCATGACTCCCCTGCACCTCGCGGTCAGCAGCCACGCAACGGATGTTGTCAAGACCCTGATCGCCGCTAAAGCCGATGTCAATGCGCTGACGAATTACAACGAAACGCCGCTGACCCTGATCGCCGGCCATTATTCGGGAAACAGCCCCGACAGCGGCAGCGGCGCGGATGTCGCCGCCCTGCTGCTGGATGCGGGCGCGGACCCCAACGTCACGTCTCAGTATAATTCAGAATCGCTCCTTTCGCGCGCCATCGAGTCGCAGAACACGGAACTGGTCACGCTGCTTTTGAGCAAAGGGGCCGACATCAATGCGGCTGACGCGAACAGCGGCTACACGCCCCTGATGCGCGCCGTGATGAACGGCAGCAAAGACATGGTCACGCTGCTGCTTGACAAAGGCGCGGATGTCAGCGTCAAGAACCACAGCGGCGAGACGGTCTTAAGCATCGCCGCCCGCTACGGCAATTCGGACATCGGCGATCTGATTCGCCGTCATGTGGCTGCCGCTGCCCCGGCAAAGTAGAAAGTCTGAAAGAAAAACGGCCCCGCGACGCAGGCAAGTCGCGGGGCCGTTTCTGTTGTGCCAGTTAGTGGCCTTTGAGGGCGCCGATGCGCAGGACGTAGCGGTGGACCATTTCGTTGGCTTGGTCCTGAGTGGGCGCTTCGGCATAAACGCGGAACGAGGGGTCAGTCGCGTCCGGCAGGATCAATGTCCAGGCGTCGTCGCTTTTGTAGAGCTTGATGCCGTCCAGCAGTTCGGCGCGCTGGTCATGCGTGTCGTCCATGAGTTCGCGCATGATGCGGCCCTTGATCTCCCAGGGGCAGGGAACCGTCTCGGACGCCATGCAATACTTCGGCAGCCCCTGACGGACCTGGCTGACCGAGGTCTCCTGCACCGACAGCATTTCCATCAGTTTGGCGAACGCGAACAGGGCATCAAAAGCCGGGTGGAACTGTGGGAAGACCAGCCCGCCGTTGCTGTCGGCGGCGAGCGTGATGCCTTCCTTGCTTTCCGCCGCCGTCCCCATCAGCGCGCGCACGTCGGTCTTGGTGCGCGTGACGCCGCCGCCGTGCGCGGCCATGATCTTTTCAATGGCCGAGGGGGCCGTCACGGGGACGGCGACCTGCGCGCCCGGCTGCGCCGTGGCGACCAGGGTGGCGAACGATGCCAGCAAGTCGCCGCCCGCCAGGATGCGTCCGGTGTCGTCCACGACCGTCAAGCGCTCGCCGTCGTCCCAGAGTAGGACGCCCAAATCGGCCTTCAGCGTGACGACAATGTTGGAGAGCGTTTCCAGCAGCGGCTTGCGGTCGGCGAAGCACTTCGGGGCGCGCTTGGCGTCGTTGTAGGCGTTCAGGGCAATGGTGTCGGTCTCCATTTGGCCGAGCATCTGCGGCAGGATGCCGGAGATTCGGCTGTAGCCGTAGTCCACGACCACCCGAAGGTTGCGTTTCTGAATGGCCTCCGTGTTGAGCTGCCGGAAGAAGTCCTGGCCGTAGCGCTCCACGACGCGGGCCGTGTAATTGATCTCGCCGACCTCATCCGCCGCCGTCCGCCCGAAGTCCTCCCGGTAGAAGATCGTCTCGATCTTGCGCTGGCCGTTGGTCGAGAGATAGATGCCGTTCTTGTCGAAGAACTCCACTGACGCGAGACTCGGCTGTTCGGGCGCGAGCCGGACATGGATGCCGCCCGCCGCGCTGTTGGCCCGGATGGAGTGGCGCGAGATAGGGATGGGCATATTCTCGTCGTCCAGCACGTTGACGCCGACCGAGACCAGGCCCGCGAGCAGGCCGCGCTTGAGCATCCGGCAGACCAGCGTCGAGTCGCGGCTGGTGATGACGGTCGAGCCTTTTTTTAGGAAGGCGCCGTAGCTCGCGCCGAGCTTGGTGGCAAAGTCCGGGGTCATCTCGACATTGGCGATGCCCGACACGCCCAGATCGCGGAACAGCGCCCCCTGCCACTTGCTGCCCCAGATGAGCGACATCGTCACGACGGAGCCGGCCTCGATGACCTTGTCGGGCCAGAGCTTGATCAACGGGCGCAGCGTACTGCCGCTTTCGATGTGGCAGCGGTCGCCGACGACGGCCCCTTCCTGGATGGTGACGTCGTCCTTGATCGTGTTGCGGAAGCAGACCGTGCAGCCCGTGAGCTGCGTCCGCTTGCCGATGTAGTTGCTGTCCCAGATGATCGCCCGCTGCAGAGTCGCGCCTTCTTCGATCAGGCAGTTGTCGCCGATGACGGTCTCCGGGCCGATGTGGGCGTTGGCGTTGATCCGGCAGTTCTTGCCGATGAGGACCGGGCCGACGATCTGCGCCGACGGGTCAATCTCGGTCCCCTCGCCGATCCAGATGGCGCCGCCCGCGCGCTGCCCTTCGATGGGCAGAGTCGTCTTGCCGCCGAGCATCTCGTACTGCGCCTGCCGGTACTGCTGCAGCGAGCCGACGTCCGTCCAATACTCGCCCATCACGTAGCCGAACATGGGCTTCTCTTCCGTCAGCAGCTGCGGGAAGATGTCCTGGGACCAGTCGTAGTTCTTCTCCGGCTGCATATATTGGAACACGGACGGCTCCAAGATATACATCCCCGTATTGACCGTGTCCGAGAAGACCTCGCCCCAGGACGGCTTCTCCAGAAAGCGCCGGATGCGTCCCTCATCGTCGGTGATGACGACGCCGAACTCCAGGGGGTTGTCCACGTGCTGCAGCACCAGAGTGGCTATGGACTCTTTTTCCCGGTGGTAAGCCAGTGCCTTGTCCACGTCAATGTCCGTCAGTGCGTCGCCGGACACGATGATAAAGGTGTCGTCTTTGAGGTACTCCTCCGCCTTCTTCACGCTGCCCGCCGTGCCGAGCGGCGTGTCTTCGATGGTGTAGATCAAGTTCACGCCGAGTTCCGACCCGTCGCCGAAATAGCCCTGAATCTCATCGGCGAGATAATACAGGGTGACGACGATGTCAGTGATTCCGGCGCGCTTGAGCAGCTCGATGCTGTGCTGCATACACGGCTTGTTGAGAATCGGCACCAGCGGCTTGGGCCGATTGGATGTCAAGGGGCGCAGCCGCGTCCCTTCGCCTCCCGCCATGACGACGGCTTTCATAAGCCTGATCTCCTCTGCGATGCGTTTGGTCTGTTGTTCCCGCTTTGCTGTCTTTTCTATGCGTCCCTGCGCGATTCCTGCCTGTCAATGCCTACTCGGTTGCGCGGTGTTCAACATTGGCGAACCACTTCGGGTTGATGTCCGGGTAGATGCTGTCGCGGGCCTCGCATTCGGCGATGTTTTTCCAGTCGCCGACGGACAACTCTTTGCCGTCCCCGGCGCGGCGCGTCAGGCCGGCGAGCGCCTGGAAATTATCATAGTGATTGCGCAGGCGCACCTCGGAGTAGTCTTTCGCGCCGCCCGTCGAAATGCAGAACTGCCAGTCGGAGGCCATCAGCAAGAGCGCTTCGCGGGCGGCTTGTTTGAGAATGGGGGCGACGGCGGCGTTGTCGCCGTATTTCTGGGCCAGGTCAATCATGGCGCGCTCGACTTCGTAGACCAGTTTCCATGACCAGGCGGTTTCTTCGTTGAGCCAGATGTAATGGAAGCCGCCCTCGCCCCAGGAGCCTTCGGGCAAGGTGACGTGTTCTGTCGCCGGGTGTTCGGCGAGATACTCGGAGACGGTCTGCAGTGTGATCTCCGGGTCCTGCGCCATCTGTTTCAGGACGCCGTAAAGCCAGCCGGGGCCTTCAAACCACCAGTGGCCGTACAACTCGGTATCGTAAATGGCGCAGACGATGGAGGACGGGTCGGCCTGGGCGCGCAGCACGTCCTTGACGAGCGGGACGAAATGGGCGGCGTGGTCGCGGATGCGTTCTTCGGCGCGGCGCGGCTCGTACAGGCGCTTCGCGCCGATGTCGGCCTTGTCGGGGCTGATGCGCCAGTAGCGCAGGCCGAGCGACTTGTCGGTGGCGGAGACGAATTTTTTATGGAACTCCAAGTACCATTCGTCGCCGGGGTAGCCCTTGTCGCCGCTCCAGACCTGCTCGCCCGTCGCCGAGTCGCGCCCCAGTACGGCCAGCGGCGGCTGTGACGGATTGCCGGACGAATTGACCAGGTACGGCTTGTAGGGCGTGTACGGTCGGTATTTCTCCCCGACGGTCTCTTTCTCGAACTGCTTGAGCAGTTCTTTGAGCGGGCCGAACTTGTCGGCATAGACGCCCAGCACTTCGCCGCCGTGCAGCAGGCCGCCCTCCACAAAGAAAAAGTCAATACCGTTTTCGGCCAAAAACTCGTCCACGCCTTTGCGCAGGTACGGCGTCGTCGGCTCGTCGGGAATAGCGACCGGGGCGCTCCAATGGTAGCGGGGCCGGTACGAGCATTCCGGCAGCCAGTAGCCGCGCGGCTTGCGTCCGAAATGGCCTTCGTAGGCGGTGATGCCCTGCTTCACCTGCGCCTGAATGCTGGCGTCCTGGGACAGCAGGGCGGAATAACCGTGCGTCGCGCTGCTGGTGATGATCTCAATGTGGCCCGCGTCCTGCAAGGCCTTGAACCCGCCGACAATATCACGCCCGTAGCGGCCCTCGAACTCGGTCAGGCGCGCGCTGTACCAGTCGTCCCACCAGCGGGCCAGATAGGCCATGTGGTAGTTGCCATCGCGCTCGAACTGCTCTTGATTGTCACGCGCCGCCGCGACCTTGCCGCGCAGGTAGTCCGAAAGCTCGTCCTGAAAACTGGGGTCCCGCAACTGTTCGACGAGAATGGGGGTCAGGCCGAGGGTGATCTTGGGCGAAAGCCCTTCGTCTACCAAGCGGCGGCAGACGTCGAGCAATGGCAGATAGGTTTCCGCCGCGGCCTCGGACAGCCAATCCGTGCCGTGTGGCGAACGGCCATGGGCGAGTACGTATGGGATGTGCGAGTGCAGGACGAATGAAAACGTGCCAAGTGGTTCCATAAAAACGTCGGCCCCCTGTGCCATCGTCTTGTTCGTGCAGAACAGCGTCTTTTCCTGCCATAATCAAAGGCAGAAACAAAGATGCTGTATAATAGGCGTATGGGAGTTCATCGCAAACAATCATGCAGACGGTCTGGCGGATAGAACTTTTGGGGTGTTTTCAGGCGACGCAGGGCCGGCAAACGATCAGCCGGTTTGCGACGGCCAAAACCGCCGCGCTGCTCGCGTACCTGGCCCTGTTTCCCCGCTCGGTTCATCCGCGCGAAGAACTGGTGGATTTGTTCTGGCCCGACTCCGACTTGGACGCGGGCCGCAACAGTTTGAAGCAAGCCCTGGCCTCCTTACGGCGCCAACTGGAGCCGCCGGGAACGCCGTCCGGCAGTGTTCTGATTACGGACCGGATGAGCGTTCGTCTCAATCCCGTAATGGCGACAGCCGATGTCGCCGAATTCGAGGCGGCGCTGAAATCCGCCGAGAAAACCACCGACGTTCACCGGCGACTTTCCTTGCTGGCGACGGCGCTGGAACTTTACCGCGGCGAACTGCTGCCCGGATTTTACGACGAATGGGCGCTGACGGAGCGTGAGCGTCTGGCGGAACTCTCGGTGGAGGCGCTGGGGGAGCGCCGCCGCCTCTCGCGGCAGGTGCAGGCGCAGTCGCGCCCCGATGAGCCGCGTCCGGCTGCCCCGGAAAGCGGCGCGTCGCCCGAAGCAAACGACGTCCGGCGTCTTCCCTGGCAGATGACCCGCTTCTGCGGGCGCGAGCCGGATTTGGGACGGCTGGAAACCTGGCTCCAGGACGGGCAGACGCGGCTGATCACACTGACGGGGACCGGCGGCATTGGGAAGACGCGGCTGGCGCTGGAAATCGCCCGGCGCAGTCTGCCGCTGTTTCATTCCCGCGTTTGTTTCGCGCCGCTGGCCGACCTGAGCGACGCCAAACTGATGCCCACCGTCCTGCTGGACGCCCTGGACCTGAATCCCAATGCCGGGCATGATCCCTGGGAACAGATCACAGAAGCGCTGGCCGGGAACTGCCGTACTTTGATCGTCCTGGACAACATGGAGCAGATCGCCGACGCCGGCGCGCTTCAGGTCGCGCGCCTGCTGGCGGCTTCGCCGGGACTGATTTGTCTGGTGACTTCCCGGCAGCGGCTGGAACTCGCGGGGGAACGGGAATATCCGCTCCCGCCGCTGCCGCTGCCGGGCGAATCGGACACGCCGGAAGCGCTGCTGTCCGTGCCGAGCGTGCAGGTGTTCGTGGGCCGGGCGCAGGCCGCCCGTGCGGACTTCGCCCTGACCGTGCGCAACGCCGACGCGGTCGGGCGCCTGTGCCGTCACCTGGAAGGCATCCCGCTGGCGCTGGAACTGGCCGCCGCCTGGATTCAAGTGCTGTCCCCCGCGCAGATTCTGACGCGCCTGCAGGAACGCTTTTCCACACTGGTCAGCCGCCGCAAGGACGCCCCGGAGCGCCACCAGCGGCTTTGGGCGACGGTGGGGTGGAGCTATGACCTGCTTCTGGAAGACTTGCAATCGTTCTGGTCGCGCCTGGCGGTCTTCCGGGGCGGCTGGACGGTGGAGTCTGCCGAAGCCGTGTGCGATGAGCCGAAGGCTCTGTACCTGCTGACGCAGTTGCGGGCGCGGTCGCTGCTGCTGACGGAAGACTCGGAAGACGGCACGCGCTTTCGGCTGCTGGATACCCTGCGCGAGTTCGCCTGGGCGCAGTTGTCGGAAGCAGAACAGCAAGAGACGGCGCGACGGCACGCGGATTTCTTTGGGAGTCTGGCCGCGCAGGCCAAGCCGGGCATGGTCGGCCCTGAACAGGCGGTCTGGCTGGATCGGCTGGACCAGGAAAGCGACAACCTGCGCGCCGCTCTGGCCTGGGGCATCGCCCATGACGGCCGGGCGGCGCTGGCGACAGCCGACTCCCTGTTCCGCTTTTGGAACGTTCGGGGCCGTTTCGCGGAAGGCCGTCAGTTTCTGGAAGCCGCCCTCGCGGCGGCCCCGGAGGCGGATGTTGCACTCCAGTCCAGCGCCTGTACGAGCGCCGCCACCTTTGCGCTTGACGGGGGCGACGCGGCGGCGGCCTGGGCGTTAAATCAGCAGGCGTTGACGCTCGCGGAGCGTCAGCCGGACCGTCGCCGGGTTTCCTCGGCGCTGTTCCATCTGGCGCGCGTTGCCCAGCAGACCGGCGATCTGGCGCAGGCGCAGGCGCTGTTTCAGCAGAGTTACGAGATAGACCTGGCGCTGGGCGACCGGCGCGGCAGTGGCCTGACGCTCAACAGTCTGGGCCGCGTCGCGTTTGCTCGAAAGGACTACGCCGCCGCCCGCGCGTTCTACGAGCAGAGCCTGAAAATCAAGCGCGAAAGCGGAGACATTCATGCCATCGCCAACACGTTGGGCAACCTGGGGACGGTCGCGCACGAGACCGGCGATTTCGCCCAAGCGGCGGCGATTTACCGGGAGTGCCTGGCACTTCAAATAGAGATCGAAGACCATTTAGGAATCGCGTTCACGCTGCTGAATTTAAGCGACATTGCCGCACAGCGTCAGGAGTGGGAGCGCGCGGCGACGCTGTGCGGGGCGATGGAAGCGGTTCAGGAAGGCGTTTGGGCGGCCTTGAGCGCCGAAGAAAGCGATGCCCACCGGCAATCACTGGACAAGGCGCGGGCGGCGCTGGGCGAGGAAGCGTACCGCAAAGCCTGGTCCGCCGGCAATACCCGGACGCTGGAGCAGGCCGTCGCCTTTGCCCTGGGAGACGGGCTGACGACCAAGGCGGACGCTTGACACGCGCTCCTGCGTGTGCTACAATCTCTTTGTAAAGCACTTTGCGCCGTAAAGCCGAAAAGGACACACCCACTATGCCCACGCTGACCGCCCCGCTGGAAGAGGCCCGCGAAAACCTGCGCGTGATCCGGCAGACGATGGAGCGTTCCACCAAATACTCCACGCTGTCCGGCCTGTCCGGGGTCTTGATCGGCCTGGTCGCCATTGCCGGTGTCGCCGCAACGCAGCGCATCGTGGGGCATATTTTTTCCTATGAAGGCGACACGGCCTCCGTGAACCGTGAGATGCTGGCAGACCGGCACACGCAGCTGGCCCAGCTGGGTGCGGTCTGGGCGATGGTACTCGTCATCGCCGTCGCCATTGACTTCATTGCCAACAAGCGGCGGGCGTCGCGGGTGGGCAAGCAGGTCTTTTCGCCGCTGGGCGCGCACATCGTTCTGGCCGCCCTGCCGGGCTTTTTCGCCGGGGGCGCGCTGACGGCGTTTTTCGTGATGCACAACCTGTTATTTTCCATCTGGGGCGTGTGGATGCTCTGCTACGGCCTGGCGATCTGCGCAGTCGGCCTGTTTTCAATCAAGCCGGTTTCGGCGCTGGGGGGGGCTTTTGTGCTGGCGGGAGCCGTGACTTTGCTGCTGCCCCCGGCGGCGCAGCTACCGATGATGGCGCTGACCTTCGGCGGCTTTCATATCGGGTACGGCGTCCTGATGGCGAGGAAGCACGGATGGTAGTGCAGCAGGCGCCTTATGCCCGGCTCGTCGAGTCGGTCGAGTCGCTGGACGAAACGATCCACCAGAAAGTGCGGCTGGGCATCATGTCGGCGCTGATGGCGCGCGACGAGGCCGATTTTCGCTTTTTGAAGGAGACGCTGGGCGTCACCGACGGCAACCTGTCCATCCACCTGTCCAAGCTGGAAGACGCGGGCTATGTCGCCAGCGCGAAGGAATTCGTCCGCAAAAAGCCGCACACGACGTACACGCCGACCGAGGCGGGCCGGGCGGCCTTCCATGCCTATCTCGCCGCGCTGGAGCGCATCGTCCAGTCCGCCGGGAAGAGCGAGGACTAATGCGACCGATCAGCAACGTCGTCTGGAACCTGTTCCTCGCCCTGATCCCGGTCGCGCTGGCTTTCTTTATTGCGCGCGGCCTGCGCTCCCAGAGGCGCGCGGGCGTCCCTATTGTTTGGGCGCTGTGGATCCCGCTGCTTCTGGTCTGGCTCGTCTTTCTGCCTAATACGTGCTACCTGCTGACCGAGTGGCGTCACTATCTGGACACCATCGGGGACTCTTCCGGCCCGGTCTACTTCGGGGCGCGGGGAAGCCGCGCAATCTTTCTTGACCTGCTGCTGCTGACCGGCTTTTACGTCGTCTACACCGGCAGCGGCCTGCTGACGTTCTTTCTGGCCGTCTGGCCCCTGGAACGGTTGGCGCGGCGACGACTGGGGTGGGTGGTCTGGCCGCTGCAGGCATCGGTCTTCGTGCTGTGCGCGCTGGGCGTCTATCTCGGCCTGGTTGACCGGTTCAACTCGTGGGACCTGCTGCACCCGCACCGGCTGATCACGATCCTGGAAACGTCTCTCGGCGTGCAGCAGCGCCCACTGCTGCTGGGGTTCATTCTGGGCTTCGGCGCGATCTTAGGCGTCTTGTACACGCTGTTCGACATCTGGATGGACGGCGCGGCGTGGCGGCTCCAGACACGCCGCGCCCGCGCGTCGGCATCTCTCTCGCGTTCGGATCAGGAGGATTGGCGCCGTGCTTCGCGATGACCTGTCTTTTTACCGCCTGCTGCTGGGCCGCCTCTCGCTGGGCGAACTGACGGCCCTTTATGAGCGCACCGCGCCGGAGTACGAGACTCTGGCGCGGGTGATCGCGGAGGAACTCAGTCAGCGACTGGCCGTTCCTCTCAGGGAAGCCGCTTGATCTGCGTCGGATCGGTCAGTTCGATCTCTGGACGGCCTTTGTACTCCTTCAGCGTTCCGTGTATCAGGAGATGCTTCCCGCGCAGCGTCTGCAGGTCCGGGAACAGGGCGTAGTCTTGATGTTTGACGACGGCGCTGACCGCATCCCGATAGTCTGGGCTGAAATTGAGGATGACGATGGCGTTCCCTTCGGGGACATAGACAGTCGTGACGGTTCCCTGCATCGCGACGGTCTTGCCGATCAATTTCTGCGCTCCGGCCGAGTCTTTGGCGTCGAGCGCCCCCTTCGTCGCGGCTGTGGGGGCCGTCTGGAACGGCTTTTTGGCGGCGACACTGGATTGAGATGGGAATATCGTGTCCTTCCCGCCGGCTTTGGAAGCCGTCGGGGCGGCATGACCGCTCACAGCGAGAGAAACGCCTATGGCGAGGGACAAAAGTAGTTTCGTATGCATGAGGTCTCCTGAAAGGATGCGCGAGCATCCGGCGTTGCCTCCATTATACACTCAGAAGACTGATTGAAAGCCTTGACGGTGGGGAACAAATTAGAGAAGCAGAGCGTTTTCATAAATATTGCCCCTGTTTGCCGCGTTGTATGAAAGGAAATTGAAATGAGCCAGCAGTCTTCGCCCGCGTTCCGCCGTCGGCCCGTTTTCAGGCTCGGCGTCCTGGTCGTGTCTGCTGCGCTTTCCGGCGCGGTGGCTTCGCTTTCCCCCGCCAATGCCCAGGGGACTAACGGTTACGGGCAACGCGCCAACGGCCCGTCCTCCATCTTTCAGCCG
>CAZZVX010000099.1:0-13392 GCA_964657535.1 Armatimonadota bacterium | reverse complement strand
CGCCTTCACCCTCCAAATCGTCTCCCCCGACTACCCCCACGCCGTCCACATCCTCGCCGCCCCGCCCGCCCCCGCCGGCAAAAACACCTTCCCCGACGCCGACTTCAAAGCCATCGGCTACGTCCCCGCGCTTGCCCCCGCCACCGACATCGCCGCCCTTTACGCCGCCGCCTACGGCACCCCCGAACCCGGCTCCCAAATCGCCCTCAAACTCCTCGCCACCAGCGGCTCCGGCATCCGTCTCGCCCCCCTCGTCCTGGTCGGCATCGTCGCCTGACGCCAAAAAAGCCCTCCCAGGGCATTCCCCCGGAAAGGCTTTCCTAACACGGCCCCCGCCCTCAGCGCGTCAGCACATTGTCAATAATCCCGTAAGCCACCCCCTCCTGCGGGGTCATCCAAAAGTCACGGTCAATATCCTGCTCCACCTGCTCCAGCGTCCGCCCGCAGTTCTCCGCCAAAATCTCAATCTGCTTGCGCTTCAAGGACTGCACCAACTGTGCTTGAATGAGAATATCCGACGGCGTCCCCTGGAATCCCGAACTGCCCTGATGGATCATAATCCGCGAATTGGGCAGCGCTGAACGCTTGCCCTTCGTCCCGCCCGACAGCAGATCCGCCCCCATCGACGCCGCCATCCCGACGCACGTTGTCGCAATCTCCGGCTTGACCATCCGCATCGTGTCATAGATCGCCATGCCCGCCATCACGTCGCCACCCGGCGAGTTGATATAGACTTCGATGTCCTTGTCCGGGTCTTCCTTCTCCAAGAACAAGAACTGGGCGACGATGACGTTCGCCATCGTCGGCTCAATCTGCGACCCGATAAAGATGATCCGGTCCTTCATCAGCCGCGACCACAGATCATACGCCCGCTCGCCGCGCGGGCTTTGCTCAACCACCGTCGGGATATAAGTCATAAACGGCTCCTCACTCAGACTATACTTGCAACAATGCCCCGGTGTCAAGAGCAGCGCCGCCGGGTATAATAAAGACACACTAATGCAGCAAAAAGGCTTGGGTGGGGGCGCATCCACCGAAGCCTTTTGGCGCGTCAAGGCCGTGTGAGAGTGGAGAGGGATTGCCGCGAATGGATTTGCGCGAACTGCCGGGACTGGCCGAAGACTATCCGGCCTACCAAGAGTTAAAGAAAAGCGTCGCCGAGGGCGGCGTCACCCAACTAGAAGGCTTGTCGCTCCCCGCCAAAGCCTGGCTGCTGGCCCAACTCCAGCGGGAAACGAACCGACCGATCGCCGTCGTGACGTACAACGCCGAGCAGGCGACCCGCCTGTGTGCGGACCTCGCCCGCTACGGCGTCGCCGACGACGAACTCGCCAGCCTTGTGTCGAGCACGGAAACGCTGATCTTCGCCGAAGGCGCGCCCGACCTGGGACAGACCGGAATGCGAGTCGCCGCCCTGCAAAAACTCGCGCACGGCCAGGCGCGCGTCGTCGTCGGCCCCATCGGCGCGTTCCTGCAGCGCACCGTCCGGCCCGACCTGCTCAAAGACCGCCGCCTCCAGTTCAACGCCGGCGCGACCGTAGACATCGCGGGCATCGAGAGGACGCTGGTGGAGTTCGGCTACGAGCGCGTCGAGGCCGTCGAACAGGCCGGGCAGTGGACCCGGCGCGGCGGCATCCTGGACATCTTCCCCGGCGACGCCCGCCGCCCGTCCCGCATAGACTTCTTCGGCGACGAGATCGAAAGCATCCGCCTCTTCGACGTGGAGACGCAGCGCTCGTCGGGCAAAGTCGAGAGCCTGGAAGTCTGCGCCGTCCGCGAAATCCCCTACAGCGATGACAGCGTGCGGGAGGCTGTGGCGCGACTGCAGAAGGAACTGCCCGCCCGCGCCAGAGCCTTGCGCCAGGCGAACGAAGACGACCGGGGCGAGGAACACGCCCAGCGCCTGGAAGAGCGCGTCGAAGGCGACATCGCCCAGATGCAGGCCGGGGCGTACTTCGACAACATGGAGTACTACCTGCCCTACCTCTCGCCCGACGCCGTCTGCGCCCTGGACTATCTGCCGGAGCGGGCGATATTAGTCCTGGACGAGCCGAGCCAGGCGAAAGCGCGCTGGGAGCAGACCGAGAAAGAGATCGCCGAGATCGCCGAAACCCGCGCCGCGCGCGGCGAATGGTTGCAGCCGGACACCCCCCACGCCTGCCCGTTTGATACGGTGCTGAGCGCCGTCCCGAAGGCGTCGGCCGCCGTGCTGCTGTCCCTGCTGGCGCGCGGGCTGGACGGCCTCAAGGTCGGCAGGAACATCACAACGCAGGCCGGGGCGATGGAGAACTTCGCCGGACGGATGCCCGCGTTCTTCGAGGCTTTAGACGGCTGGCTGGGCGCGCGCTTCCGGTGCGTCATCGTCACCGAGCAGGCGCAGCGGATGCGCGAGGTTTTGTCCGAACACAAAATCCCCGCCTCGCCCGGCGAGCGGCTGGAAGTCGGCGGCGAGGGCGGCGTTTACGTCATCCCCGGCTCGCTGCTGTCTGGGTTCAAACTGCCGGAAGCCAGCCTCATGGTGGCGACCGACCAGGACATCTTCGGCCACCGGGTCCACCAAAAGCCGCAGAAGCGCGTCTTCAAAGAAGGCCTGAAGATCACGTCGTACCTCGAACTGCGCGAGGGTGATTTCGTCGTCCACATCAACCACGGGATCGGGCGCTACGCGGGCATCACGCGCCTCAAAGGCACCGACGGTGCGCAGCGCGACTATCTGCTCTTAGAATACGCCGAAGGCGACAAGGTCTATGTGCCGACCGACCAGGTAGACCGCGTCCAGAAATATATCGGCTCGCAGGACTCGCCGCCGACCGTCACGCGCCTGCACTCCGGCGACTGGGCTAGAGCGACCAAGCGGGCCAAGAAGCAGGTCCAGGAGATGGCCGCCGACCTGATCAAGCTTTATGCCGCCCGCAAGGCCGCCGGACGCCCGCCGCTGCCGCCGGACACGCCCTGGCAGCAGGAGATGGAGGACGCCTTCCCTTACGACGAGACGCCCGACCAACTCGCGGCCATTGAGGACATCAAGAAGGACCTGGAAGACGACAAGCCGATGGACCGGCTCATCTGCGGGGATGTCGGCTTCGGCAAAACAGAAGTCGCGATCCGGGCAGCCTTCAAAGTCGTCAATTCGGGCCGCCAGGTCGCCGTGCTGTGTCCAACGACGATTCTTGCCCAGCAGCATCTTGGCACATTCCGGCAGCGCCTCGCGGCGTATCCGGTCAAGATCGAGATGTTGTCGCGCTTCGTCTCCAAGTCCGAGGCCACGGAAACTCTGAAAGGTCTGGCCGAAGGAACCGTAGACATCGTCATCGGCACACACAAACTGCTCGGCAAAGACGTGAAATTTGATAAACTCGGCCTGCTGATCGTGGACGAAGAACAGCGCTTCGGCGTCTCGCACAAGGAGCGCATCAAGACGATCCGCAAGAACGTGGACGTGCTGACGCTCTCGGCGACGCCCATCCCCCGGACGCTGCATATGTCGCTGTCGGGCATCCGCGACATGAGCCTGATTGACGACCCGCCGGAAGGCCGGATGCCTATCAAGACATACGTCCGCGAATATGACGACGAACTCGTGCGCGAAGTCGTCCTGCGCGAACTCGACCGGGGCGGGCAGATTTATTTTCTGCACAACCGCGTCGAAAGCATCTCCCACGTCGCCGAAAAGATACGACGACTCGCGCCGTCGGCCAAAGTCGAATTCGCGCATGGCCAGATGCACGCGGACGACCTGGAAAGCGTCATGCTGCGTTTTTCTGAGAACGAGTTTCAGATTCTCGTCTGCACGACCATTATTGAGAGCGGCCTGGACATCCCCAATGTCAACACGATCATTGTGGACAACGCGGATAAACTCGGCCTGGGCGAGTTGTATCAGTTGCGGGGCCGCATCGGGCGCTCGAACAAGCAGGGTTACGCTTACTTGCTCTACCGCCGCGACAAAGTGCTGACCGAAGTGGCCGAAAAGCGCCTGGGCGCGCTGCGCGAGTTCTCGGATTTGGGGTCGGGATACAAAGTCGCCCTGCGCGACCTGGAGATACGCGGCGCTGGGAATCTTTTAGGCGCGGAGCAGTCGGGGACAGTGTCCACGGTCGGCTTTGACCTGTACACGCAGCTTTTGTCGCAGGCCATCAACGAACTCAAGGGCGAAGACATCGAGCCGGAACAAGACTTGCCGGGCGTCTCGCTGCCGCTGGACGCGCTGATTCCCAGCGTCTACATCCCCAGCGAGGCCGAGCGGATTTTGATGTATAAGAAGCTCGCCGCCGCCCGCCGGAAAGACGACGTCCAGCGCATTCAGGACGAACTCGAAGACCGCTACGGCGACCCGCCTAAACCCGTCTGGAATATGCTGGCCCTGCTGCGCCTGCGCCTGCGCGCCAAAGAAGTCGGCATCAGCAATATCGTCGCCGAGAAACGCCGCGTCGCCATTCGTTTCACGGGGACGCATTTGATGCAGGACGCGATCAAGAAACTGGCCCGCACCTATATGCAGCACCAGTTCCTGCCCGACGTCGTCTTTCTGGCGACCTCGGACACGCCTTCCAAAATGCTGCCCGCCGTCGAGGAAATGGTGGAAGCGCTGGCCCAAGCCCTGCCGCCCAAGATCGAGCCGGTCAAAGCACCCAAGCCCGTTCCCGCCGAGGCCGGAACGCCCAAGCCTGCCCCGGCGCAGAACGGCGCGGCCCGTCCGAAATCACCGCCGCCGGACCCCAAGCCCGACGACGGCAAGGCGCGTAATCTAGTCACCAACCAAATTTCCGCGCGCCGTCGCGGCACTTACACAGGGCGGAAAAATGGGTGATTATGGAATTGACACTGCCGGTTGAGGGGGAACGGCGGCGGTCTGCTGCGGGGCGGGGGAAGCCATCATCTGGCGGGTGAGGCGGGCGGCGCGGTCGGCGGGCATGGCGGCCAATATCTTGCCTGCTTTTTTCTCGTCGAGCGGCATCAGGTTCTGTACCACTTCGGCATCGGAGAGTTTCTCGAAGATTTTGGCGATGTCATCCGGGGACATCGTGGCGTAAATGGCCGAAAGTTTGGCGTTCGTGTCGGCGCCGCTCGGCGCGGCCTTTGAGGGAGAAGGCGGCGAGGCGGCAGCACGCTGTTTCTGGGCCTCGAATGCGGCTTTGTCTTTTTCTAATTGGGCGCGGTCGGCGGCGACTTGCGCCTGCTCCGCCTGAATCTGTTGCTGCTTTGGGTCAGCCTTCGGCTGAGCGGCCAATTTGAGAGCGGCTTTTGGCTTGGTTTTCGCCAGGTGCATCTTGTAAAGCACTTTCGCCAGGGACGGGTTCTTGTCGGCCATCTTCTGCGCGGGGATGACGCCCAGGAAGGCCAGTCCGTAGAGGACGCCGAGCAGAACAAGGAGGCCGAGGATGGAAAAGACGATCTTCATGCGTTATGCCCCGCCGTGCTGCATGGCCGCGCGCACCTTGCGGATGTAGTCCTGCGTCTCGCGGAACGGCGGCACGCCGCCATATTTGTGGACGTTGCCCGGCCCGGCGTTGTAGGCGGCGAGGGCCAAATCCAAATCCCCGTTGTACTGCTTCATCAAGTCTGACAACTGCTTTGTTCCTGCCGCGATGTTCTGCTCCGGGTCGAACGGGTCGGTGATGCCCGCTTCCTTGACGTTGTCGGGCATGAGCTGCATCAATCCCATCGCCCCGGCGGGCGAGACGGCGCGCGGGTTGCCGCCGGATTCGGTGTGGATGACGGCCCGGACAAGCGACGGATCAATGCCATGCTCCCGCGCATTGGTTTCGATGAGGCTATCATAGTCCTGCGTGCTTGCCTGATGAACAAGCGGAATCAGGTGTGTCGTGTCCGGCGTGACCGGCAGTGCGGGCAGCGGCCCCAGGGAGGCGGGCGTGACGGTGATGCCTGACAGGGAACGGGGCGGCCTGGCTTGCGCAGAAACGGCGGACGGCGCTTCGGGGAGCGGGATGGCGGACGGCGTCTGCGCCTGCTGCAGCGACCGGGCGAATGAAGCCGGGGAGGGCACGTCCGCGTCTGCCGGGACCGAAGGTGCCTGGGCCGGCGGACGGAGCGCCGCTAAACGGTCTTGTATTTCGCTGATGCGCGACTGAATCGCGCCGATCTCTTCCAACATTTTGGGTTATGCCTCCTGAACGCGCCTTCCGTAAGCGTGGCGGACGGTCGCGAGTTCGTCCAGCGCGTTCTGCTCCGTGCGCTGGCGCTGCATCACAAACGCCTGCTGCTGGCGGTCTTTCACGCCCGCGAGGGCCTGACGATTCTGGGCCGCGCCGACGAGATGGAGTTTGTGCGCTTCGCGCATGATGCTGAGTTCGCGGACATGGCTTTCCTGGTCCCGAACACTCTGTGTTATTGTTTGCAGATAATCTTGATAGATGCGGATCTCGCCAGGGTCGAATCCGCCCTCCTGACGCAAGCGGCACATCTCCGTCACAAGCGCGCTGCGCACTTCGCGCAGTTCGGACAGGAACTGCTCGCCGCGCTGCAGGGCGGCCTCGGCGTCGGCGAAACTCTGCTTGGCGACGGTCTCAATACGCTCACGCTGCTCCAACACGACCTGCATCCTAAACCGAAAGTTCTTCATGGCCGAACATTCCTTCCAATGCCTGAACGGTTTCGGGCAGCGTCGCCCGCTCGTGGACGCCCTGGCGCAAGAACGCCCGGACGGGTTCGATCAACTTGCGCGCCCGGTCTATTCGCGGGTTGCTCCCCTCGACATAGGCGCCGATGTTAATCAAATCTTCGGCCTCTTTGTAGACGGCCAGCGTTTCGCGCAGTTGGGTCGCCGCCTCACGCTGCCCCGGCGGCGTGATCTGCGACATCACGCGCGACACGCTGCGCCCGACCTCGATTGCGGGGTAGTGGCCGCGCGAGGCCAGGTCACGGGACAGCCAAATGTGGCCGTCCAGAATGCCCCGGACGGTGTCGGCGACCGGCTCGTTCTCGTCGTCGCCTTCAACGAGGACGGTGTACAGCGCCGTGATCGTCCCTTTGTCGCTCGTGCCGGAGCGCTCCAAAATGCGCGGCAGCAGGGCGAAGACGCTGGGCGTGTACCCGCGCGTGGCGGGCGGCTCGCCGACGGCCAGGCCGACCTCGCGCTGGGACTGGGCCAGGCGCGTCACCGAGTCCATCATCAGCATGACGTCTTTGCCCCGGTCGCGGAAATACTCGGCGATGCTGGTCGCCACGAACGCCGCCTTGAGGCGCACGAGCGGCGGCTTGTCCGAGGTGGCGATGACCAGAACGGAACGCTTCAGTCCTTCCTCGCCGAGATCGTTCTCCAAAAACTCCCGCACCTCGCGCCCGCGTTCGCCGACCAGGCAAATTACATTCACGTCCGCCGTCGTGTTTCGCGCGATCATGCCCAGCACGGTGCTTTTGCCGACGCCGGACCCCGCGAAGATGCCCATGCGCTGGCCCTTGCCAAGCGTCAGGACGCCGTCAATCGCCCGGATTCCGAGCTGCAACGGCTCCGTGATGCGCATGCGCGTCAGCGCATCCGGCGGCGCGGCATTGATCGGGTAGTGCTTCGCGCCCGCCCGGTTGAGCGAGCCGAGGCCGTCCGCCGGGTCTCCTAATCCGTCCAGGACGCGCCCCAGAAGATGCTCGCCGACCGTGACCTGCTGCGTGTGGCCGGTGGCGACGACTTCCGAGCCGGGCTTGATGCCCGCCATCTCGCCCAGCGGCATCAGCAGCAGTCGATTGGACTTGAAGCCGACGACTTCCGCCTTCACGGGCGGCGCGTTGCGTCCGCCATTACGAATCTCGCAGATTTCCCCGATCTGCGCCGCCGGCCCGATGCTTTCCACGACCAGCCCGATGACCTGCGTCACCAGCCCGTTCGCGCGCACCGTGTCTAATCGGCTGACGACGGCCCGGTAGCGGGCGAGGTCTACGGCAGGAGCCTCTTCATTCCGCGACGGCATCGGAGAGCGCCCTTTCCACTTCATTGAGCTGCGTCTCGATCTTGGCGTCAATCGTCCCGCCGTTCGTCTCGATGACGCAGCCGCCGTCGCCGATGCGCCGGTCGTCCACGATCTCCAAATTTTTGATGCCGTCGAGCAGGCACAGCAGGTCGTCGCGCATGGCGCGCACGGGCGCGGCGTCGCTCAAGGATACGCGGATGCGGACGTGTTCCTTGTCGGTGACGCGCCGCAGGGCGTTGCGCAGGACGCTGCCGATGACTTCGGGGTTTTGACTGACTTCCGACTTGATGACCTGCTTGGCGATGTCCAGCACGAACGCGACCATCTCGGCCTCCTGGGACTGCCAGAGCGCCTGCCGAGTCGCCACGATGTCCGTCGTTATCGCTTCGACTCCGGCCCGGAAGTCTTCCCGCTCGGCGGCGTACTGGGAACGCAGTTCGGCCTCGACCTGGGTCCGCGCGGCCCGGTTTCCCGCGAAAAAGCCTTCCTGCCAGGCCGCTTCCCGCAGCGCCTCGGCCTGAGTCTCGGCGTCTTCCCGCATGGTCGCGGCCTCGGCGCGCGCTTCGGCCAAAACGTCTTCGGCTTCCGCCAATGCCCGCCGGGCCTGCACCGTCAGGCTGTCCGCTTTCGTGGAGAAGTCCGTCTCCCTCCCCTGTTCTTGGGGGAGGGCCGGGGCGGGGGCGTTCGGTTCGGGCAGCGGTTCCAGCAGCGACAGGAAAGAAGTCATCAGGGCCATAAAATTGCCTTACTTGATCATTTCTTCGCCGCCGCCGCGCGCGACGATGATCTCGCCGGCCTCTTCCAGCTTGCGGATGATGCTGACGATGCGCTGCTGCGCTTCTTCGACCGCGCGCAGGCGCACCGGCCCCATGAACTCCATCTCTTCCTTCATCATGGACGCCGCGCGCTCGGACATATTCTTGAAGATGCGGACCTGAACCTCGTCGCTGACGCCCTTGAGCGCCAGGGACAGTTCGCGGGTGTCCACTTCCTTCAGCACCTGCTGGATGGCGCGGTCGTCGAGCAGGATGATGTCCTCGAAGACGAACATCATCTTCTTGACATCCTCGGCGATCTCCGGGTTGTTCTCCGACAGCGATTCGAGGATCGTCTTCTCGGTCGAGCGGTCCACCCAGTTGAGGACTTCCACGAGCGACTTGACGCCGCCCGCGTGGGTGAAGTCGGTGGAGACGACCGAGGACAGCTTGCGCTGCAGGACGTGTTCGACGTCGCGGATGACTTCCGGCGGGGTTTTGTCCAGGGTGGCGATGCGGCGGGCGACATCGGCGCGCAGGTCTTGCGGCAGGCCGGAGAGGATGGCGGCGGCCTGGCTCGGCTGCAGGTAGGCCAGAATCAGCGCAATGGTCTGCGGATGCTCGCTCTGAATGAACGTGATGATCTGCGACGCATCGGCGCGCTTGAGGAAGTCGAACGGCATGACCTGCAGGGCCTGCAGGACGCGGCTGACGATGTTGTTGGCCTTGTCCGCGCCGAAGGCGTTCATCAGCAGGTCTTTGGCGGCGTCAATGCCGCCCTCGGCGATGAACTCCTGCGCGATGCAGAGTTCATGGAACTCTTCGACCACCTGTTCGCGGACGTCCGCGGTGACGCGGCCCATCTTGGCGATCTCGACGGTCAGCAGTTCGACCTCGTCCTGGGTCATGTGCTGGACAATCGTGGTGGCGGTGTCTTGGCCCAGGGCGACCATGAGAATGGCGGCCTTCTGGCGGGTGGTCAGCGGTTGCGGTCGGAGTGCCATAATATTTCTCTCGGATCAGGAAGTCTCTGCCATCCAGCCCTTCATCAGCAGGGCGACGGACTCAGGGTGGTGGCTGACCATGTCTTGAATCGCTTCCAGTTTGAGGTCCTGCTGCTCTTCGATGCTGGCGTGGACGCGGCGGCGGCGCGGGCGGTTCGGCTCGGCGTCCGGCATCTCGGCCAGCACGTCCTCGATCCGCATTGGGCGCTCTTCCAGGATCGCTTCCAGTTCGTTGTCCGACGTGCCTTCCAGCAGGCCGATGTTGGCACCCTCGCCGGCCAGGGCGAGCTGCGGCCCGGCGGCGGCCCGGCGTCCGCCGCCGGAGCGTGACATCATCACGAGCAGGACGAGGGCGACGATGCACACGGCGGCGATTTTGGCGACGTTCGCCCACATCTGCTGGGACGCCAGGGACTGCATCTGCGTCTGCTGGGCTTTGGCGGCGCTGGTGTCGAACGCGATCTGGTTGACGGCGACCATGCGCGTCAGGTCGCCGGGCGTCACGCCGATCACGGTCTCAATAGTGGATTTGATGGACGCCACCTCGGCGGCCGGAACGCTGCTGTCCACGAGTGCGGACACGCTGAGCTTCTTGATGCCGCCGGGCGCCTGCTGGATGATCTTGTGGGTCGTGTCGGGGTCGGCGTAGTTGGTCGTGGTGTCTTCGCCTTTGTAGTCGCCGCTGCCGGAGTTGCTGCTTGGGTAGGAAGACGTACCGCCGAGGTTGGACGCGCTGCCCGTCGGGCCTCCGACCGGCGACGCTCCGCCTCCCGTGTAGGTCTCGTCTTTCTCGCGGACGCTGATCGGGATCGGCGTGTGCTGCCCGTCAGGAAGCGAGTGCTGCACCACGTCTATCTGGGTCTGGTCGAAATCGAGTTCGGCATTGACCATGACGATGGCTTTGCGCGCCCCCAGCGTCATGTCTAAAAGATTTTGCAGCTTCAGACGTTCGGCTTCGGCGAATTTGGCGCTCTCGTCCATCGGCTGGCCGTCGCCGATGAGGTTCCCGCCGGCGCCGTTGTCCTTCCAGAGCGGCGTGCCGGTCTGGTCGGTGAGGGTGACGTTCTGAGTCTTCAGCCCGGTCACGGAGTGGGCGATGAGATTCACGATGCCCTTGACCTGCTCCGGGTCAAGCGTCTCACCTGACTTCAGCGTGAGGATGACGCTGGCGGAGGCGTCGGTCGGGTCGCCGAACAGGGAAGAGTTGTTGCCGGGGGAGATCGTCACGGCGGCGGTGCTGACGGGGTCGAGTTTCATCAGCTTGCGGGCGAGTTCGCCCTCGTTGGCGTAAAGGATTTTCTGCTGCTCGACTTCCGTACTCTGGCCGAAGCCGCCTTTGTCAATCGTCTCGATGCCCGCGATGTCGGCGTCTTTAGACAGGATGCCCGCCGCCTCGACGTACATCGTCGCGTTGCTTTCGTCTTTGGACGGGACGCTGATCGTGCCGTCTTTGTCGTCGAACTGCATGACGATGCTGTGTTCGCGCAGTGTGGCGTCAATCGCCGAAGCGTCCTTGCCGGAGACGCCGTGATAGATCGGCACGTAATCCGGGCTGGCCGCCATGCCGGCGGCGATGATCAGTCCGATCACGACCAGCAGACACAGCCCGACTGCCGCCGCGCGGGTGGGGGGCGTCGCCCCGTCCCACCAGTTCCGCATCGGCATCATCATGTTCGCAAAATTCGGCACGCCTTGCTCCTCACAGCCCTTCCCGCGTCACGCCCGCCTACATGGACATCCGCATGATCTCTTGGTAGGCGTCTATGACCTTGTTGCGGATCTGCGTGGTCATCTGCAGGGCGACGGTCGCCTGTTCGCCGGCGACCATGACGCTGTGGATGTCGCTGGTCTGCCCGGTGGCGAACGCGCGGGTCATCTCGCCCGAATGAAGCTGCAGGTCGTTGACTTTGGTGAAGGCGCTTTGCAGGGTCTGGCTGAACGAGGGTGTGAGGGCGTTCGGGTCACTGTTGCCCGCGACCGAATTCTGGCTGCTGGGGTCGGACAGTGAGACCTTGCTCAGAAGCGAGATCGGCGCGCTCAGGGTCGAAAATAAACTCATCGTGTTGCTCCCGGTACCGAAAATGAATCTCTTGAAAGGAACTTGCGGGCGAGGCCGAAGGACTGCTTGGCCTGGCTCCAACACGGGGATTGTTCCACAGAACTTTGCCGGTTTCACATCTTTTTCATCTTCATGAAAACGGCCGAACGAAAACAGGGCGCGGCTTCTTGCCGCGCCCTGTGTCTTGTCGTGGTGTGTTGGTCGCTACGCCTTGCCGATGTCAATGGCCTTCTCGGCCATGGCTTTCACGGCGTCTATGGCGGTGACGTTCGCCTCGTAAGCCCGCGTGGCGCTCATCATGTCCACCATCTCGGTCACGGTGTCAATGTTGGGCATCGTGACGTAGCCTTGCGCGTCGGCGTCGGGGTGGCCCGGCTCGTAGACGCGCTTCATGGGGCTTTTATCCGGCACAATGCCTTCCACCTGCACCCCGTTCAGACTGCCGCCCGCGCTGTCGCCCATCGAGGCCGAAAGCGTGTCAGAGAACGACCGGCCCGCCGGGGCGAACTCCACGACCTGACGACGGTACGGGCCGCCGCCGGGCGTCCGGGTCGTGTTGACGTTGGCGAGGTTGTTGGCGATCACGTCCATCCGCAGGCGTTCGGCGGTCATGCCGGACGCGCTGATGTTGAGCGAATCCATGAAGCCCATTGTTATTTGCCTCCCGCGATCACGTACTTCAGCGTCGAGAACTGCCCTTGCAGCATCTGGGCCGCCGCCGAATAATAGATCTGCGCCGACGCCAGCCGCGCGCCTTCGGCGTCCACGTCCACATTGTTGCCGTCCGCGCGCATGGCGTCGCCGCCCTCGGTGACGATGGCCGGATTGGGCCGCGCCTCGCCGTCGTCTAATGCCATGTGTCGCGCGTCCGTCAGCCGCCCCGTCTGGAGCATCGCGCCGCCGTCGTCCGGGCTGTTCGCCGCATCCAGCATCGCCTGGAAAGACACGTCTTTGCGCTTGTAGCCGGGCGTGTTGATGTTGGAAAGGTTGTTGGAGATGGCCTGCAAGCGGGCCGAGCCGAAATCAAGCGCGCTCGTCAGCGCGTTCATGGTGCTGTTATCCATGCTGTCATTATCGGCAAGGGTCTGGGAGAACTAGAGGCCATTCGGCAAATTTTTCCGGCAAAATTACCGGCGGCGTCAATAGTAATCGTAGAGGCGCGTATCTTCCGTTTGAAGCGCCTGCTGCACTGCGGCTTTGTACGTCGTGACGCGCGCCTTGTACGCGGCCGCTTCTGTTTGAGCGGACTGTTCCATGACGGTGTCGCCCGTGACGGTGTAGACCTGCTGCAAGTCCGCGTAGCCGATGGCGGCAATCGCAACGCCCACGAGCGCTTGAAGCACTCCATCGTCAAACGGCGTCTGATCGCGCACCGGCCAGTCTCCAGTCATTTTGTATCCCATGTTTATGCAATCCCGCGCCGCCCGCCCGGCCGTCGCTTCGCTGCCGAGGTGGGCGGACACCAGCGCGTACCCGCCGGTGGCGCGGGCCAGCTCGCGCACCCGCGCCATAGAAGAAAAATCGTCGCCGCTCAGCCGGGCGAACCTGCCCCAATAGTTCCAGGCGTGCCAAAGCAGCTTCGGCACGGGCGGCGCATAGTCGGGAACGGCGTAATGATCCCCGCTGTTGCCGCGCTCCACGGCGTCGAG
>CAZZVX010000098.1:0-13393 GCA_964657535.1 Armatimonadota bacterium | reverse complement strand
GCATCATCCGCAGGGGTCAGCACTTCGGACTCGTCCACGAAGTCTACGCCCAAGGCCTCTAATATCTGCGCCTCGACGAAATGGCCGATGCGGGCTTTCGCCATGACGGGAATAGTCACGGCATCCATGATGCCCTTGATCATCTTGGGGTCGGACATCCGGGCGACGCCCCCGTCTTTTCGGATGTCGGCGGGGACGCGCTCCAGGGCCATGACGGCGGTCGCGCCCGCTTCCTCGGCGATGATCGCCTGCTCCGGGTTGATCACGTCCATGATGACGCCGCCTTTAAGCATTTCGGCGAGTCCGACTTTGGTGCGCCAGGTGGATTTTTGTTCTTCGGCCATTGCAGTCACTTCCTAAAAGTCAATTTGCTGGCTCCATTGTACCCGAACGGCTTCCCTCGCCGCAAGGCTCGGAGCAGGATTTCACGGGGCGCACGGAGAACCAGCCGCCATGAGAGAGTGGAAAGCGAGAATTCGGCGCGGCCGGCGATGGATTGCGGGGGCGCTTGTCGTTGTCGGCGTCCTCGGCGTCGCGATCTACGCCGACGTTCAGCGGGAAGGCGGGCCGATCTATGCGGACATCCGCCGGGTCCCCGCCATGCCGGTCGGAATCGTCTTCGGCGCGGGCATTGACAACGCTGTGGTGAACGACCGCGTGCAGACCGGCGTGGCGCTTTATAAAGCGGGCAAAGTCCGCAAACTGCTGATGACGGGCGACAATGGGCGTGTGGACTACGACGAGCCGGACGCCATGAAGGCAGACGCCGTCGCGTCGGGCGTCCCGGCGCAGGATGTCGTCTGCGACTACGCCGGTTTCCGCACCTACGACAGCCTCTACCGGGCGCGTGACATCTTCGGCGTCCATCAGGCAGTCCTGGTGACGCAGCGCTATCACCTGCCCCGCGCCCTGTTCATCGCGCACGGCCTCGGTTTGAACGCTGTCGGCGCGGACGCCGCCCTCCGCCCCTACATCGGTCAGCGCTGGTTTGACCTGCGGGAAGTCGCCGCCGTCGAGACCGCCTGGTGGGATGTGCGCGTCTGGCACCGCCGCCCCAAGTTCCTGGGGCCGCGCGAGCCGCTGCTGGCGTTCGTCATGTCATAGAACTGAAGGGCTTGGCCGAGTTGGGCTTGGCGTGCCAAGCCCCTACATAAGAAGAGCCACCGAGATTGTGAGCTGAAATGGCCTTGAACCTCGCGAATACCGACGCCAGACGCCGGCTATATATCTCGCTGGCGTTGAAGCGGGTGCGGCCCGGCAGCGGCAGCAGTATTCAGACGCTTCGGGCGCGGACGTGGAGGCAAACCGTGTTCAACCTGAGTTCCATCGTCAGTGTGCCGTTTGTCGTGGTGGGCGGGGTCGCGACGCGGCTATACGCGCCGGAGCGCACGACGGATGACTTGGACGTCCTCGTGATGGCGGACGATGCGCCCCAACTCTACCGAGAACTGACGGCGGCGGGCTGTCAGGGAGTCGGTGCCCTGCCCGTCGGCGGCAGTGAGTGGCGTTTGACGGACGGAACGACGCTGAATGTGCGGGAGTCGGACACAGAATGGGCGCGTGAGGCAGTTCAATCTCCCGTTGCCGGACCGGACGGCTTGCCGGTGATCTGCCTGCCCTATTTGGTCCTGATGAAGATGTACGCCAGCCGGGGCATAGACATCGGCGACTTGACCCGGATGCTGGGCGGGGCCGACGATGAGACATTGCACGGCGTCCGTGATGTCGTCAGCAGGCACATGAGCGATGCCCGTGAGGATTTGGAAATTCTGATTTCACTGGGGCGGCTGGAATACGAGCCGCCTACGGACTAGGACTACGCCGCGAGTGGAGAAACAATGGACGAACCGTGGGACGTGGAACTTCTCGGCAGTCTGTGCGCCCGGCAGGGCGCGCGGACGGTCACGCGATTTCGGACACAGAAGGCCGCCGCGCTGTTCGCCTTTCTGGCGTATCATCTCCACAGCGCCCATGCGCGGGAACAGTTGGCGACGATGTTCTGGCCGGACGACGCGCCGGAGGACGGGCGCAACAGCCTGCGCGTGACGCTCAGTTCGCTGCGGAAGCAGTTTGAGCCTCCGGGCGTTCCCGTCGGAACGGTCGTCGCGGCGGACCGGATGAACGTGCGCCTCAGCCCGGTCGCGTTTGTTACGGACGTGGGGCGGTTCGAGGCAGCGCTCCGTTCGACGGAGCGGGCGGGGGACGACGCGGAGCGGATGCCGCTACTGATGCGGGCCGCAGAGGTGTACGGCGGCGACCTGCTGCCCGGCGTGGACGGCGACTGGATCGGCGCGGAGCGCGAGCGGCTGGCGGAGGCCTATCAGGGGGCGCTGCACCGCCTGGTCACGCACCTTTCTGAGCAGGGCGATTTCGGTCGGGCGCTCGACTACGGACAGCGCGCCATCCGGGTCGACCCGCTGCGGGAGAAGGCCCACCGATCTTTGATGCGCCTCCACGCGGCGGCGGGGAACCCGGCGGCGGCGCGGGAGCAGTATCAGGAACTCCAGCGCCTGCTGCGCCGCCACCTCGATGCCGAGCCGTCTGCGGCGACCCAGCGACTCGCGGAGCAGTTGTTCGGGAGCGCCGATCCAACTGCCGTCAAAGCCTCGAAGAAGGATACAAAGAACCCTCCGCTCGATGCCGACCGCCGGCAGGATGATAACGAAGGCGGGGCCGTTCCCGCACAGCGCGTGCCGCTTCGAGGGCGGCTGCCCCTGCTGTTCGACCGTTTCTTCGGGCGTGACGTAGAACTCCAATGGCTGAAGGCGCAGCTCCGGCCCGGCGGGACGCGCCTGGTCACACTCACGGGGACGGGCGGCATGGGTAAGACGCGGCTGGCCGTCGAGACGGGGGCGCGGCTGCGCGACGACTTCGCGGGGGCCGTCTGGTTCGTCCCCCTGGCGGATGTGGCCGAGCCGTCGCTGATTATGGACGCGGTTTTTGACGCGCTTTCTCTCGTTCGTTCGGCAGGCGTGGACGCGGCGGAACAGGTCGCAGCGGAACTGTCTCGGCAGCCGTCACTGCTCATCCTCGACAATATGGAACACCTAGCTGCGGGGGGTGGATCGGTAGTCCAGTCGCTGCGGGAGCGTGTCCCCGCGCTCGCGGTCCTGGTTACGTCGCGCCGCCGCCTGTCCCTGCCCGGCGAGGCCGAACGGCCGCTGGCGCCGCTGCCGACGTCCGGCCCGGTGGACCTGGAGGGAATGAGTCGCGTCGTGGGCGTGGCGCTGTTCATTGACCGCGCCCAGGCGGCCCGCCCCGACTTTCAGCTGACCAAAGGCAATCGGGAGGCCGTCGCGGCGCTGTGCGCGCGGCTGGACGGCGTCCCCCTCGCGCTGGAACTGGCGGCGGCGCGCGCCTCGGTGCTGACGCCCGCGCAGATGCTGGCCCAGCTTTCCCGGCGCTTTGAACTACTCGTGGCCCGGCGCGGCACGGGACGGATGCACGACTCGCTCCGGGCGACCCTGGAGTGGAGTTTCGGCCTGCTTTCGCCGCCGCTGCAGCGGTTCTTCGCCCGCCTCTCGGCGTTCCGGGGCGGCTGGACGGCGGAGGCAGCCCAGGCCGTGTGTGAGGAGCCGGCCGCGCTCGACTTCCTCGCCCAACTGCGCTCACATTCCCTCGTCATCACGGCGGACGGCGGACAGTGTATGCGTTTCGGCCTGCTCGAAACGCTGCGCGAATTCGCGCAGGAGCGGTTGGCGCCCGGCGAGCGGCGCGGACTGGCTCAGCGTCACGCGCTCTTTTATTCCAATCTGGCGGAAGAAGCGCGCCCTCACCTGACGGGCAGTCTTCAGGCGCACTGGATCGGCGTTCTCCACGCGGACCAGGAGAATCTGAGACAGGCGCTGGACTGGGCGCAGACGCAGGACCCTCCGTTGGCCCTGCGGACGGCGAGCGCGCTGTCTCAGTTCTGGTACGTTGGCGGACACCTGACGGAAGGCCGCAAGAGGCTCACCGCCGTCCTGCCGTGGGCGGAGGGCGCGGACACGGCCGTGGCGGCGCGCGCGGTGGGCGGGGCCGGCCTGCTGGCCTACTCGCAGGGGGATTATGCCGCGTCTCAGCCGCTCCTGGAGCGCTGCCTCGCGCTGTGGCGCGCGCTCGACGACACGGAGGGCATCGGACAGGCTCTCAACTATCTCGGCAATGTCGCCATCCTGCAAGGGCGGGTTCCTGAAGCCCGCCGCCTGTTTGAAGAAAGCCTCCGCTTGCGCCGGATGTCCGGCGACACTGCCGCTGTCGCTGCCACGCTCGGCAACCTGGGGAACGTCGCTTACTCGGAGGGGGACTTCGCCGCCGCCGAACGGTTCTACGCCGAATGCCTGCAGCTGTACCGCACCCTGGAGAAGCAGGCCAATACGGCCTTCGTCCTGTACAACCTCGCGCTGGTGTCCCACACGATGGGAGAACTGGGCAAAGCGCGGGCGCTGTACCAGGAAAGCCTGGACCTGCAGCGGGACTTGGGAGACCGCTGGGGCGCAGCGTACTCGCTGGGCGGCCTCGGCTATCTCTGTGTTCGCGAAGGGGACTTGGCCGCCGCCCGCGCCCATCTCGACGAAAGCATTGCCGTCGTCCGGGAATTGGACGACCGGCCCGGCATCGCGAACGTCCTCGCCGTGATCGGGAGCCTGGAACTAGCGCAGGGGGACTACTCCGTTGCCCGCCTTTGTTACGCCGAGAGCCTGCGCCTGGCGCGCGAGCTGGGCAACGACCGAGAACTCGCGAATCTCTTGGGCCATTTCGCCCGCCTCGCGGCGGCGGAAAAGCGCCCGGCGCGCGCCGCGAGTCTCTGGGGCGCCGCCGAAGCCCGGCGCGCGGAATCCCTCAGCCCAATTTCCCCAGTCGATCTCCCCGCCTACGAACGCGACCTCGCGTCCGCCCGCGCGGCCCTTGCGGACGACCTCTGGCAGACCGCCTGGGACGAGGGAAGGGCGATGCCCGTGGAGGAAGCCGTCCGGTACGCTCTTGAAGAGACGGACAAAAAATAAACAGCCGGCTGACAGTTCTGCCGCACCCCCAAATCTCGCAACGTAATGAATAAAAGTTCGCCCCACATGGGAGCGAACTTTTTTGACAATTTTCCAAATCCACAAAATCGCCCTGATGTGTAATGTTGCTGTAATGATCGGTCGTTATAATAAAGTTAACGGCAGAAAGTCGTGCTGTCCCGCCTCTACGGAAGCGGTCTCATCAGGTTGATCGCACAGAAAGGGAGACCACCATGAAAACCGTCATTGCTCTTGCGGCCGCATTCGCCGCACTCTTCGCCGTTGTGGCAGCCCCCGCTGTCCAGGCGCGTCCCTTATTGGCCGGTACGTCTGGACGGGACGTGCAGCAGTGGCAGAAGTTCCTAGCGATGCAAGGACTGATGCGGACGCCGCTGGACGGGCGTTTCGACGGGCGCACTCAGACCGCGACGGCCTATTTTCAGCGTGCGTGCGGGCTGCGGCCAACGGGAGTTGTCGACGGGACCACTCTCACGGTGGCTCAGCGCGTGCTGCTACGCGAGATCCAGGTCGCCCAACAGCAGAACACACTGCGCCGACAGTTGTCGGCCCCGCGTCCCGCGCCATCTTACAGCGTCTCTCGCCAGGAGGAGTCGCACGCGGGGATGGACTACGACCCGGCGCTTGGGAGCTACCTGCCGCATAACCCCTATTCCAGTTCGCCCAACAGCTATCTGGACAACTGGGTGAACCAGTTCAAAAACCCCTACAACACGGACGACAGCAAGTGACCGCCTCCCACGGGGCCGTTTCTCACACAGAACTTTCTATTCTTTTCAAAGGAAACCCGACCATGAAACGCTTCTCTGTCATTCTCGCTTTTATCGCGGTGCTGTGCGTGTTCTTATCGCACGCCGCGTTCGCGAATTTCTCTCCGACCAGCATACCTGCAGGTGGCGGCACGATCACCACCACGACCTACCCGACGTACTACGCCTATTACCCCTATGCCAATGTGTTCCGCAACGGCGTCTTCATCGGCAGTGTGGGGCTGACGTACTACCCAGCTTACAACGCGATTCAGGGGTCGTTCAATCCAGGCGCGAATACCGGAACGGCCAACGCCGGCATCACGGCGCAGATCGTCTACTCCGACTACTACGGGCGGCAGTATGCGTTCATGGACGGGCAGACCGTCCAGGCCGCCGCGTCCATGCGCATCGTGCCGAAATCTCTCACGTTCACCCCCAATCCTGTGGTCGCAGGGAAGACGACGGCCGGGACCCTCACGCTTTCTGGCCCTGCGCCAACGGGAGGGGCAGTGGTACCTTTCACTATTTACAACGCTGCTAATCCCTCCAGTAAACAGTCAACTACGTTGACTGTTCCTGCCGGCAAGACCGCGGCAATATTCTACTTATCACCACCGACAAGCATCAGCGCCAAAACGGTTGAGGTATACACTGCGACTTACAGCGGTGTCAGCGTCAGCACGTCTTTGACCATCAACCCGGCAACGTCCGGCGGCACTGGAACCGTTCCAAGCGTAACAACATCCTATTCTGGAACTCTGACTTACGGCGCTGTCAGCCTGCCGGTTGTCGTAGTGGTTTCGCCCACTGTGACGACATTAGGCGCCACGAACGGAATTAACGCTCGTGATGTAGTGATTATGGCAGGTAATGCTGACGCGCGAGGGTTCCCTAACCCTTGGAGCGATCCTCAGGCCGGCAGTGTCATATTTGCCACCAACCTGGGTATGTATGCAGGCACGGAATGGGCAGATTCGTCTTATGTCACGTCAAAGATAGACGACGCAAGCAGTGTGACTGCTGGTGCTAACGGTCTGCTGTCTATCACCGTAGATGGACCGACCAGTTATGGCTGCGAAATTAACGCTTTCAACATCCAGTCGGGCCTTGCCGCAATGGCGTATGGCGTCAACGGCGGCACGATCAGTATGCAGTTTGCAAACGGTACCAACACCGTTTCCGGCAACATTTCTCTTGCCGGAAGAAGCATATACGATGGAGGAACCGCCTCCTATACGGCCCGGTTCACAGCCACGCGCCAGCCTTGAGGGGCCTTGTCAGATGCAGACGCCCCGGCGGCTCCATGCGAAGCCGCCGGGGCATTCTGCTGTGCGGGTCACAGTTCGCGGCGGTATTCGAGGGCCTGGATGAGCGTGGCTTGGTCGGCGTAATCCAAGTCGCCGCCGACGGGCATTCCGTGGGCGATGCGGGTGACACGGACGCCGGAGGGCTTGAGGCGGGCGGCGACGTACATGGAGGTCGTGTCGCCCTCCACAGTGGGGTTGGTGGCGATGACGATCTCTTTGAACGCGCCGTCGGTGACGCGCTGTTCCAATTCTTTGAGCTTGATCTTGTCCGGGCCGACGCCTTCCAGCGGCGAAATGACGCCGTGGAGGACGTGATAGACGCCCTTGAACTCGTCGGTCTTTTCCATCGCGATCAAGTCGCGCGGCTCGGCGACGACGCAGAGCAGGGCGTGGTCGCGGCGGGGGCTGGCGCAGATGTCACAGATCTCGCCTTCGGAGTAGTTGAAGCAGATCTGGCAGAAGCGGACCTGCGTCACATCCAGCATGGCCGACGAGAGATTCTGGCGCTCTTCTTCGGGCTGGCGCATCAGGTGGAAGGCCAGGCGCTGGGCGCTCTTGGGGCCGATGCCGGGCAGTTTTTCCAGTTCGCCTACGAGTCGCGCGAGGGGCTTGGGATAAGTGATCGCCATGCGGGGTCCTTAGAACAGGCCTCCGGGGAGGTTGTTGCCCATGCCGGGCGGCATGACGCTGCGCAGGCGCTCCTCGCGCATGGCATTGGCCTTGTCAATGGCCTCGCGGACGGCGAGCGTCACCAAGTCTTCCAGCGCTTCCACGTCGTCGGGGTCAACGGCCTCTTTGGCGATCTTGATCTCCAGCACGTCCGCCTTGCCGGTCGCGGTGACTTTGACCAGGCCGCCGCCGGACTGGCCTTCGACGCGGGCCTGGCCGAGTTCCTCGTCGGCCTTCTGGGCGTCGGCCATCGCCTTCTGCGCCTGCTTCATCAGGTCGCCGAGATTCCCCATGCCTCCGGGGACTTTGCCGAACGGGTTTGCCATGATTTCCTATCCTTTCGTATCGGGTTCATCGAGGACCTGGCCGCCGAAGACGGCGATGACCTCGTCGAGGAACGGGGAGTGCTGTGGCGGCGGCGCGGCCACGGCAGGGCGCGACTGCGGGGCCGTCCGCTGCGCGACTTTGGCGGGCAGGACGGTCCCTTTGAGGATCGCTTTGACTTTGTAGGTCCCTGACTCCACGCCGAGCGTCTTGTCAACGATCTCTTCAACGACTTTCCGGCGGCGATCATTGCCCAGGCGGTCAAGGTCGAAATCGTTGGCGACTTCCAGGGTGAACGTGCTGCCGGCGAACGCCACCGGGCGGGAGTTGCGGACTAAATCCACGCCCTGGGGGGCGCGGTTGCTCATGCGGTTGATGACTTCCTGCCAGTGTTTCTGCAGCCGGACGAGTTCTTCCGGCGCGTCCTCGGCGAGCGGCACGGGCTTGTGGCCGTTGCCTTCGGGCGGCGCTTCGGCGGCGGCGACCTGTTGGACTTGCAGGAAGTCGTCGGCGGCGTCGTGCTCGTCGGCAGAGGTGACGAGCAGGGACAAATTGCCCCCACCCCCGGCCCCAAGAACAGGGGAGGGGAAGCCGGAAGGAAAAAGATCGTCTTCGGGGAGCGTGTCCAGGTCGGCGTCGCCGGGGATCAAGGCGTCGAGGTCGTCCAGGGGCGGCGGCATATCGTCGAGCGGCTCGTCGTCTTCGTCGGCGAGGTCCGAGAGACCCACCTCCCCGCTCCGCTGTGGTCCTCGCTCGCTTTCGAGAGAACCTTCGGCCAAAATGGGAGGATTCGGAATGTCGCGGGGGGCGAGTGCTGGTGCCTGTGTGACTTTTGTTTCCGCTGGGAGCGCAGTCGGTTTGGGGGGCGCGGCGCCGTTGGCCTTGACAGTGGGCGTGACCGGCGGCGCGGTCTGAGTCACAGGCGGCGCGGCGGGCGGGGCGACGTAGGGCGCGGGGGCGGACGCGGACTGGGGCAGGCGCATCAGGCGGAGCAGGGTCATTTCGAGCAGCAGGCGATGCTGGTTGCTGCGCTTGGTCTCCTGCTCGGCTTCGGTCAGGATTTCCAGGGCGTGGAGCAGGGCGGCGGGCGAGAACGAGGCGGCCTGGCGGCGCAGCTCAGGGCTGTCGTCCATGTCGCCGGCGCTGACGGGCCGGGCGCCGACGCCGACGAAGAGCAGGTCGCGGACGCGGGCCGAGAGGCTTTTCAGGAACTGGCGGACGTCTTTTCCGCTTTCCAGGACTTCGCCGGCGAGCGCGAACGCCCCGGCGGCGTCGGAAGCGGCGACGAGGCCGATGACGCGGTTGAGCACGTCCTCGTCTATCGTGCCGAGGACCGTGGTGATGTCCTTGACGGTGATGTCCTCACGCTTGAAGGCGAGGACCTGTTCCAGCAGGGAGAGCGAGTCCCGATAAGAGCCGTCGGCGGCGCGTGCCACCAGCGTGACGGCGGCGGGTTCGGCGGTGACGCCCTCCGTCTGCAGGACTTGCGTCAGGCGTCCGGCGATCTGGGCGACGGAGCCGCGCTTGAACTCGAAGACCTGGCAGCGGGAGGCGATGGTGATGGGCAGTTTGTCGAGTTCGGTGGTGGCAAGCACGAAGACGACCTGGGGCGGCGGCTCTTCCAGCGTTTTCAGAAAGGCGTCCATCGCGTCGCGGGAGAGCTGGTGGGCCTCGTCAATGATGTAGACCTTGTAGCGGCCTTCCATCGGCGGGAACTTGATGCTGGCGACCAGATCGCGCACGTCGTCCACTTTGCCGTGCGAGGCGGCGTCCATTTCCAGCACGTCCACGAAGTTCGACGCGGCGATGGATTGACACGGGCCGCAGACGCCGCAGGGTTCGGGCGTAGGGGCGGTCAGCGCGCCGTCGGGACCGACGCAGTTGAGGGCTTTGGCGAGTATGCGGGCGCAGGTGGTCTTGGCGGTGCCGCGCGTGCCGGTGAACAGGTAGCCGCTGGCGACGCGGCCCTCGGCGATGGCGTGGCGCAGGGTGGTCGTGACGTGCTCCTGGCCGACGACATCTTCAAAGGTCTGCGGGCGGTATTTCCGATACAGGGAGACGTATGCCATACGCGGTTATTATACCCCAAAGGCCCCCTATCCGGCTTCGCCACCTTTCCCCATCGGAGCGAGAGAAAGGCCAATGGTCGGGGCGGGTGCGGCTCTGCCCGGAGGCGGCGGGCTTTGTTTTGGGTGTTGTCAAGGGTCGTCCAGGCCGAGGTTGCCCTGAGAGACGGCTTGGGCGATGGCCGTCGCCTGTTTGAGAGAGACATTGCCGCCGGTGACGGGGAAATCGAATTCTTCGCCCTGGAGAAGCTGGGCGATGGTGCGGATCTGCAGGGCGCGGACCTGCCTGCCGACGGCGGCTTTGTACTAGCCCGCGTTCAGGGCCTCGGACTCCATGTTCTTGGTCGCGGGTTCCAGGGAAACGAAAAAGCCGAGCGCGGCCTTGTTCTTTTCCATCGCGCCGCGCAGCTGTTGCACGTCGGGGGCGCCGACGTTTTTGCCGCCTTTGACCTGGACGACGGCTTTGGTGAGTTCTTTGGCGCCAACATCGAAGAAGGCGACGCCGTCAATGCCGCCGTCCGCGCCTTTCTTTTCCTGGGGAATGGCAGGGATGAGTCCGACGGCCCACATCTCGAACTTTTTGTGGTCGGCCTCGAACATCTGCCTCGCCCCGGCCTCGTCGGTGGGCAGCCCTTCGACGCGGAAGGCGCGTTCGGCGGCCTGGGGGTCGTTTTTGAGGTCGGCGGCGCTGAGGAGGCGCGAGTCGCGGGCGTCGAAGGCGTCGTAGAGGCGCTTTTAGACAAGCGAGGTCGCGATGGGGGTCGCGTCAATGCCGATCCAGCGGCGTCCCAGTTTCTGCGCGGCGGTAGTCATTGGCGTTCTCCCTAATGTGACCGTGCAGCTAAGACAACGGCGACGACGAGAAGAAGGCAAAGGACGTAGCTCAGAAGCTGCTGCGGGCTGAAACCGAGCGGGCGCTTTGTCTCATCCTTGAATTCGGGGTCGTACCAGGCCGTGCCGGGGAAGATCGTCGCGAATACCATTGCAACAAAGTACAAACCGGCCACAGCAGCGGCGATCAGGAACAGCGGGAACGTGAGCGGGCGCGAGCCGAAGAGGATGAAAAGAGACAACGCGCCGCCCAAGATGCCCAGAAGCATGGTTTGGCCGTTGTGAAACTTGGCGTGCGGCGGCCAGGCCGGGTTCCGCTGGTGCTGTCTCGCCGTTGACGGGACGATGGCATCAAAGACAAACCCGCCGAAGCCGTACACGGCGACGAATGCGACAATCCACTTTGCAATTTCCATGAATAACCCTTTCCTTCACAGGACAGACCGCTCAAAATTGGGCGGTTCTGACCGAAGTCACGCAGGTTAGTCGTTGGAGGCGATGCAGAAGGGCTGTCTCTTCCGCGTCATAAAAATAAGCCCTCCGAACGATGACTGAGGCGTAAAAACGCCTCTCGTGACATCGTCGTGGGCCCTGACGCAGAAGCGCTGAGCAGAACTCCTGCCGGTGAGGCGGGAGTGACCGGACTACCAAACCGATCCGTCGTTTTCGACGTTCAGATAATACCCCATCGTTTCGGAGGCTGTCAATAGATTTCCTGCAATCGCGTCTAATTTTTCGCCCGCCAGTGAGAGCCATCCTCAGCGTTGCACGCGGCCAGACGCATCGCCGCCGACAAGGGCGTTGACTTCCTTGACGGAGACGAGGTTGAGGTCGCCGCTGATGGAGTGCTTCAGGCAGGAGGCGGCGACGGCGAATTCCAGAGCGTCCGGGGCGGACTGGCCGGAAAGGAAACCATAAATGAGGCCGGCGGCGAACGAGTCGCCGCCGCCGACGCGGTCCACGATGGCGATGTCGTAGGCGCGGGACTGGAATAGCCGGCCTTCGTGGAGCAGCATGGCGGACCAGCCGTTGTTGTCGGCGGAGCGGCTTTCACGCAGGGTGATGGCGACGGATTTGAGATTAAAACGGTCTGCCAGCGTGCGTGCGACGTGTTCATAGCCTGCCGAGGCCACATGGCCGCCGGTGACGTTCGCGCCCTGGGCGCGGATGCCGAAGACCTTTTCGGCGTCTTCCTCGTTGCCGATGACGACGTCCACACAGTCCATCAGGCCGGTCATGGTCGCCTGGGCTTCGGCGGGCGTCCAGAGTTTCTTGCGGTAGTTGAGGTCGCAGGAGACGGTCAGGCCCATTCCTTTGGCGGCGCGGCAGGCTTCGGCAACGGCGTCGGCAACGCGCGGGCCGAGCGCGGGAGTGATGCCGGTGAAGTGGAACCACGCCGCGCCCGCGAAGATCGCGGCCCAGTCGAACGCGCCGGGGCCGACCTGGGAGATGGCCGAGCCGGCGCGGTCGTAGACGACGACGGAGGCGCGCTGGCTGGCCCCGGTCTCCAGGAAGTAAATGCCGATGCGCTCGCCGCCGCGCGCAACGTAGGACGTGTCCACGCCCAGCCCGCGCAGGGTGTTGACCGCGCCGTCGCCAAAGGGGTTCTGGGGCAGGCGAGTGACGAACCTCGCGTCGAGGCCGAAGTTCGCCAGGGAGACGGCGACGTTGGCCTCGCCGCCGCCGTAGGTCAGTTCCAGTTCGCGCGCCTGCCCGAAGCGCAGGCGGCCCGGCGTCGCCAGCCGCATCATGATCTCGCCGAACGTGACGACTCGCATGGATGTGTCTCCTATTCCTGGCGCGCGGCCTGAATCTTCTCGATGAACTCGCGGGCGAGGCGTGTAATCTTGGCGTAGTCGCCGGTCCTGGCGGGGCCGATCAGGCTGCTGCCCGCGCCGACGGCGACGGCCCCGGCCGTAATCCACTCGCCGACGTTGCCGACGTCCACGCCGCCGGTGGGCATGAGCGGGGCGTGGGGCAGGGGGCCTTTGATGGCCTTGATAATATTGGGGCCGAACGCCTCGCCGGGGAAGAGCTTGATGATGTCCGCGCCCAGTTCCATCGCCTCGATCACGTCGCGCACGGTCATCGCGCCGGGCATGACAGGAATTTGATAGCGGTTGCACAGCCGCACCGTGTCCGGGTTGAGAGACGGCGAGACGACGTAGGTCGCGCCGGAAAGAATGGCGATGCGGGCCGTTTCCGGGTCCAGCGCGGTCCCCGCGCCCAAAATCAGTTCCGACGGTTTATAGCGGGCGGCGAGGGATTCGATGACGCGGTGGGCGCCGGGGACGGTGAAGGTGACTTCGATGGCGGGGCAGCCGCCTTCCAGCACGGCGTCGGCGATACGGGCGGCCTGATCGGCGGTCTCGGCCCGGACGACGGCGACGAGGCCGACGTCAGTCAGGCGTCTCAAGGTGTCGAGTTTCGGGATCATTGGT
>CAZZVX010000097.1:0-13443 GCA_964657535.1 Armatimonadota bacterium | reverse complement strand
GACGGCTACCGGCGCGAGCGCCTGCCCGCCAATCTCATCCAGGCTCAGCGCGACCTCTTCGGCGCCCACACTTACGAGCGCGTGGACAAACCCGGCGCGTTCCATTCCCAGTGGGTCGAGGAACACCAGGAAGACCGCGCCCCGGACAGATAATCCGTACTTATGCACAACGCACCCAATCTGCCCCCGCTTCCCCAAAGCGCCCGTCTGGCGCGTCTCATTCCCCATCTTTGGAATGAGACGGATGTCGTGGCGATCTGGCTCGGCGGCAGTTTGGCAGCGGGGGCAGCCGATGAATACAGCGATGTGGATCTGCGGGTGGCCGTCACGCCTCATGCACTGGAAACCTGGAAGACGCCAGATTTTCACCGCCTGTTTGAGGGAGAGTATGTGGGGGGCAACTGTTTCCCGTTTGCAGATGACGCTTTTCTTCATCACCTGGCGCTTCAAAGCGGAATGATATTTGACTTGTGGGTACAAATCTCCGCCCGTGACCCGTCTGCCGAGGATATTCTTGTTCTTGGATGCCGTGACCCGGAATATCAACGTCTCCTCGACAGCATCCGTCCACATCCCGTCGCCGCATGGGAGCCCGCCGACCCAATGACGCTTCAGCAGGCGCTTGTAGACTTCTGGATCAACTCTCTGAAACACGGCAAAGTTTTACATCGACACCTTGATCTGCTGACCAGCACCGGGGTTGGCCTGGAGCGGTCGTTTTTGCTACGTCTATGGCATATTCAAGCGACAGGGTCTGATATCGGCAAGGAACGTGCGACAATCCACACTCTCACACGGACGGCGCGGGCCGTTGAAACCCTGCTTGATGCACACGCATGGCGGCTACAAGGCGCTCCGCTGACCACACGGGCCGAAATCATGGCGGCGATTGAAGCCATTCGGGACGAGGTTTCGCTCGTGGGGCGGACGCTCGCAATGGAAATGGGGTTTGATTACCCCAACGCGCTAGAACAAACTGTGCGCCAAGCATGGCGCGATGTCTTGGCGACAGAGAAAATTGCGTGACATTTGTTCAGACCGCCGCTCCATAACCCTGCCGTTTCTGCTACAATAAAACAGGAGTCTACTAGTCGCGCCCCTTATCGGTGCAGACGGACACGCGGCGTCTGCGCCAATCAGCGGCGATTTCACTCGCTGGCATTTTGGCTGGCATATTGAAAAATTTGCAAAAACGAACTCCCGCTGCGGCAACAAAAAGACGTAACGCCTCTTTTTCCGCGCCCGCGCAGGCGGGCAGTCTGCTCTTCGGCAGCCCAGGATTTCAATCCTGGGTATCTCTGGGACATCAATCTTGGGTTGACTATGCAAAAATTGCAAAAACGAACTCGCACAGCCGGGGCAGGAATCAGGCGGGTTTGACAAGAAATGGGCGGGGAATAATAGCGCGGACAGACGTTACAAATAAGGGAGCGCAGACTATGGAGATCGCAATCGTCGGCTTGGGCCGCATGGGAATGAATATGCTGGAACGGCTTGCCAAAGACGGGCATACCGTGTACGGCTACGACACGTCGCCGGACAAGATGCCGGAGGTGGAAAAGCGGGGCGGCAAAGGCGTCACGGACTTGCACGAGGCCGTCGCCAACCAGCAGCAGACGCCAAAGATTGCCTGGATCATGGTGCCGCAGGGCAAGCCCGTGGACGACACCATCGCCAAACTCAAATCGGTGATGACCAAAGGCGACATCATTATTGACGGCGGCAACTCGTACTTCAAAGACACGGTGCGCCGAGGTCAGGAACTCGACGAGGCCGGGATACACTACCTGGACTGCGGCACGTCGGGAGGCATCTGGGGACTGAAAGAGGGCTACTGCCTGATGTACGGCGGCAACCCCGATGCTGCCAAACTCTGCGAGCCGATCTTCAAGACGCTCGCCCCGCCCGATGGCTACGTCTACTGCGGCGCTTCGGGATCGGGCCACTACGTCAAGATGGTCCACAACGGCATCGAGTACGGGATGCTGCAGTCCTACGGCGAAGGGTTCGACATTCTTCATGCCAGCGAGTATAAGTTGGACTTGACGGCCATCGCGTCGGCCTGGCGCTTCGGCAGCGTCGTCCGGTCGTGGCTGCTCGATCTGCTGGTGCTGGCGTTCAAGAGCGACGAGAATTTGCAGAACATCCGGGGCTACGTCGAGGACTCCGGCGAAGGACGCTGGACCATCCAGGAGGCGATTGACCACAACGTTCCGGCACCGGTCATCACGTCGTCGCTGTACGAGCGGTTCCACTCGCGGCAGCCGGAAAACTTCGCCGCCAAGGTGATCGCGTCCCTGCGTAACGAATTCGGCGGCCACGCCGTCAAATCCGCCGCCGACGAGACCATCCATGATGCCACCGGGTCGGGTTCCGGCACGACCTACTCCGGCACCTCGGACAGCACCGCCGACCAGATTCAGCCGGAAGCCTCGGCCAGCGAAGTCGCCGAGATCGTCGCGTCCGTCGGGACGCCGGAAACCAAATAGGAGACACGATGACGACCACCCAGGAAAAACCCGCCCAGGAAGACCCCTGTTCGGACGACGCCCTTTTGATCGAGCGTCCGCTGCCCCCGTGCTGTCTGATCATCTTCGGCGCGACGGGCGACCTGACCCACCGGAAATTGATCCCGGCCCTATTCTCGCTGGAGGCGCAGGGCCTGCTGCCGGAGCACATGAAGATCGTCGGCTTCGCCCGGCGCGACTACTCCGACCACTCGTTCCGCGACGAGCTGCAACAGTCGCTGCAGGACTTCGCGGCGGATTTGTGGAAGGAGTCGCAGGACAAGTGGCCGCAGTTCGCCAAGCGGATCGTCTTCCACCGCTCGGACTTCGACAACGCCCAGGGTTTCACCTGGCTGAAAGAGCGCCTGGACAAATTCGACCAGTCCGACGGCACCAGCGGCAATCGCTTGTTCTATCTCGCCACGCCGCCCAGCACCTACTCCACGGTCATTGAGCAGCTCGGCAAGGCGGGCCTGGTCAAGACGGGCGACGAGCCGGACAGCGCAGGGTTCACGCGCATCATTGTCGAGAAGCCGTTCGGCTCCGATCTGAAGTCCGCGAAAGCGCTCAACGCCGAACTCAAGACCGTCTTCGACGAGAGCCAGATCTACCGCATTGACCACTATTTGGGCAAGGAAACGGTCCAGAACATCTTCGTGTTCCGCTTCGCCAACGCGCTGTTTGAGCCGCTCTGGAACAGCAAGTACGTGGACAACATCCAGATCACGGTCGCCGAGACGGTCGGCGTCGAGCAGCGGGCGGGCTATTTCGACAACGCCGGAGAGTTGCGCGACATGGTGCAGTCGCACGCCCTGCAGATGCTCGCGCTGGTCTGCATGGAGCCGCCGAATTCGCTGGGGGCCGACGACCTGCGCGGCGAGAAAGTGAAAGTGCTGCGCGCCCTGAAACCCATCAACGAGCAGGGCGGTACGGAGCGCGCGATTCGCGGCCAGTACGGTGCGGGGAAAATCAACGACAAAGACGTTCCTGCCTATCGGGACGAGCCGAACGTGCCGAAAGATTCGGTCACGGACTGCTTCGTTGCCCTGAAACTGGAAGTGCAGAACTGGCGCTGGTCGGGCGTCCCGATCTTCCTGCGGGCGGGCAAGCGGATGCCGCAGCGGATCACCGAGATCAACATCACGTTCAAAGACGTGCCGCCGATTTTGCTGTCGAATTTGGAGTGTCCCGACGCCGAGCCGAACGTCATCACGATCCGGGTCCAGCCGAACGAAGGCATCTCCATGCGCCTGGGCGCCAAGCCGCCGGGCCAGCGCACCCGCGTCATGCCCGTAGACATGAACTTTACCTACGGCACGAGCTTCGGCACGCGCATTCACGACGCCTACGAGCGCCTGCTGATGGACGCGATGCTCGGCGACGCGGCGTTGTTCACCCGCGACGACGAAGTGGAGGCCGAGTGGGCCTTCATCACGCCAATCCTCGAAATGTGGGCCAACCATCGCCCGGACGATCTGCCCAACTACGCGGCGGGAAGCTGGGGGCCGGAGGCCGCCGAAAAACTCGTCACGGACGCCGGCCACAAATGGTGGAATCGTTAGACAGAGGAGCCAAAAATGCCAGAAGTCACCATCGAAGGCGAAAAATCATTCGAGGCCGAGACCGGCCGGAAGCTGGTTCTCGCCATTGAAGACGCCGGGATAGACATTTTGCACCGGTGTGGCGGCTTCGCCCGCTGCACCACCTGCCGCGTCAAGTTCTCCGAGGGCGAGCCGTCCGAAATGGACGCCCCCGAACGAGCAACACTGGAAGAAGACGGCCTGCTCGGAGACTGGCGGTTGTCCTGCCAGGTGCGCGTCGGCGAGCAGGACATGGCGCTTCAGGTCTGGGGCCGCGCCCACCAAAAAGGCATCCCACCCGGCGACCGCCCCGAAGACTGACGCCATGAGCGAGACTTCATCTCCACCCCGCGTCGGCTTCCTTTACGACCCGGCAGTCTTAGACCACCAGCCGCCGCCCGGACACCCGGAGCGCCCGGCCCGCGTCCGAGACACGCTGGCCGTCCTGGAAGCCGACGGCGTTCTGGAACGTCTCGTCCGCCTGCCCGTCGTCCCGGCGACACGCGCGCAGATGGAGCGCGTCCACGATCCGCGCTATCTCGACGCCGTGGAAGCAACCGTCGCCCAGGGCGGCGGCTACCTGGACGCGGGCGATACCGTCGCCTCTCCCGGCTCCTGGCGCGCGGCGACGGCGGCGGCGGGCGCATCCGTCGGGGCCGTAGACGCCGTGATGTCGGGTGCTTGCGCCTCAGCCTTCGCGCTCGTCCGCCCTCCGGGCCATCACGCCGTGCCGAGCGGGGCGATGGGCTTCTGCCTCCTCAACAACGCCGCCATCGCGGCGGCTCACGCCGTCGCCGCCTACGGCCTGTCCCGCGTCCTCCTCGTAGACTTCGACGTCCACCATGGCAACGGCACCCAGGACGCCTTTTACGCCGACCCGCGCGTCTTGTACTTCTCCACCCACCAATCCCCCGCCTATCCCGGCACCGGCGCACTCCGCGAAACGGGGACCGGCGACGGCGCAGGTCATACCGTCAACGTTCCCCTGCCGCCAGGCGTCGGTGACGACGGATTTTTGCAAGCCTTCGACACCATTCTCGTCCCGCTCGCCGACCGTTTTCGCCCGCAACTGATCCTCGTCTCCGCCGGATACGACGCCCACTGGCGCAACAGCGCCTACGTCGCCGGCATCCGCGAGTGCATGACCGTGACCGGCCTCGCCGCCCTGTCCGCCCGCCTCCGGCAGATCGCCGACGCCCACTGCCCAGGCCGCCTCGTCGGCATCCTAGAAGGCGGCTACGACCTCGAATCCCTCGCCCTCAGCGTCCTCGCCACCCTCCGCACCTGGCTCGGCGACACCGTCATAGACGACCCCATCGGCCCGCCCTCAGGCACGGCGACCACCCCGGACATTGGCCTTCTCTTGCAGCGTGTTCGGCAACTGCATGGCCTCTAACAAGTGATTGGCGGGTTGCTATAAAAGTGAATATCGTTAACAGGGCGCAAGTAGTATATGTTATAGTCGCAGCACTGGTAGTGCGTTGGATTGTTCAGTATCCCTATCATCTCTTCTTTATCAAAACGATGAACGGCTATAGCGTAATCGGGCCGTTCACTCATTTTGCCCAAACCATTGCCGTCATTTATGTTACTCTTCTGGATATTTTATTTGTCGTCGCCTATCACCGCCGTGGCAGTCGCTCTGAGGAACTTCATACGACACCTGTGAGTGAGTCGGTTGGGACAAAATCATGGCCGCCCAAACCCGAAGTGCCGGTTCCAACAGAAGCGGAACAAAGAGTGCGGCGCCAAGCACAACAATCCTGCGACAAGCACCCGCTCGCGAACATCCTGTTTTTCCTCTTAATTATGCCTTTCTTATTGCCGCCTCTCCTCTCGCCACTTTTCCCTCGATATTTTTATCAACAGGTCGGCGGTCGTAATTTGGATTCATGTATGATGTATCACTTGAACGGTTTCGCCTATCTGACGTCGGAACCGGTTCTGTTCACCCTTTCGGCCTGTGCGCTGCCGATACTGGTCCATTATCAGATACCTGCCCATTGCGCCCATTGGTACGCAACACGTTTCAACAGATATGAACCCCAACAAAGAGAGCGGTTGCGGCTGCTGTGGCACTGGTTTCTAAAGTCGCATTTACGGTGAAATAAGGTTAGCGGCGCTGGTAGGGTTCGCCGAGGGCGGCGGGCGGGGCGGATTGGAGACGGGACCGGAACAGGAGCGCGGCTAGGGTCAGCAGGTAGGGCAGCGCGAGGAAGAACTGGTACGGGACGTGTGAGGAGGACGCCTGGAACTGGAATTGCAAGGCGCTTGCGAGGCCGAACAGCAGGGCGGCGGCGAGCGCGCCCAGCGGGTTCCAGCGGCCCAGGATGACCACGGCGAGGGCGATGAAGCCGCGCCCGGCGCTCATATTTTCCACAAAGCCGTTCGTGTAGCCGATGCTGAGGAACGCACCGGCCAGGCCCGCCAGCGCCCCGCCCCACAGCACGGCCAGCGTCCGCACGAGGTTGACGCGGACGCCCGCGCCGTCGGCGGCTTCCGGGTACTCGCCGGCGGCGCGCAGGCGCAGGCCGGGGCGCGTTTTGTAGAGGTAAAACCAGCAAAGCGGGACGAGCAGCCAGGCGAAGTAGCCCAGCGCGTTCTGCGCGAACAGCGCCTGCCCGATCAACGGCAGGCGGGACAGGCCGGGAACGGCAAGCGGCGTGAAGGCTTTGGCGGACACGCTCACGTCGGCAAAGAACGAGCGGGCGAAAACTCCCGTCAGGCCGAGCGAGAGGATGTTGAGGGCCGTGCCGACCACGACTTGGTCGGCCTTCAGACGGATGGACAGCAGGGCCAGCAGAGCCGCCAGCGCGACGCCGGTCCCGGCGGCGCAGAACGCGCCAAGAAGAGGGCTGTGACCGGCGAGAGCGCCCGCAAAGCCCGCCAGCGCGCCCGCCAGCACCATGCCCTCGATACCGACATTGATGACGCCCGACTTTTCGGCGAATATCTCGCCCAGTGCGGCCAATAGCAGCGGCATGGCGAGCGGCACGCCGGTCTTCAGCAGGTCGGCCAGCAGCGTCAACTTAACCCCTTTTCTTTTTAAGCGCGCTTTTTGCGGACTTCGTCCAGATGGCGCGCTTCCTCGGCCTCGATCTCGTCCAGACTCTTGCGCGACGGTTCGGGGGTCACGTCCAGGTCGAGTGCGGCCTGTTTGGTCTGCGCCGGGGACAGGTCGGCCTGGGACACGAGGACGGTGTAGCGAAGCGAGAACTTCTTCTCGGCGGCAGACAGTTTATTGCGCGCCTCATCGGAAAGGCCGTCGAGCCATTTCTGACGCATCGCGCCTGTGCCTGATTCGTGTCGGGCGCGGATGTCGGCAGGCAGACTCGCCGAGTCCACGTCCACGGCGGCGGTGCCGTCGGCGTAGACTTTGCCGATAGTCCCTTGCAAGTTCCGATAATGCGGATAAAAGAGGCCGCTCTTGGTGTCCGCACTCCCGGTTTCCCGGTCGGCGATCTGGACTGCCTCGCCTTCGCTCCATGTTTTTGGCACTGTGTCGCTCCTGTGTCTCTGCAAGTGTTTCGCGGCGGCATCGCACCGGGTATCACGTTTGCATGACTACTTTCTATGTTATTTTTGAATGGCTGCTCGTGATCGCACTGATCGGGTTGATCGGCGTGATCGTCTGGCTGATTGTTACCGTACTCAATCTGAAAAATGCCGCGATGCGCGACGCCAAACGTATTTATGAGCGTCCGACGAACTCCGTCAAGACACTGATCGGGACCGGCAAAGGCATCGGCCTACGGGAAAGCGCCCGGTTCAAGCACATGGCCGTCCCCGTCAAGGAGGCGGCGGGTGCAGTGCGCGTGACCGTCGGAGAGGTCAAGACTGCAGCAAGCGGCATCCATCCCTCAGAACTTAAATCTATCTTATCTAACGTTCAGAGCGTGCTGAAACTGGCGGGCATGGTCGCCAAAACCGCCCGCGCCGCCGGTGCGCATCAGGGCGAGGCTTCCTGAATCTGGTTACGGCGCGGCCTGACGAAGCGCCTGCGTCAGCGCCTCTGCCGTCACGCCTGACTCACCCGGATTGCCGGACGGTCCTACCGCTCTCCCATCTACCTGGACGCCAAGATTCACAATGGTTTGTGCGACCGGCGAACGATCTGCCGTCGGCACGTCCAAATCTACGATTTCTGCGGCGACGGCTCCGTGCCGCTCGGTGACGAACTGTTGCACCGCGCCCAGCGCGTCGGTGAGGGCTTTCGGGTCGTGCTGGTTGACATCGTCGTAGACCCAGCCGACGGTGATCTTGTGCTTGGCGGCCGTCCAGTCCCCTGCTGTCATTTCGGGCTGCAGCAGGGTGTCCGCGCCGCTCGGAGGCGACGTCTTTGCGGCAGGCGACGGCGTCGCTTTGGCCGCCGGTGGCGGCGCGTCATCGTCATGGTCCGGCGGGGCGGTCTTGCTGATGCCCCGGTTCACGTAGGCGAGGGCGCCGATCAAAACGAGGACGATAATAACGGGCGCGAGACGCTTCATCCAACTCCCTCTAAATCGAACGCAGAGCCAAAAACGCGGCCATGCGTCCTGTCTGTTTGCCGTCCCGCCGGTAAGAGAAAAAATCCCGCTTGTTGCGGAACGTGTCTTCGGGACTGACGTTGACGTACTCGGCCCGAAAGCCGACGCTCAACAACTGGGCGAAAATGATCTGCCGCAGGTTCAGGCTGTAGGTGCCGGCGAACTCGTCACGCGGGAACAGAGCGTTGGCGGAACTGAGACTGATCATTCCACGGAACTGGTCTGCAACGTCCCGCCCGACCTCGTAACTTTCGCCGCCAATACACGGCCCGACGGCGGCCAGACATGATTCGGGTCGGCTGCCGAACTGTTCCTGCATGGTTCGCATCGTATTGCCGACGATTCCCGCGACGGTGCCGCGCCAGCCGGAATGGATCAGGCCGACCGCGCGGGCCACGGGGTCAACTAAATAAATCGGGACACAGTCGGCGTAGAGCATCATCAATAACACATCCGGCGTGTCCGTGACCAGCGCATCCGCGCCGAGGACGGGCGGGCCGCCGGTCGTGACGGTCGCGACTGCCGAGCCGTGAACCTGCTCGGCGAAGGCGACTTGATTTTCGCGACAGCCGATGTCGGCCCACAGTCGTTGTCGGTTCGCCTGCACCTCGGCAGGGGCGTCGCCGACATGGCCGCCCAGGTTCAGCGTGTCGTAGGGCGGCTTGCTCACGCCGCCCTGCCGTGTCGTAAAGCCCTGCACGACGCCCGGCAGCCAGGTCAGTGTCGTCGCCTGGTGGATCGGCAGGTCGCCGACCGCCCGGCGCTTCCATTGCGCCATCCCCTAGTCCGCCATTTCATACAAGTCCATCTCGCCGGACAGCAGCGCCTGCTTGGCCGCGTTCGCATAGAGCGTCTCCATCTTCGCCAGATACTCGCGCACTGTCATCACGACGGTCGCATGCGACCAGGTCAAAGGCGAGACGGAGATCGGGTCGCCGCTGTACGGGTGCAACTGTTCCGCGAGGACGCCCGATGCCAGCGTGTGCTTGCGCACCCATTCCAGAATCTCCAGAGCGCGTGACAGGTCCCCCGGCTTTTTCGCTTTCGCGATGTACCATTCGGCGAGCCAGAGGGTGCAGATGATCCAGGGATTCCCCGGCACATTGGACACGTCCTGGCTGATCTGGTGGTAGTAGTCGTTCTCGTAGCGCGCCACGCCGCCGATCTCCGTCCGGCACCACAAACGCTCCTCGATCTGCGTCATCGTGGAAACCACCATCGGGTCGTCGGCGGGCAGCATCCCGAACTGGAACACGCCGTACAGGCTGCTGTCTATGGTCACATCGGCATCCAGGATGCCTGTCTGACGGTCCACTGTGAGTCGGCGCACGAAACGCTTGCGGTCTTCGTCCCAAAGGTGCGTGACGGCGGCTTCTTTGATCTCGGCGGCGGCGGCAAGGAACCGCTCCCCCCGGCCTTCGTCGCCGAACGTTTTGGCGAAGTTCGCGGCGGCGTTCAGCCCGGCCCAGACTGCAGCAACGGTGAACGTGTGGATGCCGTGACGTTCTTCCCACAAGTCATACGACTCGGCGGGCAGGCCCGTGTGCGGCTCGCGGTAGGCCGTCAAAAACTCGCCCGCGCGCCGAATCAAAGGCGAATACAGGGGCCGGATAAACTCCACGTCCTTGTAGCGCTGGTAATGCTCCCAGAGCGCCCAGATGACCAGGGCCGTTTCGTCCTCCTGAATCGGCAATTGGGAATGGCCGTCGCGGTCCGTCCAGGGGTGCCAGGAGGAGCCGAGCGACTTGTCCGGGTTGTACTTGTGCAGGAGGCAGCCTTCCGGCAACAGGACTTCCTTGCAGAATTGGTAGAACGGCCGCGTGACGTCCGGCTGCCCGGCCAGGTCGAGCGAATAGGCGACGAGCGCCCCGTCGCGGGGCCACATATACGAATACGTGTCGTTGTTGAAGTCCAAATAATCGCTGTCATTGGCGGCGATGATCGCCCCCCGGTTGTCAATCTGCGTCCTCAGAATGAGCAGTGACTGCTTGTAGAGCGTCACCAAGGATTCGGGCAGATCGCCGTAAGGAATATCGTCCTTGTTGACCCAGCGGTTCCAATAGGTGCGGACGCGGTGCAGGAAGAACTCCGGCCCGCGCTCCCGGACGAGCTGGTCCACAAGTTTCACGCCCGCGTAATCTTCGGCGAAGCCGAGCCAGTAATGGACGACGGCCGTGCGGTCTAGAGTCACGTGCGCGCCGATGGTGCTGTCTACCGCGCCCTGCGCAATGGGGTTCATCTCCAGCACGCCGTCTTCGGCGTCGCGCCAGGTGCCTTCCGCGCCGTGGGCGCGCGAGACGCCGATGGCGTAATGCTGCACTCCGTACTTCTGCTCGTCACCCTCGCCGACGCTGACGTTCGCCAGTATCCAGCACTTGCCCTTGTAATGCACGACGGCTTCGAGATTGGGCGCGTAATAGGCCGTGTTGCCCTCGGACGAGGCCCATATGTTGAAGTCGTGGTGCCAGAACAGCCGCACGTCGCGGGTCATGGGCAGCAGATTCTCGATCTCGACCTTGCGGACGTACAGGTCGCGGTCAAAGTCCACGCAGTCGTGGCAGACCAGCCGCAGCCCCAGGCCCCAGTGATTGGCGGTGACTTCCGTCACCAGCGTCTCGTTCTCGTAACGAAGCGTTTTCTGCCACGACGGCTCGTGGATCCAGGACATCTGCCCGTCCACCCAGACGCCGAACCGGCACGCCTGACCGCGCGTGTGGTTCTCCTGGCCAATGTACGGGAAGTAGGCGTCGCGGAGCGTGTAGCGCGAGTCAAACGTTATCAGAAGATTGCCGTTGGCAATGGGAATATCACGTGGCATAGTAGTCGCTCAGGCGCCTTTAGGGATCATGGAGAAGCCGTGTCTCTCAGATGAGCAGTATACCCCAGTATCGGCATTTTCCATTCCGCACAGAAGCCCTCGCCTCGCTTGACGGCACACGCCGTCACTGCTATAATGAGTCCATGTCCCAAGTGAGTCACAAAGTGCGTCCCAAAGTCATCGGGCAGCAAAAGCGGGAGCGGTCAACTGCGGCGGCGGTCGGGTGGAGTATCTTGACGGCGGTCATGGTCGCGCTGGTCATTTTTTGCGTGGAGTTTTTCACGCCAGGCGCGGCCCTGCGCAACTTCTGGCAGTTGGTCTATGTCAACGGCCAGGTCAGTCCGGGCAGCCCGCTCTTTCTCAGCCTCCAGGACCAGGTGGGCCGTGAAGACGCGCTTTTCGTGATGCCGCTGAGTCTGCTCTGCGGCGGCGTGGCGCTGGGCCACCTCGCCCCGCGCACGGTGTCACGGAAGAACTTGCTGCTTGTTCCCGTCGGCATCACCCTGATTTGCAATCTCATCCGGTGGGGAATAATTGTCGCGGGAATGATCATCGCCGGCAAAGGCGGTCACCAGATTGCGGGGATCGTGGATTGGCAGATCATTCGGAACCAGACTCTCGCCACCGTCGGCTGGATTCTGGCTTTTATCATTGGCACAGGGCTTGGCACGCTCTGGCGCGATGCCCGGCGGAAGAGGGAGACAGGTGCAACTTCCCCCAGCCCGTCGCCGGTCACAACGCGATGAGCAAGATGACAATCATCGCTTGACAGGTCAAACGCAAGCCCTTATAATGGGAACACGGATCGAACCATGAACTTGCTCGCCCGACTGAAACTCATGCTGTCCTGCTCGCGCCACGAAGGCGAGGCGCGCACCGCTTACGCCGAAGGGCGGCTGGACGACGCCCTGACGCACGCCCGCGTCCTTTACGAATTTGACCTGGACAATCCCTGGGCGAACTTCCTGCTGGCCTGTCATCACCTGGAGTCGGACCGTTACGGCGACGCCCTGCCCCATCTGCAGCGTGTCGCACAGGACTGGCCGGACGACGCCTGGGCCTGGTACGCCATCGGTGTCTGCGAGGACCGACTGGAACACCCGGACGCCGCCATCCCCGCCTACAGGCACGCGCTTGCCTTGGTGCCGGACTGGGTCAAGGCCCTGAAGAACATCGGCAGAGACCTGTACCTGCTCGGCGACTACCCGAATGCGGAGGATGCGCTCAAACGGTACTGCGAGGCGGCTCCCGACGACAAGGAAGCCCACGATCTGCTCGGCTACCTTTGTTACCGGCAGGGAAAGTTTATGCTCTCCTATGGTCATTACGAACGGGCGCGGAGCCTCGACCCTCTCAACCCTAAATTGGAGCGCAATGCCCGACTCCTTTATGGCCGCAGCGCGACCTCCTGACTCCGCCTTGACAAACCCCCGCGCGTTCGGCTACAGTATCGCCATGCAGGACACACTCCCCAGCGTTGACGAAATCACCCAGGATGTCATCGAGAAGTACCAGCAGTTCGTGAACCCGACCCAGGTCGCGCTGCTGAAGATCGGCGGCTTCGACCACGTCGAGGCGCAGGCCGACGGCTGCGTTCTCACGGATCTGGACGGCAACCAGTACATTGACTGCCTCGGCGGCTACGGGGTCTTCTCGCTCGGTCATCGGCACCCGCGCGTGGTTCAGGCCGTCAAAGACCAGCTCGACCGCATCCCGATGTCCTCCAAGACGTTTCTGAACAAGCCGCTCGCCGACCTCGCCGCCAAACTCGCTGAGGTCGCGCCGGGTGATCTGCAGTACTCCTTCTTCTGCAACTCCGGCACGGAAGCCGTCGAAGGCGCGCTGAAGATCGCGCGCATGGCGACCGGCAGGACGGAGATCATCTCTGCCCACGGCGGCTACCACGGCAAGACGCTCGGCGCCCTCTCCGCCACTGGACGCGACTTGTACCGGACGCCGTTCGCGCCGCTGGTCCCCGACTTCGTCCAGATGCCGTGGAACGACATTGGGGC
>CAZZVX010000096.1:0-13509 GCA_964657535.1 Armatimonadota bacterium | reverse complement strand
TCTGCGCGTTCTACGCCCAGAAGGGCGGCCCGGACCCGTACACGATGAGCATTGACGAGGTGCAGAACCGCCTGCGGATGCACCTGGACGTGCCGATCAAGGAAGTCCACATGGTCGCGGGCATCAACCCCAAACTGCCGTACCAATACTATCTGGACCTGCTGCGTGCCGTCAAGGAAATTCGGCCCGGCGTCCACATCAAGGCCTTTACGTGCGTCGAGATCGCCGAAATCTGGCGTCAGGCCGACAAGCCCCTTGATAAAGTCTTCGCCGAACTGCGCGAGGCGGGGCTGGACAGCCTGCCCGGCGGCGGCATCGAGATTTTGAGCGACCGGGTTCACATGGAACTTTTCGGGCGCAAACTTTCGGGAGATCAGTGGATCGAGATCAGCAAAGCCGCGGCCAAAGCAGGGCTGGCCCAGTACGCGACCATGCTCTACGGCCACATCGAGACCGTCCCGGAGCGCATCGAGCATCTCGTCAAGATGCGCGCGCTGCAGGACGAGACGAGCCACTTCGTGACGTTCACGCCGCTCTCGTTCCACCCGGAAGGCACACAGCTTGCCGACCTGCCGCACCCGACCGGCGACGGCGATCTGCGCGCCATCGCCGTCTCGCGCCTGATGCTCGACAACTTCGCGCACATCAAGACGTTCTGGATCATGAACACGCCCCAGGTCTCGCAGCTCGCCCAGTGGTACGGCGCAGATGATTTAGACGGCACGATCCACGAATACGAGATTACCTACAAGGACGGCGAGCAGGGCAACAAGAATCAAGTCCTGACGCGCCCGCAGCTGGTCAACTTGATTATCGAAGCGGGCCGGACGCCCATCGAGCGCGACAGCTTCTACAACGAAGTCGTCGCCCCCGATGAACTCGACGACCCGGTGCGGCACGACTCGCCCCGCCCGGCGTCCATCCCGCTGGCGATGGCGAAGTAAGACCAGAGACATTTCGTGTCTTCCTGCGTCAAGCCTGAATTTCATAGAAGAGATTGAACGGGTTTGCGGGGAAATCAATCCGACGGAATTTGGTGAAGCCCGCTTCCGCCGCCAGTTCTCGCATCTTGTCCTCGCCCATGCAGGTCCCTGTGCCTTCGCCGCCGACAGCCAGTGCCTGTGTCATGCAGTAGTTGACGCTCACGGAGTAGCCGAACGCGCCGATGCCCAGCGGGTGGTCGATATTCTTCTGGAGATCCGTCCAAAAATTGAACTCCAGCACGAAATAGGTGCCGCCGGGGTTGAGCGCTTCGTAGATCTGACGCAGCGCGGGGCGCGGGCGGGGCATATCATGGACGACGTCAAACGTTGTAATAAAATCATAATGGCCGGGGATGCCCTGCGCGGCGTCATAGACTTCGTAGCGCAGTCGGTCGCTGAGGCCGGCGGCTTTGGCATTGGCATTGGCCGTCTCGATGGCCGGGGCGTAGGAGTCGTACCCCACAAGGGTCGCTTCCGGGTAGGCCTGGGCGAGAAAGATCAACGCTTGGCCGTTGCCGCATCCGACGTCCGCCACTGACCCGCCTGCCCGCAAGGCGGCGTCCACTTGCGGCATCGCCGGGATCCAGTCCTGGGCGAGATTGTTGCGGAACGCGGTGCGCGAAAAGCGCTCGAAGCCACACCGCCAATCCGCCCCGAACCGCTCCTGCGGGACGCCTCCGCCCGTCTGGAACGCTTCCGTCAGGAGGCCGAGGTTGTTCCAGTAGCTTTCCGCCATCACCAGCAATCCAGTCAGATAAAAGGGGCTGTCCGGGTTCGCCAGGCAGAAGGCGTGTTCTGGGGGCAGCGAGAACCGGCCCGTCAAGTCATCATACGAGACATAGCCGTGACAGGCCATCGCCGAAAGCCATTCCCGCGCATAACGCTCGTGAATTTTGGCTTGTGCGGCAAACTCGGCGCTTGTACTGGGGCCATTCTGCGCCAGAATGTTGAACAATCCCAGACGGTCGCCGACCGTACTCAATGTCCCCATCTGAGAGGCAGTGATGTCGCCGATCATCTTGAAGGCGAAGGTCTGGACTTTACCGAAGTCCAGGTCGGGTGGGGGCGTGCTGTCTTGTGTACTCATAGTTAACTCCTACCGGGGCGGCGTAACATCAGCCCCGGCCCGGTTCCGGGAGATGCCGATGGAGAACAGGACGTACCGATTAAGTGAAACAAGAGCGCATGAGGGGCCGACTTTGGCCGGAGACGAGATACTCCAATTTTTGTCGCAATCACTGCGACACTACAAAAGTTGAGGAGGACGTCATCGGGGCCGACATAGCCCCGACGATTTTAGCACTTGCCTGGCATTTTGTCAATACTGCCGGAGAAACGAAATTCCGTTGACAGCCGCGCAATTGTGGGGTATAGTCAATAAATACTTTGTGATATTTTGCACAAGCTTTGCGGGAGCGGTTTAAGACTGTGGCCCGAAAACTTCGTCATAAATAGGGCTAGGAAGCGGCGCGCTGTACGGCTCCGTCCCGTCCAGTTCGAGCGCGAAAAACAGCGTCGCCATCTGCCCGTGCTTGTAGATGCAGTTCTGGATGGTGTGGTAGACGCAGCCGCGCACGCTCCACTCGTACTCGGTGTCGTTGAACTGGTAGCGCTTCTCGGCCATGCGCTCCCCCGTCAGCGAAAGCAGCAATGTCCGCCAGCGGTCGGTTTCGGCGGCCAAAGCGTCGCACAGCGCGTCCTGGTCGGCAGGCGGGTCGGGGACGCGCGGATGCCGGGCGGCGTCCGGCTCTTCAATGTGATACCGGTCGCAGACGAGCCACTGCCAGGCGTGCGTGATGAGAATACGCGGCGTCGGCGCGGGCGGGGCGAACGTCCAGTCGAACTTGTCCGGCGGGATCTGCCGGGCCTCATGCACCATCTGGCGCAGGTGACTGCATAAGACTTGCGCACAGGCTTGTGTTTCGGGAGTCATCAGGCTTCCTCTCTGGATAGACCGTAGAAAGAGCAAAAGACATGGCGATTGCGGAACGAGAACTCATTCGACACGCGGCGGCGGAATCCATTGATGATATCGCCGACAAAGTCTACAACGGCGAGCGGCTGACGGCGGAGGACGGCCTGCGCCTGTTCCGGCACCACAACGTCTTGGACCTCGCCGAACTGGCCGACCACGTGCGCTGGAAAAAGCACCCGGAAAACATCGTCACCTACATCGTCGGGCGCAACATCAATTATACCAACGTCTGCTGGGTCCGCTGTCGCTTTTGCAACTTTTATCGCGTTCCGGGCCACGAGGAAAGCTACGTCCTGCCGCGCGAGACCATCTTCCAGAAGATTCAAGAGATGGTGGATGTCGGCGGCATCGAACTCTTGATGCAGGGCGGCCTCAACCCGAAACTCCCGATCACCTGGTACGAAGACCTCTTCCGTGCGATCATGGACAAGTTCCCCCAGGTCATCCTGCACGCGCTTTCGCCCGCCGAAGTCATCTACATCAAGAACCGCAGCAAACTCTCCATGGAAGAAACGCTCACCCGGCTCAAGGCGGCGGGGATGCACTCCCTGCCCGGCGGCGGCGCGGAAATTCTGACCGACCGCGTCCGCGAGTGGATCGCCCCCTACAAAGACACCGCCGAAGAGTGGCTGGACTGCATGCGCGTCGCCAACAAAGTCGGGCTAGGCACTTCGGCGACCATGATGTACGGCTCCGTAGACACGCTCGAAGACCGCATCGAACACTTGATCAAACTGCGCGATCTGCAAGATGAATCGCTGGCGAACTCTCCGGCGGCGTTCACGGCCTTTATCGCCTGGAACTACCAGCCTGACGGCACGGAACTCGGCGGCACGCGGGCGTCTGCCTTCGACTATATGCGTACTATCGCCATTTCGCGCCTGATGCTCGACAACTTCCCCAGTGTTCAGGCGTCGTGGGTGACGCAGGGGCCGCGCATCGGCCAACTCTCGCTCCGCTACGGCGTCAACGACTTCGGCAGCACGATGATGGAAGAGAACGTCGTCTCGTCGGCGGGCTGCGTCTTCACCGTCCCCATCGAGGAGATCGAGCGCCTCATTCGGGACGCCGGCTACGAACCGCGCCGGCGCAACACGCGCTACGAACTGGTGGACTGAGACAGCCTCCGGCGAAGGAGCCTCATGCGGAACGCCATCGAGTCCCATGCACAGCGGCAGACAGGGGCGAGCGGCCAATGGTCGTTCGCCCTTGTTGTGCTTCGCGTGGGCCGCTTCGTTCCTTACGTGGTCCTGCTGGCGGCGTGTTTTTCAGTCTTCACCGTCACCACGGACGACCCCTTCATCACGTACCGTTACGCCGCGAACGTTCTGGCCGGCCACGGCCCCGTTTTCAACGTCGGCGAGCGGGTGGAAGGGTTCTCCAGCCCCCTGCACCTGCTCCTGTGCGCCCTGCTCCTGAAAATCGCGCCTCAGATGGACATTCTGTTCAAGGTCAAATTATTGGGCGTGTACTTTGCCGCCGTTGCGATCTATCAAACGGGCGGGCTGGCCCGACGGACGGGACTCACGGCGTGGCAAACCCTGTTCGCGCAGTCGCTCGTCGCCCTGAATATCAACTTCGCGCTGGCCGCCGTCAACGGCCTGGAAACGACGCTGTTCACGTGCCTCCTGGCCGCCGTTTTGGAAGCGTTTCTGCGGGAATGTCGAGGACGGGGCGGGATCGTGTCGGCCTGGCTGCTTGGGGCCGCGCTGCTGGCCCGCCCGGAGACCGTGCTGCTGTTCGTCGGACTGCTGGCCGTTCGCGCGGGCCTGGCATGGCGTCAGAAACGCGGACGTGGCCTGCTGCTCTGGGCATCAGCGTTCATCTGGATCGTCGGACTGCTGACGCTGTCTCGGATGGCCTACTACAATCATCCGCTGCCCAACACGTACTATGCGAAACACGTTACGCTGGTGCGCGGCCTGAATGATGGGGCCTGGTACCTGCTGCGGACGCTCTCGCCGACGGTCGTGGACGTCCGTTCCCTGGGACGGATGCATACCTTCGGGCGTGAGAGACTGGCCGCGTTCGGCACGCTCGTCTTCTGGCTGCTGGCCCTGCTCGGTTTGTGGCGCTGTCGCAGGCAAAAGTTCGGCTGGGCCTTAGGGGCGGTGATCGCTGCACTGGTCCTCTTCGTGCTGCGTTACGGCGGCGACTGGATGGCGGGATGGCGTTTTCTCGTGCCGGCGCTCCCTGTCTTCGCGGTCGTCCAGTGTCACGGGCTGCGCGCACTTTTGTGTCTGTTCCGTGGAAAGTCTCCCGAAGGAGGCCGAGCGCGTCTGGTCGTCGCGCTACCGGCGCTCGCCGTCTGGGCCGGGTGTGCGCTGGTCGCGCCGCACTCGCCCTGGTCGGAGGCGCATTACTCGACACACAGTGATGCCCTGCTGCGGGCCAGTGGCGCGCTGGGGCGCAAGTGGGTCGTGACGGCGGACTTCATCCGCCGCAACGCCGCGCCCGGCGCGACGGTCGCCTATTCGGAGATGGGATACGCTGGGTGGGAGAACCCCGACAAGACCTTTATTGACGTGCGCGGCCTGACGGACACGGAGATCGCCCGCCTCCCGGATGGCCTCAAGGGAACATTCGGCCTGGACGACGAGCGCTGGTTCGTGCCGGGGGACCCGCTGTACCGGATATTGGACCGGCGCGACCCGGACATGATCGTCGCTTTCTCTCATCAGAATGCCCCGACAATCGTCCTGGGGCGCTATTTCCTGTCCGCGCTCGTGAGCGACCCCCGCGACCCGGAGAGCGTGATCGTCCCGTCGCTGGTATATATCTCAGCCAAGAGTGCGGACCCGGAGACAAAATGAAAAGCCGTTGCCACAGGCGGGCAACGGCGATACAGTCAGTAGGACGCCTGGAACGACAAATGAGGCTATTTGCTTTTCTTCAGGATGGGAAGGCCGGTCGCCGAGTTCTCGGAAATCTCGTAGCCGTCCGGGATCTTGTCTAGCGCACTTTCTTTGGCTTCTTTGGCGAAGTAGTAGAGCGTCGTCTTCCCGTTGGCGGCGGGCTTGCCGTGCAGGAAATACTCCGTCCCATTCTTTTTGCTCTTCACGCTGTAAGGCATCGTCGTGTCCTCTCTGTGGGTATTGGCATCGCCCCGATAGTTCCCACGGCACCCGGAAGCGCGGTGGACAGTCTTCGGGCGGAAGTCCGTGCCTATGTTCTCGTCCATTAACCCCGAATCCTTCCCGATACACGGGATTTTTCGAGATTTTTAGAAGCGATTCGGCGGTCTACCAGGCGGGCTTACGCCCCTGCATCAGTTTCTTCCACGGCACCCGGTCGATCACCTGATCGAAGTGCAGGTCGCCTGCGATCAGCCGCCCGGCGATCCGCGTCCCGCGCGGGTGCTTGACGCCCATCTTGTAGCAGACCGACGGGAACTGATAAAAGAACTTGGCGATGGTCAGCGCGGCATCGTGGCTCGCGCCGAACTCTTGACCGAGCAGGCCGGACCAGTGCGCGGACTGCCCTTCGGCGACCGTGCGCCCCGCCAGCGCCCCGCTCCGGCAGGCATAGGAGATGCCGTCGCCGAACAAGGGATTGACCAGGCCCGCCGCGTCCCCCGCCAGCAGGACGCGCCCGTTCCAGGCTTCCACCGACTCACGCCCGCCCCAGATGGGCAGGGGGTGACCGTGGAACTCGATCTCGTCCATCCGTTTCGGCACGCCCAGCGCCTCCAGATAGCCGACGATCCAGCGCGCCAGTTCGTCTTTGCTGGCTTCCCCTTTGCCTTCGGCGGAGCGCCGCCCGAACGTCCCGGCCCCGACCGACAGATGGCGGGCTTTCGGAAACACCCAGCCGTAGCCCTGACGGACGGCGTATTCGAGGTGCGCGATCTCAGGCCGCAGCGTCTCGTGGCCGTCGCCCCAGACGTGCGGGATTTCCGCTTCCAGGGCGATGGCGAGCAGGCGCGTTTTGCGCAGCCCGGCCATCCGCGCGACGATCCCGTTCGCCCCGTCCGCCCCGATGACCTGCGACGCCGTGTAAACGTCGCCGCCCGCCGTCACTCGAACGCTCGTCTTCCCGTCCGGCTCGACCGTGCGGACGGTGATGCCGTCCTGCACGACGGCCCCGGCCTGCGCCGCCCGCTCCGTCAGCGCGTTGTCGAAGACCGAGCGCTGGACCATCCACAGGCTCATCGGCGGCTCATCGGGGTTCGGGTTGAGTGACGCTAGGTGGGCGTCCTTGAAATTCCAGGTGTGCCGTATCTGCGTGACCGTCGCTTCAACGAACGCTTCCGGGACCAGTCTCGTCAGCTCGTCGCCGACCGTGATCGGCACCCCGCCGCCGCAGGTCTTGTAGCGCGGCAGTGTCCGCTTTTCTATGATCAGCGTCCGCAGGCCGCGCGAGGCCGTCTCAAACGCCGCGCACGCCCCCGCCGGCCCCGCCCCGCACACGATCACATCGTACTGATTGCTCATAACTCATTATAGCAGATGGATGGCGTCTCAGGCGTAATGGCGGCCCTCGCGGACGAAACGCGGGTGGCGGGCGACGGCCCGGTGGTCCGTCTCGCGCCAGGAGAGGACCGCGCCGACGGCGGCGATGACGGCGTCCAGGGCGTCGCCGCCGGGGTTCCGCATGAGGATCGTCCGCCGGACACGTCCGACGGCGGCGTGTTCCGCCAGGCCGTCCAGGATCGCGCGGCGCGACGCGCGGCAATGCGCCGGGAGCGGCCCCGCCCCCACGTGTTTGTAATTCTGATGCGGCAGCTTCAGCCGCTTGAGGGTGGACGCCGGACAGGCCTCGACGACGACGCGCCGGGCGCAGGGCAGGCGCTCGTACTCGAACGGCAGCACGGCGGTGATGCCTGCTCCAGAGGCGTCGTCGTCGGCCCCGTAAGCCGCTCGGTCTTCCTGGACCGTTCCGGGCGTGACGCCGGGCGCGCGCAGCGGCCCCAGGACATCGCGCATCCCGTAGAACGTCTGGTAGATGATGCGATAACTGTACGTGTCCCAGGGCGCTTTGGCCTCAATGTCGGTGAGGCGGCGGATGTGGCCCCGGTGTCCGAGCGCTTTGGCCCGGTTGAGACACGCGACGCCCGCGCCATAGGCGTCCTCGCCCCAGGCGCGCAGGAACTCGAACTGCGCGCGCCAGTCGGCGGCGTCCGGCTCCATGACTTCGACGGGCAGGCCGAACGGAAAGCCCAGCGCCCACAGCGCGTCCTGCGATTCGGCGATCATCCGCGCGAGGTGAGACAAGGCCGGGGCGCGTTCGGCGGTCCCGGCCAGCGTTTCCAGCGAGGCAAGCTGTGTCAGGCGATACAGGGGCGTGTCTTGGCCGGGCGTCAGTCGGGCGATCCACGTGTTCCGCCCGGCCAGTTTCGCCCCGCTGAAGTCCACGCCGTAGACCGCCCTAAACGCGGCAGGCGGGGAGGGTGGGGGAGCCTCGATTTGATATACGAACGGGTGATCGGTCATGGCATTTATTCTACCATAGTAGGGCCAAAGAAATACGCCCGGCGCAGATGCGCCGGGCGTATCCATCAACAAACTCAGACGAAGCGCAGGTCCTCAAAACGACTGCCCAGCACCTGTTCGCTGTTGACGCCGAGCCAGCGGTCGAGGACCGTGGCGTAGACGCTGCGGAAGTCCGTGGTGAACTTCAGGTCGCCCGCGTCCAGATCGGTGAGGCTGGGGTACTCGCCGTACAGGCCGCCCTTGACGGGCTTGCCGACGATGAACATCTCGGAGGCGGTGCCGTGGTCCGTGCCGCCGCCGGCGTTCTCGTGGACGCGGCGCCCGAACTCGGAGAAACAGAGCGTCACGACATCGTCGGACTTGCCCATCTGGTCCAGGTCGTTCTGGAACGCCGCCAGGCCGTCGGACAATTGACTCAGCAGCAGCGGGTGACGCTGCGCCTGCTGGGTGTGCGTGTCGAAACTGCCGCCGCCGAACGAGACGTAGAAGACGCGCGTGCCGAGGTCGGCGGCGATCAGTTCCGCGACTTCGTGCAGGCCCTGGCCGAAACCGCCCGTCGGGTACTGCACCGTCGAGTGGTATTTCTGGATGCCGGCGCGAATCTGGTCCGCGCTGTCATACGTTTCGCGGGCGACCTGGGCGAACAGGTGGCCGTAGGGCGTGTTGGTGTCGGACGTCTGAATCTGCTTCAGGGCCGCCATGCGCGTGTCCCCGCCGCCGTTCTGCGGGAAGACGACGCCGAAGTTCGCCAGGCCCTGAATGGTCGGCACGGCGGCGTGCGCGCTGACGAGCGCCTCGCTCATCTCGTTGCCGATGTTGATGCCCGTGAGGGGCGACGTCCGGCCCGACTGGATGGCGTCGAGATAGCGTCCGACCCAGCCCTCCGTCCCTTCCCGGTCCGGGGCCGCCGTCTGCCAGATCTCCATCGAGCGGAAGTGGCTGCGGTTCGGGTTCGGGTAGCCCGCGCCCTGGATGATGGCGAGCCGGCCTTTGTCGTACAGGCCCTTCATGCCGGTCATCGCCGGGTTGAGGCCGATCTTATCCGACAGGTGCAGGACCTGCGAGTCGCGGAAGCCCAGAGTAGGGCGGTTGTTGAGATAGGCGTCGTCGCCGTAGGGAATGACGGTGTTCAGGCCGTCGTTGCCACCCGTGAGCTGAATGACGACCAGTGTCTTGCCCGCGCCGGAGACGCTGTTGAAGCTCTTATCGTACCCCTCGGCCCAGACCATGTTCGCCAGCCAGGGCGGCACGGCCAGCCCGATGGCGACGGTCGTCGCCCCGCGCCTGATGAAATCGCGTCGTGAGAATGACATGGAACTACTCCTTCGCTGCTAACAAACTTGGTATTCGGACGTCGCCATGATCAGGGGGATGACGCCGCGCAGGCGGCCCTCAAAGCCGCCGGGGCCGTTGACGAGCGGGATGGTCGCGCCGCCTTTGCGCCCTCCTCCCTGACCCTTGCGCATAAGACCGCCGAAGCCCTCCGCAGCGGCCTGTCGGCGGCGCCCGCGTGCGTAGCCGAGCGGGCCGGGCGCTTGCTGGAAGTCCGTGTTCTGCGCGACGACCGGGCCGCCGGGCAGCCCCGTATCGGCGGCATTGAGATAGTCAATCAGCGCCTGGCGCGTCTGCGCGGTGAGCGGCAGCGGGCCGAGCGTCTCGGCCAGATAGTCCACGTACCGGGCGGCGTCCATGTTGTTTTCGCGGACAAAGGCCGCCGCCTGCACGAACTGCCCGTCGAAGGCCTGGCGCGACTGCGACATGAGGTTGGCGAAGTTGATACGGGCCAGCAGCGTCGTGGTGTTGATCCACATCGGCCCGCCGTCCCAGCCCTTGACGCTCGGCGGCTCCAGCAGGTCCTGCCCCATCGCGCTCATCGCGTTCGGCAGGAACGCCAGTCCACCCAGCCTCTGTCCCCGGACGCGCTGGATGATGGTCGCGCCCGGCTGCGCGCCGCCGGGATTGGCGGCCATGTCGTTGGCCGGGGTGATGTCCTGCGGCTTGACCTCGAACGCCGGGGCCAGGCCGAGCATCTTCACCGTGCCGATGGCATACTGCGCCGGGCATTTGATGACCGCGTAGCGCGCTTTCGGGGAATAAAACGCCTGGGAGCGCAGAATCTTGCCCACGACTTCCCGAATGTCGTAACCGCTGGAATAGTACGTCTCGACGAGCGATTTCACGACCGCCGGCTCCGGGGCGGGGTAGGCGAGATACTCGAACAACTGCGTACACAGCCGTTTGGCCGTCGCCGGGTGCGCGACCAGGATATCCACGATGTCGTCGCCGTTCCAGTTGCCGGTCTTGCCCATGAACGTCTTGGGCGTGTTGTCGTGCTGGTTCCCGTTGAAGTAGAACTCGCCGCGCCGCAGGTTCCAGCCGGAAAACGCGCGGGCGGCGGCCTTCACGTCGTTCTCTGTGTAGTTGCCGATGCCGCAGGTGTACAGCTCCATCAGTTCGCGGCCAAAGTTCTCGTTCGGGTGCGCCTTGAAGTTCTGGTTGCCGTTCAGGTACGCCAGCATGGCCGGGTCGCGCGCAACGGCCAGGGTCAGCGTGCGAAAGTTGCCGAGCGCGTTCTGCCGGAACGTCTGGTTTTGGCGCAGCATGACGTCGCCCAGCCTTCTGCCGAGCTTGCTGGTGAAGTGGCCGTGCCAGAAAAGAGTCATCTTCTCGACGAGGGGGTGGGGCGACGCCAGCATCCGGTGCGCCCACCACATCTTGACGACCTGCAGGGGCAGAAATTCCCGCCCGTTCTTGGCGGTGCGGTTCTGCTCCGGGATCAGAGCCGCGAGTCGGCTGATGATGTCGTCGTCGTTGATCGGGTCGGGAGTGCGCTCCGGGTGCAGCAGGTCGTCGGTCGTCTGCGCCAGGCCCCGCGCGGCGGCGGCGCGAATCTCGTCGGGAGTCGCGCCGAACCCGGCCCGGCGCAGCAGATGGGCGGTGTCTTGGTAGGTCTGGTCAATCATAGTCGGTGTCCTGCGGCGGCGGTGGTTGTCAACTTCGGAAGGATCGGTTTGCAGACGCAGGCCGCGCCGAAATGTTCAGGCCGTCCCGGCCCCTGGCTCTGTCCCTCAGAAAACAGGTACTCTTCTCTGGCTGCCGGACGCGCCAAACGTGCTACACTGAAAGCAACCTGCCTGCCGTTTGCTCTCCTGTGAGCGGCAGGCGGGCCATTCCCCAAACTTCTTTTTAGATGACCTCTCTTCCTTGCTTCGCAGGGAAGCGAGGCCAGCCAATCTTGACATCCCGCCGAATCCGTGTTACAATATCAGCGTCACATCATCAAGGAACGGTGTCCGAGTTGGTCGAAGGAGCACGACTGGAAATCGTGTAATGGGTTTAACGCCTATTCGTGGGTTCGAATCCCACCCGTTCCGATTCTTTCCCCCAGTGTTTATCGCAAATAAGTTTCATGCCAAACAGCGCGCTGATTGAGGAACTTGCGACTATTGCCGAGCGTCGCCTCGGCGGGAACCTGCGCCTTCTTGGCCTCTACGGGTCGGCGTCGGGGCGGCCCGAAGCCGCGCACGACCTCGACTTCCTGCTCGTCGTGGATGCCGTCGAAAGCTGCGTCACACACGCGACCCGTGACTGCCGGGACCGCTCCGTCAACGTCCAGTTCTTCGTCCTCAGCGCCGCCGAGTACGCGCTCCTGCCCGGCTTTTACCGCTTCCAGTTCGCGTTCGTCCGTCCGCTGCGCGGCGATCTGGCGCTGCCGCCGCCCACCCGTGACGACGCCCTGGACTCGATCACGCACGGATTCACCGACTCCCTGCGGACGATGCGGCAGCAGTTCAAACGGCGCGAGTGGGCCATCGCCGACGACTGGGCGCGGCAGTCTTGGTGGAATCTGAAGAGTTTCAAGTACGCCCTGCTCGACACCTGCTGGCTCCTGCGCGGCGAGCGCCCGCAGGACGTGGAGCGGGCGTCCGTGATCTTGAGCGCCGCCGGCCTCGACCACGCGGCGCAGGCCGTCTCCGACTGGCCGGACCTGGAAACGGCGGCAAAATTGCTGAAGCAAACGCCCTTGCCGTGGATCATGCGCTGGGAGGCCCAGATTTCCGCCGCCTACGCCGAAGTGCGCCCTCTGCTGCGCGCCAAATAACGTCCTACTTTCTATGATGACACGAAAACCCACTGCCCACACATCGGCTGCCCGTCGGCCCCGCCGCTGGCGCAAGGCCATGCTGCTGTCGCTCGCCCTGCCGCCGCTCCTGGTCGGGGCGCTGGGACTCAGCGCGGCCTATCGCATCTATGCGAGCAACCGGGCGCTGGCCGAGGACAAGCGATTCCCCGCCATGCCCGCGCCCCAGGCCGGGCAGCGAATGCTCGTTTTCGCGCCCCACTGCGACGACGAGACTCTGGGCGCCGCCGGCCTGATGCGCCAGGCGTGTCTCGCCGGGGACGACGTCCGCGTCGTCGTCATCACCAACGGCGACGGCTTCCGCGTCGGCGTCGAGCGCGACGAGCATAAACTGTCCGTCGGACCGGCGGACTTTGAGCGGTACGCCTACGCCCGCCAGAACGAATCGCGCACGGCCATGGCCGTCCTCGGCGTCCCGTCCGACCACGTCACGTTTCTGGGCTACCCCGACCGGGGACTGATGCCGATGTGGATCACGAACTGGTCGTCGCAGACCCCGTTCCGCTCGGCCTTCACCCTGTCCGACCACAGCCCGTACAACGACGCCCCCACGCCGCGCGCCCCGTACAGCGGCGAGGCGCTGCTCCAGGACGTGGAAACGCAGATGCAGGAGGACCAGCCGACCGACATCTACGTGACCCACCCGAACGACGACCACCCCGACCACGCCGCCGCCAGTGTCTTCGTGCAGACGGCCCTGAGCGACCTCAAATCCAAAGGCGAAGGCTGGGCGCAGACGTGCCGCCTGCACTTTTACCTGGTCCATCGCGGCGACTGGCCCGTGCCGCAGGGCTTAAATGAAGAGGCGTTCCTGCCGCCGCCCGCCCAAATGGCCGCCCTGGACACGCACTGGGAGCAGCTGCCGCTTTCCCACCGGGACATGGAGAAGAAGTACGCCGCCATCAACCGCTACCCCAGCCAGACCGAAGTGACCGCTCGATTTTTGTACTCGTTCGTCCGCCGCAACGAACTCTTCGG
>CAZZVX010000095.1:0-13541 GCA_964657535.1 Armatimonadota bacterium | reverse complement strand
GAACATGAAGTCGCCGTAGACCACCGACGCCCCGGTCTCGGAGAGCGCCTCGGCCATGCCGAACCGGTCCACGCCGCTGACCAGCAGGACCTTCGCGCCGGCGAAGTTAACCAGGCCCTCGCGCTGGAGGCGATGCACGGTCTCGCGCTCCAGGGTGTTCTTGAGGCCGCTGCCGTCCACCACCGGCGTCTGGACGGCGGCGCTCGCCAGACGCTCGATCTGGCGGAACGTGTAGCGGCGGCCCGCCGCCCAGATGTGCATGTCCGTGCCGCCCAGGCCGAAGGCGTCCACGTGACCGTCGAGTTCGGCCAGACGCTTGCGGAACAACTCCAGGTCGCCGTTGGTGCCGACCCGCTCAATGGAAAATTCTTCGCCGAGAAAGCGCGCCGTGGCGGCCTTGTCGCGGGCCGACGACCCTAAGCTGATGCTGGTGATTCGCTTCATGTCCCCTCGCGGCCTTGCTTTTTGCCGGAAAATGCGCTATCATGGAGTCTCACAACTCGCGAGAATCGCGGTAAGCCGTATTATAGCAGAATACCCGGCGGGGCGCAAGAACGGACCCGGCGGAGAGTTTTCCAAAGAAGGATGGGACAAGCAGGAATGGAATCACTGCGCATTGTGATCGCGGACGACGAACCGATCATCCGGTTGGACCTCCGCAAGACGCTCGAAAACATGGGCCATCAGGTCGTCGGCGAGGCCGGCGACGGCGCGAAGGCCGTGGACCTGGCCCGCGAACTCAAGCCCAGCATCGTCATTCTGGACATCAAGATGCCCGAAATGGACGGCATCGAGGCGGCGAAGATCGTCAGCACCGAGGGGATCGCCCCCGTCCTGCTGCTGACCGCGTATTCGCAGAAGGACCTGGTAGACCGGGCGACGGAAGCGGGCGTGTTCAACTACCTGGTCAAGCCGTTCAAGGAGGCCGACCTGCTGCCCGCGATGTCCATCGCCATCGCCCGCTACGAAGAGTTCATGGAGCTGGAGAACGAAGTCTCCGACCTGGAGAACAAGCTGGACACGCGCAAGTCCGTGGACCGCGCCAAGGGCATTTTGATGGACCAGTACGGCTTGAAAGAGCAGGAAGCGTTCCGGCGCATCCAGGTGCAGTCCATGAACACGCGCAAATCCATGCGCGAGATCGCCGAGGCGATCATCATCGCCCACAGCGTCTGAGACGGACGACGACAGCATGAAACCGTACCATTTTCGACAGACCGGTGTGCCGCCCAAGATCGGCTTTGGGCGGCGCAATTTATTTCAGAAGCGGCTCGGCGACCAGACCATCGAGCATGAACTGCAGGTGCGCCACCTGCGCGCGGCCCTGGAAACCCGAAGCAAAGAACTGACCTCGGCCCAGGCGCGTCTGCGCGAGATGGAGCGGGCGAACGACGACCGGCAGGCGGAGAACGAGGCCCTGCGCCGTGTCGGCGAGTCGCTCGGCTCGCTCTTCGACCTGGAAGAGATGCTGCGCGCCGTCGCCGGCGTCGCCGTGCAGGTCACGGGGACGGACTCATCCCAGGTGTACCTGCTCAATGACGCCCGCGACACGCTCGTTCTGCGCGCCGTGGACGACGGGTACGCCAGCCCGGAATTGGTGGGGAAACTCCGTCTCAAAGTCGGGGAAGGGCTGGCCGGCTGGGTCGCCCAGCACAAGGAAGCGGCGGCGGTCGAACACGACGCCTACAAAGACGCGCGCTTCAAGTTCGTGCCGGGGCTGGAAGAAGAGAAGTACCAGAGCATGCTCAGCGTGCCGCTGCTGTACCGGGGCGAGATCATCGGCGTCATCAACGTCCGCACCGTCAAGCCGCACGTCTACAGCAAGACGCAGGTGCGCCTGCTGCAGTCCATCGCCGCGCAGGTTTCGGGGGCGGTCGAGACGTCGCGCCAGTACCGCAAGATGGAGCGGCGCGCGTCGCAGCTGTCCACGCTGTCCGAAGTCAGCAAGACGATCACGAGCGACCTCTATTTGGAAGAGATTTTGCAGCTGATCGTTGCGGCGACGGCAAAGACGCTGTCGTTCAAGGTCTGCACCCTGATGCTTTTGGATGAGGACAAGCAGGAACTGGTCATCAAGGCGACCCAGAGCGCCAGCCGCGACTACATCAAGAAGCCGAACATCAAAATGGGGGAAAGCATCGCGGGCCGCGCCCTCGCCGAAGGCCGCACGATCACCGTCTATGACCTGAAACGCTCCGAAGAGTACGCCACGCCCGAATTCGCTCGTAAAGAAGGGCTGGCCTCGATGGCCTCCGTGCCGCTTCTGGTGAAGAACAAAAAGATCGGCGTGCTGAACTGCTACACGGAGAAGCCGCACCAGTTCTCGGAGGAAGAGATTTCCGTCCTGACGGCACTCGGCAACCACGCGGCGATTGCCATCGAACACGGCAAACTGATGGTCAAGTCGGCGCTGATACAGGAGATGCACCACCGGGTCAAGAACAATCTGCAGCAGGTGGCGTCGTTGCTTCGCCTGCAGATGCACTACGCGGGCGAGCGGAGCGTCGAGCAGGTGCTGACCGAGAGCCTGAATCGAATCCTTGCCATCGCGTCCGTGCATGAACTCCTGGCGCGGGAAGATCTGGACATCGTCAGCGTCAAGAAGATCGCCGAAAGCATCGTGGCGGCGACCGCGCAGAGCATCCTCGCGCCCGGCAAGCACATCCGCATGGAGATCGAGGGCATGGATATTTTGCTGCCGTCGGCCCAGGCGACCTCGCTGGCATTGATTTTGAATGAACTCGTGCAGAACGCCGTCGAACACGGCTTCGGCCCCGGCTCCGACGACGGGCGAATTCTGATCGCGCTGGCGGAGGACGAACACCACGTCCGCCTTCACGTCTCGAACGACGGGACGCCGCTGCTGGACGACTTCGACATCAAGAAGACAAATTCGCTCGGCCTGCAGATCGTGGACTCGCTCGTGCGCGGCGACCTCAATGGGAAATTCACCCTCACTAACGAGGGCGAGGAGACGGTCGCCGCCGTCATCTTCGTCAAGTAGCGGCTACCCGGAATAGTCGTAGTTCTGGCCGAGATTGGCGGGGAGGCTGGCGAGCAGGCGCGCGGTGAGGACTCGTTCCAGCGGCAGGTCCCCCATGACGGGCGGGCCGGGCGAGACGGCGGGCGAGTCCGCCGAGGACGAAGGCGCACTGCTCTGGCTTGCCGGGTCTACGGTTGTGATCGGGTTTACGACGCCCACGGACGGCATTTCCGGCCTCATTTCCTCAAAAAACTCTCGCTCAAGCCTTGATGTCTACGTAGCGGCCCACGCCCGACAGCGAGGACAGCAACTGGTTGGCGGTCAGCGCCTGCGCGCTCGACGCCGCCAGCAGAGCGCCGGTAGCCGGATCACCCGACTGCATCCCGGCCAGGATCGCGCTCTTCTCGCTCGATGACGCGACAGCAGCGCCGACGGCGGGGTTGGTCGCGGCGGCCTGGCTGACGGTGTCTGTGATGGACATGGATAGTTCTCCTAGTGCTATTGTCGGAATGGCGCCTGCCCGCCTTCACCCCTATTTCTCGCAGGTTCGGTTGACTTTCGGCCCCCCGACGTGCTAGAATCCTTCGCGAGACCCCGTTTTCACTTCGGTGACGCGGGTCGTTTTTGTATCACGCTGTGAGGAGACCATCACCGATGCTGCTCGGCACCCAGCGCGTCAATGCGCGCGGGCATTTGGAGATCGGCGGCTGCGACGCCGTGGAACTGGCGGAAACCTTCGGGACGCCGCTGTACGTCATGGACGAGCAGGCCATCCGGGACAACTGCCGCCGCTACAAGGCCGCGTTCGCGGCGCGTTACCCGAAGAACGAAATTTCGTTCGCCTCCAAAGCGTTCCTGAACATGGCGATCTGCGGCCTGATGGCGCAGGAAGGCGTCGGCCTGGATGTCGCGTCCGCCGGCGAATTGTACACGGCGATACGGGCGAAATTCCCCGTCGAACGGCTTCTTCTGCACGGCAACAACAAGTCCGTGCAGGAACTGCAGATGGCGCTCGATTACGGCGTCGGGCGCGTCGTCGTGGATAACTTTCAGGAACTGCGCGCGCTGTCTGATATGGCGAAAGCGCAAAACAAGACGCAGCGCGTCTTCCTGCGCGTGACGCCCGGCATTGACCCGCACACGCACCGGCGCATCCGCACCGGGCAGGAGGACACCAAGTTCGGCCTGAGCATCGCCAGCGGCGCAGCCCTGGACGCCGTGACCGAGGCTCTGAGTTACGGGCCGCAGATTCAGATCACGGGAATCCACTGCCACATCGGTTCGCAGCTGTTAGACGCGCGGACGCACGAGCAGGCGATTGAGATCATGGTCGGCTTCCTCCAACGAATCCAGGACGCGACGGGCTGGGTGCCGGAGGATTTAGACATCGGCGGCGGCCTGGGCATCCGCTATGTGGAAGACCAGAAGCCGCCGACCTACGACGAGTTCGCGGACAGCGTCATTGGGGCGCTGCACAAATCGCTGGACAAGTACGGGATTCCCCCCCCGACGCTCTGGCAGGAGCCGGGCCGCGCCCTAGTCGGTGAGGCCGGCACGACTCTTTACACCGTCGGCGTCGTCAAGCGCGTCCCCATCCCCGAAGCGCCCGGCGCGCGCACCTATGTCGCCATTGACGGCGGGATGTCGGACAACCCGCGCCCGCAGTTGTACGACGCCGTCTACGAGGCCCTGGTCGCGAACAAGATGGGCGAGCCGAAGACGCAGACCGTCGCCGTCGCCGGCAAGCACTGTGAGACGGACATTCTGATTCAGGCCGCGCACATTGGCGATGCGGACCCCGGCGACATTCTGGCCGTGCAGAGCACCGGCGCGTACAACTACGCGATGGCCTCCAACTATAATCGCTTCACCAAACCCGCCTGCGTGTTCGTCCAGGATGGCCGCGCCGATCTCGTCTCGCGGCGCGAGACGCTCGACGACGTGGTGCGGCTCGACGTGATGCCTGAACGACTGGGCTGATCACGGCATGGACCTGCAAAACTTCAACCCGACCGAGTGGATCGAGACGATGCTGATCTTCATCGTCGCCATCACGATCCACGAGTTCGCGCACGCGCTGGCGACGGACCGGTCGGGGGACGACACGCCGCGCTCGCAGGGCCGCCTGACGCTGAATCCGGTAGACCATCTCGACCCGCTCGGCACCGTCCTGATGGCGCTTTCCGCCGCGTTCGGCATCGGGATCGGCTGGGGCAAGCCCGTTCAGTACAACCCGTATGCGCTGAAACACCCGCGCTGGGACCAGGTGAAGATCGCGATCTGGGGGCCGATCTCCAATCTCCTGCAGGCGCTTCTCCTTTCAGGCCTAGTCCGCCTGGACGACAAGGTGGACTGGATGCGCGGCAACGACGGAGCCTATCACCTGCTGAACCTGGCGATCTATATCAACCTGACGCTGGCGGTCTTCAACATGATCCCCGTGCCGCCGCTCGACGGCTCCAAGATTCTGGCGGGCATTCTGCCTCTGGACCACGCGAAGCGTTACGAGCGCGGGATGGCGCAGTGGGGCTTTCTGCTGTTTATGATTTTGGCCTTCACGGGCGCGACGAGTTACCTCATCGGCCCGCCCGTGGACTGGCTCTATCGCATTCTCGCCGGATAATAGAGTAATGACACAGAAGAAACGTTTGTTATCGGGGATGCAGCCGACCGGCGGCGGGCGGCTGCATCTGGGCAACCTGGAAGGGGCGCTGCGGCCCTGGGTCCGCCTGCAGGACGAGTACGAGATGTTCTGCTTCATCGCCGACTGGCACTCGCTGACCACCGTCGCCGAGAAGAAGTTGGACATCCGTGAGGCGTCGTTGGAGACGGCCATTGATTATTTGTCCGCCGGGCTTGACCCGGAAAAGTGCGCCATCTTCCGGCAGTCCGACGTGAAGGAACACGCCGAGTTACATTTACTTCTGTCCATGACCACGCCCGTCGGCTGGCTGGAACGGGTCCCGACCTACAAAGTCAAGCGCGAGTTGGTGGCCGAGAACGACACGCAAGTGTCCTACGGCCTGCTCGGCTACCCCGTGCTGCAGGCGGCGGACATCATCGTTTACCGCGCCCACCTCGTCCCCGTCGGGCGTGACCAGGCCGCCCATCTGGAACTCTCGCGCGAGATCGTCCGGCGCTTCAACCGCATCGTCGGCCAGGACATCTTCCCGGAGCCGAAAGAGTTGATAGACGACACGACCGGTGAAGTTCCCGGCATGGACGGGCGCAAGATGAGCAAGTCCTACGACAACGCCATTTATCTTTCAGACACGCCCAAAGAGACGCAGAAGAAGATCAACAAGGCCTTCACGACGCCCGGCAAGATCCACATCACCGACCCCGGCGTTCCCGAAGGCTGCGTCGCCTGCCGACTGCGCCGTACCTATGACCCGGCCCATTTTGAGACCCAGTGGGACGAGTGCCGCGCCGGCGTGCGCGGCTGCGGCCAGTCCAAGAAGGAACTCGCCGAGATCATCAACGCCGACCTCGCCCCCGTCCGCGCCCGCCGCGCCGAACTCGAAGCCGACCGGGGCTACGTCGAACAGGTCCTACGCGACGGGGCCGCTCAAGCCCAGGCCGCCGCGTCTGAGACCATGCGGCTCGTCCGCGCCGCCCTGAACCTGTGAATTTCGGCCCGGACTGGAACGGCTCCCCCGCGCCTCTTGACTCGGTCCGTCCTTCCGGGCTATAATCCCGCACAACAACTTCATCGTGTCATGCCGTCGGTGTGTCGTGGTCAACGCGACGCTTAAATGGGGAAGTCCGGTGCGTCTCTTCAGAGACAATTCCGGCGCTGTCCCGCAACTGTGACGAGGCCCCGTCCTCTCAGCCAGAATGCCAGCCGATGGTCTTCAGAAGCAGACACGCTTCTGAAATCCAAACGCCTGCGCGCGACAGGCGGAAAGGACCTCGCCTTGCCTCGTCACGCCTCGTCTCAGCGGCCATTCACGGCACGCCACCCGCCATTAGCTGAGTCTCGTCCCGGCTTCACTCTGATCGAACTGCTGGTCGTCCTCGCCGTTCTCTCCATTCTGGCCGCCGTTTTGTTTCCGGTCTTCGCGAAAGCGCGCGAGAAAGCGCGGCAGGCCGTCTGCGCCTCTAACCTGCGGCAGCTCGTCTTTGCCTGGCAGATGTACGCCCAGGACTACGACGAGACCGCCTGCCCGTCCTACAATGCCCCCGACGGCGTCGGCGATGCCGACGACGCCTGGGACTTTCATCATCTGGACGACGGCAGTTGGACGACCGGCCTGCTGGGCGCTTACACCAAAGACGGGCGTATCCAGGGCTGCCCGGACAATCCGTTCCCGCTCGGCCCGGACAGTCGCCCCTACAACGGCTATGCCTACAACGCCACCTACATCGGCGGCGACCTGGCGCTGCCGACCGGGAATGATCCGGCTTGCACGCTCGCGCAGATCGTTCAGCCGTCCCAAACGGCGGTTTTCGCGGACGCCGGCTACTCCGTGGGCGGCAGCCCTCAGCCGGAGAACTTTCTGCGCGCGCCCAGCGAGACGATGACCTATCTCAACGCAGGCAATTTGGACTATCGGCACTCAGGTGTCGCCAACGCCGCTTACGCCGATGGTCACGTCCAAGCGGAACACGACCGACACCCCTTCGACCCGACCGTGCCGGAGTTCGGCTGGCTCTCCGCCGACGACTCCGCCTATGGACCAGGAATGCAGCCGGCCAGCGCCTTTCGTTATTAGCAACGGCAGACGCCGCTTTCACCATTTCCATTGAATAGGAACCCTATGAACAGATCATTGACACGCTCCTTCGCCGGAGCGCTTGCTCTCGCCGCCCTGACGGGCGGCACGCTCGCCGCCCGCGCCCAGAACGCGTATACAGACCCGAACTTCGCCAACAGCGTCGTGAGCTTCAGCGGTCTCGGCTCGAATTCGCTCTACAACGACCCGACAGCCGCCCTCGGACAGCCTTCCACGCAGATATACGGCGGGCAGGACGTTCCGAAGGGCGAGTACCACGTCTCGATGGCCTATCCCCCGTATTACCAGGATCAGAAAACCGACGGCAAGAACGTGATCGTGACCCTCGGCACCGGAAACGAGACTGTCGCCTTCAACACGCCCATCACCCACAGCGACCAGCACTGGTACGGCGACGACTTTATCCTGTTCGGCAACACGTTCTTCCCCGGTACGCTGGGAGTGACGCCGACGACCGACATGACGAAAGACAAGATCGGCGGCACCGGCGGTATCTACCAGAACGGTACGCCGACGGTCAGTGTCAGCAGCGACGGCGTCACGTTCTACAGACTCACGCCGACCTCTCCCTACTATCCGACCAACCCCTACAAGTGGGTCGGCATTTCGGCCGCCAACCCCAGCGGCTGGGACGACACGCCCGGCGACCTCAACGACTTCACGAAGCCGATGAATCCGTCCTTGTATCAGCCGGGAAGCGGCGACACGAGTCTGAAGGTCGCGGCCTTCGCCGGCCAGACCGTTGCCTACGCCGCCAACAGCCTTTACGATGATTCTGCCGGCGGCGCGGCGTTCTCCCTAGCGGGCCTGACGGATGCGAGCGGGAGTCCGGTCGGTTCCATTTCCTACATCCGCTTCACCGGGACGGGCAGCAGCAGCGTCATTGACGCCGTCTCACGGGTCGGCTTTGATCCCGCCGCCGCGCCGGAACCTGGTGTCTTGAGCGTCTTTATCCTCGGAACCACGGGGATCGCGGCGCTGGTCATACGCAGACGGAGCCGCGTCAACGCCGTCTCCTAGCCTGACCGCAATGCCCGGCGCGGAATTCGATTGCGCCGGGCAAAAACTTCGCCATCTACAACCCCGCTGCCCCGTCGCGTGTTCAGAAACAATGCGGATCATCTGTATGACACGGAACCTGTAAAAATCGCCCGATTCGGGGTACAATTCACCGTAACCCGGAAAGGATAAGTTTTCTCGATCCCGGCCCCGCCGGGAAGCGCAGTCCGCAGCGCCAATGCGGGCAACCCTATGTCACCCTATTTACAACTGGGCCTGACCCTGCTGCTTGTCGCGCTCACCGGCTTTTTCGTGGCCGCCGAGTACGCGATGATCCGTGTTCGCCGCACCCGCATTGACGAACTGGCCGAGCAGGGGAATGTGCCCGCCCGAATCGTTCAGCACAGCCTCAACCACCTCGACACGTTCCTGTCGGCCGTGCAGCTCGGCGTCACCATGGCGACGCTCGGCCTCAGTTTGGTCGGCGAGCCGGTCATGGAGCGCGTTTTGGAGGCCGGACTGCGGCTTTTTCACAGCGCCCTCCCCGTGACCACGCTGCACACGGTCGCTTTGATTCTCGGATTCACCGTCATTACCTATTTGGAAGTCGTCTTCGGCGAACTGCTGCCGAAGTGGACCGTGATCGAACACGCCGAGCGGACGGCGTTCGTCCTCGCCTACCCGATGAGTTTCTTCGTGCGCGTGTTCTACCCGCTCGTCTGGCTGCTGCAGAAGTCCGCCGGCCTGTTCGCCCGCGCGTTCGGGCTGCACCCGGAGGCCGCCGGCAGCCACGAGCAGGCGCACTCCGAGGACGAGATTCTGGCGATCATGACCCACTCGCAGAGCCAGGGCGAGCTACGCCCGTCCGAAGTGGAGATCGCGGACCGCCTCTTCGAGTTCGCGCACACGCAGGCCAAAGAGATCATGGTGCCGCGCGTGGACATGATCTGCCTCTCCACGACCTGGACCATCGGGCGCAATGTCGAAGTCGCCATCGAGAACGGGTTCACGCGCTACCCGCTCATTGAAGGCGACCGGGATCATGTGATCGGCATGGCGCACATCAAAGACCTGCTCGCCATCGCCGGCGACCCCCACGCCGACATCCTGACCATTAAACGCGAGATGATCGCCATTCCCGAAACAAAGCCCATTGACGACCTGCTCAAAGAGCTGCAGCAGAGCCACGCGCACCAGGCCGTGGTCGTGGACGAGTACGGCGGCACGGCGGGCATGGTGACGCTGGAGGACATCATCGAGGAACTGATCGGCGAGATTCGGGACGAACACGACAAGCCGCCGGCGCTGCATCAGTTGGATGAACAGGGACACAAATTCTCCGTCGCCGGCACGGTCTCCCTGGACGATATTTGCGAGACGCTGGGCGTCCCGATTGACAACCCCGAAGACTACGACACCATCGGCGGCTACGCCTTGCACCAGCTCCGCCTGCCGCCGCGCGCCGGGGCGACGGCCCGGCTCGACGGTTACGATGTGGCCGTTTCCGACGCCACGGGCCGCCGGATTCGGCGACTGCTGTTCACGAAACACGCGGCGCCCGCCCCGGTGCCGACGGGAGAGTGACATGGGGATTGCTCGCCTGATCCTCCGCGCGGCCACGGAGCGCGACCTGCTCGGCCTGCTCAGCGTCAAGCCCGACGAGACCCTGCACCGGGAGCGTCTGGCCCGCCAGGAGCGCGGGGAAGCCGTCTATCTGGTCGCCGGCGATGCGCTTCACCCCGTCCTGGGTTTCGTGCTGCTGAAGTGGCACGGCGACGCCCATCACGACGCGCACCCCGTGCTCGAAGACCTGCTCGTTCGTCCTGAGTACCGCAGCCGGGGCGTCGGGACTCGCCTGCTCCTGCACGCCGAGGCCCTCTGCCGCGAGCGCGGGCTGGCCCACGTCGGCCTGGGAGTCAACTCAGCGGATAACCCTCGCGCCTGCGCCCTTTACCAACGTCTGGGTTATCGTGACACCGGCGAGCCTCCCCAGTACGACGTTTACGCCTCCATTGATGAAACCGGCCAGCGCCACCTTTACGAAGACTGCTGCATCCACATGGTCAAGACACTTTGAAGACGACTCTCGGAGAAACGGGACGACAAAAACGTGCCAGAAACTGACGGAAAAGGCGTCATCGTCATCGGGGGCGGGGCGGCGGGCATCATCGCGGCGCGGCGAGCGGCGGAGTGCGGGGCGCGGGTGACGCTGCTGGAAAAGAACGACCGCCTGGGCCTAAAGATTTTGATCTCCGGCGGCGGCAAGTGCAACCTGACTCACGCCGGGCCGATGGAGGCGGTGCGCGCCCAGTTCCGGCCCCACGAGGCGCGGTTCCTGAAGCCGTCGTTCTATCGGTTCACGAACGACGACTTTCTGCGGATCGTCCGGGAGCGCGGCCTGCCCATCTACACGCGGCCCGACGGGCGCGTTTTTCCCGTCGAACCGGCGAACGCCAAAGACGTTGCCGCACTGCTGACGCGCTACGTGGAGGAGGCGGGGGTGACGATCCGCTACGGGGCGGCGGTGACGGGACTGACGGCGGCGGACGGAGCAATGACCGGGGTTCAAGTCGGCCTGGAGACGCTGCCCGCTGCCCGCGTCATCGTCTGCACCGGCGGCTCATCCTACCCGGCGACCGGCACGACCGGCGACGGCTGGAAGTGGCTGACGGGGTTAGGGCATACGCTCGTCCCGCTGCGCGCCGCCCTCGCGCCCATCTACACGCGGGAGGCGGAGCCGGAGTGGTCGGGGGTCGCCCTGCGCAACGTGGTTCTGCGGGCGCGACAGGGACGCGAAGGCAAAGAGTTCATGCGCTGGAAGGGCGACCTGCTGTTCACGCACAAGGGCGTCTCCGGCCCGACGGCGCTGGGCGTCTCGCGCGAAGTCGCCGAGCGGACGGAGGCGCAGGGCGCGGGCGATTCCGTGCTGGAAGCGGATTTGGTGCCGGAGACGTCGTTCGAGCAGCTGCAGGCCCGGCTGCGTCAGGAGATTCAGGCCAACCCGCGCAAGACGGTCGGGACGATGGCCGCGCCGTTTGTTCCCGCGCGGCTGCTGGAGCCGCTGCTCGCAGCGGCAGGCGTGGACGGCGCGACGCGCGGGGCGCATCTGCCGGCGAAGACGCTCAACAAGCTGGTCTCGACACTCAAAGGTTGGCCGCTGGGAGCGGCCCGTCACGTCCCGCTGGAGCGCGGCGAAGTGGTCGCGGGCGGCGTCTCGCTGGAGGAAGTGGACCCGCAGACCATGCAGTCCCGGCTTATCGGCGGCCTGTTCCTGTGCGGCGAGGTGCTGGACATCGCCGGCCCGGTAGGCGGTTACAACCTGCAGGCCGCGTGGAGTACCGGCTACGTCGCCGGCGAGGCCGCCGCCAGTACGATGTGAACATCTTCGGGGCGCAAACTTCTCTCGTGGCCCTTGTATTTCCCGTCGCCCATGTGCTATACTACTCCTCGACAGCGCATCGGGGCGTGGCGCAGCTTGGTAGCGCGTACGGTTCGGGTCCGTAAGGCCGCAGGTTCGAATCCTGTCGCCCCGATTTCAGCTGTGGAGGGCAGAAGTTGTTTTTCTACCCATTGTCACTATTCCTCTGTCGTACTCCCGTCCAACCCTTTCCTGATGCGTATTTCTACTCCCACCTGGCGTGTTTTTGGCGTCGCCGCCAAAGTCCGCCTGCGAGTCCTGGGAAACATTCCCCGTACAGCGACCGTCAATGACCCTTTGAGGTTTCCCTAGAGAGAAATACCGGGAACGCCGATAACTCAAGTGAAGACCAAATTTTACTGACGCACCGCAAGACGCGCACCCACGACGCAGGCAGTGGCCTGCTATTGAGGTAGGATATTTATGAGTTGTATCGCATCGCCGCCGGCCGGCCCTCTTGTGATGGATGTCCTTTCGCACTCGGTCCGCGAGTTCGGCGTTGAAGCCCGCAAGCCGGGCCGCGACTGGGAGGCGGCCTTTAACGGCCCCATCCACGCCTGGGCAGATTCCCGGACGGGCCAGACCCAATACACCGTCACAGTGCGGCTGTCGCGCCTGAAAGACCCCATCAGCCGCGAGCTTTACTCCACAAACCTTATGTTCTACATGACGGCGGACCAGATGCACGGGATGCACAACATCTACGACATGGCGCAGACCGTCCCGTTCACCCGCATCCGGGGGCCGAGGACGCCCGTCCCACACTGCCCGCCGCGCGAGGGCCAGCTCTGGTACGACGCCAACCCCGAAGGCGTCATCATGGAGGACGTGCGCCAGGTGCCGATCACGCTGCCCGACGGCAGGCCGGGATTCTTCGTGACCGGCCAGGGCTATCGGGGCAAGGTCATGCGGCCCAACGGCCTGTTCATTCACGACGTCGGCGTCTACGGCGGCTACCTCGACCCGCAGGAGCGCCCGGCGCAGCTGGAGTTGAAGCACCTGTTCGGCGGCATCGAGTTCGGCGCACAGCCGACCGGGGGCTTTGAGGACGCATTCCTGACCGAACTCGGCCGCGACATCTGGGTGAAAGGGATTATCGGTGACACGGTCCATGAGATACACGTCGAGTCGTACAAAAATTCGGTGCGCCTCCCCTGCCCCACGCCGGGCAAGACGATGATCGGGGCGCGCTCGATGAGCGAGACGAAACTGCTCCACTACTTCGAGAGCAGTCAGCCGGACGGCCTGGGCGGCTTCCGACTGGGCGGCTTCATTGACGGGCTGCCGCGCGCCATCGGCGAGGAGCTGTGGGAACAGGTCAACCGCGTCGGGCTGGGGAGCAACTTCCTGCCGTGCGCGGAACTGGGCGGCTCCGTCGGCGCGATCCACGTCGTGCTGGAGAAGA
>CAZZVX010000094.1:0-13571 GCA_964657535.1 Armatimonadota bacterium | reverse complement strand
TGGAAGACAGACTCGCACAGCGACTCGGCGGAGCCGTCCTCGGCCTGGTCGGGCTGCTCCTGCTCGTGATCGGCGTCGCCTCGTGGCAGACCCTGCGCGGCCTTCAGCAGCCCACGCAGGATCAGGTCGTCTCGATGACGCCCCGCTCTCCGCAGGACTATAAACTTGGTTCTAAACCCGACGGCGGGGCGAGCGCGGCGCCGACCGGGGGGGGCGCAGGCGGTTCCGCCGCCGCCGGCTATGAGACGGGCCGCGTCTCCGCTTCGCTGGAACAGCCGGTCAAGCCGGCCCAGCCTTACGGCCTGGTTGCCAGCCGGATGTCCCCCGTCGGCAGCGACGGCTCGGCAGACGCGGACCGCAGCACGGCCCTGCCGCCCGCCCAGCCGCTCGTCCCGAACAACGCCACCGGCGTCACGCAACCCATTTCGGAAGCGCCGCCGCCTCAGATGGCCGTCAACGTCCGCCAGTGATTGGCGTCATTTGAGGCTGACGTTTTCGTGTTCGCCGACTTTCGGCGTTTCGCCCGTCGCCAGCGCCTTGACCAATCCGAGGACGTGGGCGACGGCGCTGCCCGGCGCATCCCAGTATTCGGCCTGATGCGCGGTCACTTTCAGTAGGGCGATGTCCGGCGTGTCAATCCCTTGCGGGAACCAGGCCTTCAGTGACGGCTCCCAAAGTTCTTCAACCTTGGCTTTATCGCGCACCAGCGCCGCCGTCCCCGACAGCGACACATAGGTCTGCTTTTTAGGATCGCTGAACGCGACATTCACCTGCGGGTGATGCTGCGCTTCCAACACTTTATGCGACTCGCCGTAGGTGAAGAACCACACGTCTCCGTCGAACTCGACATTACCGTTGGCGGACATGGGGCGGCTGCGCAGTGTCCCGTCATCGTCCACTGTCGTCAGCATCCCGAAATCAATCCCTTTGATCATCTGCGCGATCTTCTGCACGTCCTCACTCTGTCCCGTCTCATTGCTCATTGCGGACTCCATTTCTATCGCCAAAAAGTCTTCAGGCCGAAGCATGGCTCCTCTGTTTTACCCGCTTGGCGCGTCCGGCAATCCGCTTGACGGCCAGACGCGCCATCGTCTATAATAACAGCGTTCCCGCCAGCACAGCCCACCAAGACCCAGGAGAGTCACCCATGCCCTATCAAGGCCAAGCCGCCGTCCTCAACCAAGCCGGACGCGATGTTGAACTGGAAGCCATCACCTTAGACGACCCCGGCCCCGGCGAAGTGCTGGTCAAACTGGCCGCGTCGGGCGTCTGCCACACCGATTTGACCGTGAAGAACCTCAACGGCAACGGCATGGCCTTCCCGATTGTCCTGGGCCACGAAGGCGCGGGGTACATTGAAGCCGTCGGCGAGGGCGTGACGGGCCTGGAACCTGGCGACCCGGTCGTGATCGCCTACCGCGCGCCGTGCGAGCAGTGTCCTGCCTGCCGGCGCGGCGACCCGCGCCACTGCTACATGGCCCTGCGCGCCAAGCCGCGCATCAAGCGCGCCCGTGACGGCGCGGTCTGTTCCCAAGTCCTTCGCTGCGGCACGTTCGCCACACGCACCGTCGTTCACAGCAAGGCCGCTATTAAAATGCCCGCCGAAATGCCCCTGGACAAAGCGTGTCTGATCGCCTGTGGCGTCGTTACCGGCGTCGGCGCGGCCATGAACACCTCGCCCGTTTTCCCCGGCGCCCGCGTCGCCGTGATCGGCTGCGGCGGCGTCGGCCTGTCGGTCATCCAGGGCGCGAAGCTCCAGCACGCCCGGCAGATCATCGCCGTGGACGTCAACCCGCGCAAGTTGGAACAGGCCAAGCAGTTCGGCGCGACCCACACCGTCAACGCCGCCGACGGCGACCCCGTCGCCCAAGTGCGCGCCTTGACCGAGGACGGCTGGGACGGCGGCGTGGAGTTCGCGTTCGAGGCGACGGGCATCCCCGTCTGCACCGAGCAGGCCGTCAAGATGCTTTCCTACAACGGCACCGCGACCACCATCGGCTTCCCCGCCGCCGAAGACGCCGTAACATTGAATCTGGGCGACATGGCGACCGGCGTCTACTGGAACAAGGCCGCCCTCCACGTCTGCCACTGCGGCGATGCCCTGCCGTCCTACGACTTCCCGTTGCTGGCCCAACTTTATCTTGAAGGCCAGTTAAAACTCGACGAGATGGTGACGCGCAAGATCGGCCTCGGTGATGTGAACGACGCCTTCCACGCCATGCACGACGGCGATGTCATCCGCAGCGTCATCATCTTTGACTAAGGCGGCAGCGAGTACAGAAACAATGCAGTGCGGCGCAGTCATCATTATTGAAAACGAGAAACTTGCTTTGATTGAGCGAGTTCGTGCTGGTCAGACGTACTATCCGTTTCCCGGCGGCGGTGTAGAAGCGGGAGAAACGGTGGAACAAGCGGCTGTCCGAAAGGCCTGTGAGGAACTTGGGCTGCAAGTTCAACTTGGCCCGCTTGTCGCTGTCGTTGAGCATGACGGTGATCAGCAGTCTCATTTTCTGGCTCATGCCATCAGAAGAGTATTCGGCAGCGGCAACGGGCAGGAAGTTGAATCCAGGGCGGATTCCTGGGATGGCAGCTACAAGCCTGTCCGTTTGAGTCTGTGTGATTTGCACGAATATGATGTGAGGCCAAAAGCGCTGGCTGAAGCCTTATCATGCGGCCAGCCTCTCGACGGCAGCCAAATTCTGCACGTCCAAGATTAATGTCTTGGTTATCCATGTCGAAGGATGTAAGTGTGGCGCAACGCGAATACAAACAAAAACTCACATCGGCCCCGACGGGACTCTGCTGCTGGAAGTGCCGACTAATCTGCGGGAGATTGATGTTGACGTGACACTTAACGTGTACCCGCTGTCAGATGCGAAAGCACCGCAAAATGGTGTGCAACAGACGCCGGAAGAACTTGGCTGGCCGCCCGGTTTTTTCGAGAGGACTTACGGGTCACTCCGCGATGACCCTTTGGAACGTCTGCCGCAGGGAGAGTTTGAGGAGCGGGAGCCTATCGAGTGACCCGCTTGCTTGACGCCAATGCGTGTATCCGCTACCTCAACGGTCGTTCTGCACTTCTGCGACAAAGGCTGATGGCCCACCCGCCGAGCGACATCGCCGTCTGTTCCATCGCGAAAGCGGAGATGTATGCGGGCGCGCTCAGAAGCACAGAGCCTTCCCAAAGCCGTGCGCGACAGGTCGAATTTCAGGGTGGATTCGTTTCGCTGCCTTTCGACGACACGGCGGCGGAAGAAGCCGCCCGCATCAAAGCGCATTTGTTCGCCGTCGGGATGCCCATCGGCCCTTATGATATACAGATTGCCGCCATTGCGCTGGCGAACAATTTAATCCTTGTGACGCACGACACGAGCGAGTTCGCGCGGGTGCCGGGGCTGCAAATCGAAGATTGGGAAGTGTAAGAGAATGCCGGAACTGCCGGAAGTGGAGACCCTGAGGCGGGGGCTGGAGCGTCATCTGGCCGGGCGAGTCATGACCGGAGTGCGGGTACTCGTGCCGAAGATGGTCAAAGGGAACGTCACCGATCCCGGCGATCTGGCACAGAAATTGCAAGGGAGAAGGCTAGAATCTCTCGGACGGCGCGGCAAGCACTTGATATTTACCCTGGATAATGGGTACTATCTATTGTTGCACCTGAAAATGCGCGGCCAGTTGCTTGTGGTTCCTGCGGACGCGCCGGAGGAGAAATATCTGGCCGTCGCCATTCAGATCGAAGACGGACGCGAACTGCGCTTCCACGACATGTGGACCTGGGGCGAAATCCGGCTGATGTCGTCGGACGAACTGGCCGCGCATCCCGCCTTGGCTGGGATGGGGCCGGAGCCGTTCTCCCCGGAGTGGACGCCGCAGGTTTTCGGCGAAGCGCTCGCCCGGCGTGGCCGCACCGCCGTGAAAGCGGCTCTGCTGGATCAGACGGTCGTCGCCGGTGTTGGTAACATTTACGCGGATGAGGCGCTGTTTCGTTCCGGCCTGCGTTCTCTGCGCCCGGCGGGTTCGCTGACCGCTGAGGAAATCGCCGCGCTGCACCGCGCGATCCGTGCCGTGCTGGCCGAAGCCACTGAAGGCGGCGGCACGACCAGCGACAATTATGTGGATGCCGAAGGGCGAATCGGGCAATACACGCCGCGCGTCTATGACCGTGGCGGACAGCCTTGCCTCTCCTGTGGGACGACCCTGGAGCGCATCAAAGTGACGGGACGAGGCACCGTGTTTTGCCCGTCCTGCCAGTCGTGACCGAAGAACCGAAGAACACACCACCCAATTCCGGGGCAATCGCGCCCCAATGCTGAGGAGCACTACGAAATTATGTCGGCCGTACCTGAAGATGTTGTGACGCGCGAGACCCCTCCGGCCACGCCGGAGAACGCGACGCCCGAAACCCTGGCGGAGGCGACGTCGCCCGCCCCCGAAGCCAATGGGACGGCGCCGTCCGCCGCCGCGTCCAGCACCGCAAGCGAGACGCCGGCTCCGGCTGCGCCCGCCCCGACCGTCACGCCTGTGTCTGCACCCCCCGGTGACAGCAACGGCATGAGCCAGTCCGACTTCGAGAGTATGTTCAAAGAACTCTCCGAAGGCGATGTCGTCACCGGAACCGTCGTTCACATTGACAAAGACGGGGTCCTCGTGGATGTCGGCGCGAAGAGCGAAGGCGTCATCCGCCTGAACGAATTGTCCCGTGAGCCGTTCAACAGCGTGGACGAAGTCGTGAAAGTCAACGACTCGGTCAAGGTCGTCGTCATCGGACGCACCGACGAAGGCCAGTTGCTGCTGTCCAAAAAGCGCGCCGACTTTGAAAAAGCCTGGGACAAGGTTATCGCGGACATGAACGCCGGCACGATCATCCACGCGATGGTCTCGGAGCGCGTCAAAGGCGGCCTCGTCGTAGATTTAGGCATCCGAGGCTTTGTACCCGCCTCGCACGTCGGCTCCGGCGATTTCAAGCACCAGAACCTGGATAAGTACGTCGGCCAGAGCATCCCGCTCAAAGTCATTGAAGTAGACCGCGACCGCCGCAAGGTCGTCCTGTCCAACCGCCTCGCCACCGAAGAAGAGCGCCGCCAGCGCAAGGAAGACACGCTCGGCGCGCTCAAAGAGGGCGACGTCCGCAAGGGCATCGTCCGCCGCGTCACCGACTACGGCGCGTTCATTGATCTGGGCGGTATTGACGGTCTGCTCCATGTCTCCGAGATGTCCTGGGCGCGGATCAAGCACCCCAGCGAGGTCGTCCACAACGGCCAGGAACTGGATGTCATGATCCTGAAACTGCGCCTCAACGAAGGCCGCATCAGCCTGGGCCTGCGCCAGATCCTGCCCGACCCGTGGACCGAAGTCGGCGACAAGTACAAGATCGGCGATACCGTCAAGGCCGCCGTTTCCCGCCTGGTTCCCTTCGGCGCATTCGTGCAACTGGAAGAAGGCGTGGAAGCGATCATCCCGAACAGCGAACTCTCCGACCGGCGCATTGCCAAGCCGTCCGACGTGGTTAACCCCGGCGATGAAGTCGAGGCCAAAGTCATCGAAGTCCGGCCCGAAGAGCGCAAGATGACGCTCTCCATCCGCCGCATGGTCGAAAGCGCGACGCCGCGCGAGCCATATGTCCCCGAACCGGAATTCGGCGGGGGCGGCGGGCGTGGCCGTGAGCGGGATCGTGACCGGGGCGCGGACCGCGAAGGCGGGCGCGAGGGCGGCGCACCGCCCGCGATTGGGGCGGCTCCTCCGCGTGAGCGGCGACCGCGTCGTGACAGCGGCGGTGGCGGACGTGGTCGGGGTGGCGACTACGGCGGCGACCAGGAAGACGACTACAAGGAATACAAGAACTACCGGGCGACCCAGCGCGAAGAGACCTTCGGCACCAGCCTGGCCGATGTTCTGGGCGCAAGTTTTGGGCGCTCGCTCGAAAAAGAGTCAGCCGCTGCAGAAGAAGCTCCGGCGGAAGACACCACCGACGAAAAAGAGTAATTCAAGACAGTCAAAGCCCTCGCTCACGCGGGGGCTTTTTCTTTGGCACGTTCTATGCGCATCCTCGGCATCACCGGCGGCATCGCCACCGGAAAAAGCACGGTCACCCAGATGCTGGCCGACCTCGGCGCTCCCACTCTCAGTGCCGACACGCTGGCCCGCGACCTGCTCGCGCCTGGCACGGAAACGACGCAGGCCGTCCTCGCCGCCTTCCCCGGCGCAGCCGACCCACAGTCCTCCGACGGCCCTGCCATTGACCGCCGCGCCCTGGGTCGCCTGATCTTCGCCGACTCACAGGCGCGGCTTCGTTTAGAGGCCTTGACACATCCGCGCATCATCGCCGGAATGACGGGTCAGGCCGCGCTCTGGAAATCTCAGGCCGGCCCTTGCGCCGCGCTGGAGATTCCATTGCTGTTCGAGGCGGGCTTGGAAAGCCTTGTGGATTGTATCGTCGTCGTCGCCTGCCGCGAAGAAACGCAGATCGCCCGGCTGCGCGCGCGCCTGGGTATAGACGAGGTCGAAGCGCGCCGCCAGGTTGCCGCTCAGTGGCCGCTGCCGGAAAAGATTGCCCGTGCCGACCGCTGCCTCACGACTGATCTCAGTCTCGACGACACGCGCCGACAGGTCCAGACCTTTTGGAACGAACTTTGCACACAGGAGACTAACCATCGCCCATGACGGAAACGCACGCGACCAACGATAAAGGCTTCACCCTCTGGTTTACGGGAATGTCCGGGGCCGGCAAGTCCACATTGACCGACGCCCTCGCCGCCCGATTTCGGGAACGCGGCAGCCGCGTTGAGGTGTTGGACGGCGACGAGGTGCGGACGCACCTGTCTAAAGGCCTGACCTTCAGTCGGGAAGACCGCGACACCAACATCGGGCGCATCGGCTACGTCGCCCGCCTGCTGGCCCGCAACGGCGTCATCGTCCTCACCGCCGCCATCTCGCCCTACGCCGAGGCCCGCGCCGCCGTCCGCGCCGCCCATGCCGCCGACGGCATTCTATTCATTGAAGTCTACGCCCAGGCCGATTTATCCGCCCTCGCCGCCCGCGACCCCAAAGGCTTATACAAAAAAGCCAACGCCGGCGAGATCGCCAACTTCACCGGCCTCTCCGACCCCTACGAGCCGCCAACAAACCCCGAAATCACCGTCCGCACCGACCGCGACACAGTGGAACAGTCTGTCTCTCAGATTTTAGCTTACCTTGAACAGCAGGGCTTAACGGGGGCTAATTAGCCGCTTCCTGCGTGTGTCTTTTCGGAGGGAAATGTGGAACATCATTTGTTTCATCATCATGCATTGATTTACTACTTATACCTGCCTTATGGAGTCGCTTTTGTTCCCTATATGTTCTGGACATTCGCACGGCTTCCCTCAAGCTGGCTACTACGGAGTAATGATAGCAGTTTGCAGTTCCGTGAGCCAAAAGCATCCCGTCTGTTGAGTTTCTTCTTAGTCGCAAACGTGCCGTTGGAACTGTTCCTGTTTGTACCTTCTTCTCCTTACTCGTGGTTCATTTACACGGTCATGGCTATCATATTTCTGTTGGGAGTGTATTTATCTGGCCCACGCGAGACTTTCATTGACGGCCAAAGGCGCGTTTATGTGAGGACGGAAGGCTGGCCGTGGAAACCTCGGACACGCACAGGCTCTTTAGACGAGTTCGATGGGATTCGTGTCACGCCGTACAACAAGGTCATGCTCTTCAAGAAAGGCTCCGACTCGTCCGAGACCGGCTTTTGGGTAGACGCGCCGAATACCAGGCACAAAGCACAAGAAATAGCGAGGCAACTTTCAGCCGTCACCAACTTGCCCATCGTGATCACCCCATTGCGGTTGTAATCGCGTGAAAGTACGGAATGAAAGTAAAGGCAAAAACAGAAGCGGGAACCATTTCTGGTTCCCGCTTCTGTTTATCTACCCCCTACCGGGCTCGAACCGGTGATCTTCCACGTGAAAGGCGGACGTCATGACCACTAGACCAAGGGGGCATTTAATGCCAGTTCCATCCAGCGATGGACCTTCTGACATAGTTCGGTTGAATAAGCGTGTATCTGACAGGTGCCATGCACCTGAATATGACCTTTTATACCGCTGCTTGCGCGGTTGACGGCATCGCGCGTTGTGTGAAACTGCTCCGGGGGCATTGCCGTTACTTGCTGCCAGAACTGTTCTGCGTTCTCCTGCGACAATCCCGGATGGACATGGAGAGCGCACCGCAAGGCGCTTTTCGGGACGCCAATACTCAAAAAGAACGCCAAGCCCTGTTTAATAACGCGAGCATCACAATTCGTGATAGTGAGACGATTGCCGCTCGTCTTCCCGCCTTCGCCGATATAAAGCGCTATGCCAAACATAAACGCCGGGTCTTGTGCTCGTGTCGGCCACTCGGCTTCCGCCTCACGGTGATACTCAGCCCAGCGTTCAGCCCGCCGGGCGCGCATGATTTGGCTGAACTTTTCGCGCCCGCCACAGCGCTTGTCCAGAAAGCGCGCGATCTGCTCGTCCGTCAGCGTGATGTCGCGCAGTCACAGGCTCAACTTCCCTTTGGAAACGTTGACGTGTTCCAAAATCTCGTTGTAGCTGTACCCCAGACGGCGCAGTTCCCGCGCCCGGTTCTTCTCCTCAAACTTCAAGCCCATACAGAAGCCTCGTCAAAGAAGGGAACAGGGAGTTTATACCTCAGACGCCCGGCTTTTGTCAACCGCCTCGTGACCCGTAAACGGAGCGGCGGACAAAACAAGAGGGTGGGGGTCGAAGGTCAGCGCAGGAACGCCGACGCCCGCATCTGTGCCGGCAGGACGCGCCGCGCGCCCGCGAAATGAGCCACGTAGTACGAGTCGCTGAGATTGTCCATCCGCACGCCCTTGTGGGCATTGGCGGCGTGGATGAATTTCCCTTCGCCCGCGTAAATCCCGACGTGTGAGATGCCGTGCTTGTAGGTGTTCTTGAAGAACACCAAGTCGCCCGGCTGCAAATCTTTGGTCGCAATCGGCGTGCCGTTGTAATACTGCTCCACGGCAGTGCGCGGCATCTCGACGCCGCCCGCATTGCTCAGGATGTAGCGGACAAAGCCCGAACAGTCGAAGCCGGAGCGCGACGTGCCGCCCATGACATAGCGGGTCCCCCGGAACGCATACGCCGCCGCGACCACGTTGCCGCTTTGGAGCGCATCATGCTGCTGTTCCAATTTCGCCATACGCTGCATGGTCTTCTGATGCTTCGCGGCCTCACGGGTATTCTGCTTGGCGACGCGCGCCAGCCGTGCTTGGTTTTGCTTCACAAGACGGACATTATGGAGGGCGAGCGCTTCGCTCAGGCGGGCCTTGTGCTGGGCCAGACGCTTGGCAAGGCGGGCGTTATGCGCCGCCGATGGCGCAGCCGGCACACGGGCTTGAGAGACAAAGGGGGTGAAGGCGAGAGAGCCGACGAAAGCCAGAGAAAGGACGGTGGACGTGGTTCGTGTGGCGACGAGACGAAGGCGGTTCAGGGAACCCGGCGCGGGCGAGTTCTGCAGGCGGTTTGACAACAGCAAAAGCGACAGTTCCTTTCAGGCGATATGTGAGCGCCGGAGCGCAGATCAATCTTGCGGATTGCAAGTCATACTGTGTTGACAGCCGACGTATCTTAACCCAGGTCGGCCCATTTTGTCAAGGTGAAATGACGGGGATTTTTCTGTCGTCCGGGCCGAATTCGCCCATTCCCATCGGGAAAAATCCAGAAATTTTCATGTAAAGAAATTTATGGCGTGGTGAAAAAGCCCGGCCTCTCCTATACAAAGAGAGGCCGGGCTTCGATGAGATTGTCTGTTTAACGTGAGGAGTGTCGGCGGAAATTAATCCACCACTGCAGGAACATCTTCGTCCCGTGTGTAGTAACCTAGCTCGACGAGCAGATCTCGCGGGTCTGTGTCGAAAAACTCCGAGATCGCGTTAATAAAATCCACGGAGGGGGCCGCCGTCTGGGTCGAGCCAAGTCCGTGGCCGCTGAGCGACAGTTCGGGGTCGGTGTTCATGGTGTTCTCCTCAACGCTGAATGAGTGTTGTTTCGGCTGCGCGAAACTCCCTCGCGGCCAAAGGCGGCGCGGAATTTCGGCAAAACCTCCTCAGTATACCCCATACTTCCGCCGTGTCAATCACGGTTTCATTTTCTTGTATTCGTGCGGGGGATTAGGTATACTCACGGCACGACCATGGCTTCGGACATCATAGACAACCGTCACGACCGTCTCGTGGATCGGGTCCGCGACCTCCTCGCCGAAGGGGCGAGCGTGGCCCGTTTTGCCGTCGGCTACCTCTTCCTGGACGGGCTGACGCCACTCGTCGCGCAGATCGGCCGCTTGGAGGAAGTGCAGTTTCTCATCGGGAATGTCGTCAACCGGCTGACCGAGGAGCAGGTCCGCGAGGATTCGGAGGCCCGTCAGCGCGACGAAGACGCGCCGCCGCAATTGCAGGTCCGCGATCAGGAAAACCTGGTGGCCGGTCTGCGTGAGGCGCACGCCCGCGCCGCCGCCGTCACCGCCCTCAACTTGCGGCGGACGATTGAAGAGATGCCCCGAAGCCGGGACAGCCAGGCCTTGCTGCTCACCCTCGCCCGCCGGATCGCTGACGGGAGCCTCAAAGTGCGGTTCTATGCGCAGGGGCGCATCCACGCCAAACTCGCCCTGATCGAGTACCCGGACGCCCGGCGAGTCGCCATCGTCGGCTCCAGCAACCTGACGCTGGGCGGCAACGCCAACCCGGCCGAGATGAATGTGCTGGTGCGTGATGGGAAAAGTGTCGGGGCGCTGGCGGCCTGGTATCAGAACCTGTGGGATGCGTCCCAGGACTTCCACCGGGAGTTGTTCGAGGAGCTCGGTCAATGCTGGGCGATGGCGCCTTTGCCCGTCCCGGCGGGGGACCCGCGAGCCGGGAGCGGGAATGCTTCGTCATCCCAGTCGTCGTCCGACCAGTGCGCCTCCTGAGATGCCAGGCTGCTTTTCGGCCCTGACTCCAGCGAGGCGTCATAAAGCGCTTCGGCCTGCGCAGGCGGAATCCGAACGGGTGTTAACATGAGCGGCTGCTTCATAAGACCTCCTCGTCTAATATGAGCCGTAATCGAGTTTCGCGGCGGCGCTGCCCGAATACGTGTTGTTTACCCCAATTATATGAAAAATTGCAAGCCTTACGGCGATTATTCCACATCTGTCCCTCCACATCATTATCGGCAGAAAGTGGTTCGTGTGAGAGGCCCCCATGACGGACCTGCCGATCCTGACTCATGATGACAGTGTGACGAGACTCGCGGCGCTGCCTGCCGGGGCGGTCGTGCTTGTCCTCGGCGCGACCGACACCGGAAAAACGACGTTCGTTTCCCAGGTCGTCACCGCGCTCAACGCCGCAGGCCGCACCGTCGCCGTCGTGGACTGTGACCTCGGACAGAGCGAGATCGGCCCGCCCGGCACGGTCGGCGTCGCCCTCGCCCAGCCCGGCCCGCCCCCGCGCTCCTTGCGCGATCTCCCGTTACTTGCCTCGTATTTTGTCGGCGCCGTCACGCCGCAGCGTCACGCGCTCGATGTCTGCGTCGGCGCCTGCCAGATGGCCCGCCTGGCCCGCAAACGCCGCCCTGACCTGGTTCTTGTTGACACCTGCGGCTGGGTACAGGGCGGGGCGGCCCGGCAGTTCAAGCGCCGCCTGGCCGAGCTGCTGCTGCCCCAGGCCGTCATCGCCCTAGCGCGCGCCGATGAGCTTGACGCTCTGCTCGCCGCCTTCGGCCATCTTGTCCTGCCCGAACTCTGGCGCGTTCCCGTCGCCCCGGAAGCGAAGCGGAAGACGCCGCCCGCACGCGCCATGCGCCGCGTCGCCCGGTTCGCTGTCGCCCTGGAAGGCGCGCGCGAGCTGACACTGCCCTGGGACCAGGTCGCCTTCGTCGGCACGGGCCTCGGTCTCGGTCCTCCCGTTCCCCACCACCTACAGCACTTCCTGAGCCAGTCATTGCACCTGCCCGTCCTGCACGCTGAACAAAGCCCCGGAGGCGGCGTCTACGTCGTCGTCAACGGCGAGCGCTGGGACCAGAGTGGCCTGGCCGCCGTCGAAAGTCAGTTCCGCACCGCGTCTTTGACTGTCGCACCCGCCCAAAAGTTCGCGGGGCTTTTGCTCGGCCTGGTCAGCGCACAAAACGTCTTGCTCGACATTGCTTTGCTCGGACGCTTGGACTTTTCGCGCCGCACCATCACCGTCCGCACGCCCTGCCGCCGCCCCCACGCCGTCGCCCAAATCTGGTTCGGCAGCCTCCGCCTGTCCCCCGATGGTCGCGAGAAAGGCGAAACCCGGCCTGGTGAAATCTAAGGCAGGAAATTAGCCCCTCATGCGCGAAATGCTCCCAAAATCGTCGTCTCGCAAAGGAGCATCCCAGCACTCTTATGTCCAGCTACACCCCTCAGAAGTCCGACAAGTTCACGTTCGGCCTCTGGACCGTCGGCAACCCAGGCGCCGACCCCTTCGGCCCCGCCGTCCGCACCCCCGTCACCCCCACCGAGCGCGTCCGCAAGTTGGGCGAACTCGGCGCCTGGGGCGTCAACCTCCACGACAACGACCTGGTTCCCTTCGGCGCAGGCGCCCACGAGCGCGATCAGATCGTCGCCGAGTTCAAGAAAGCATTGGACGACAGCGGCGTAGTCGTCCCGATGGCGACCACCAACCTCTTCAGCCACCCCGTCTTCAAGGACGGCGCATTCACCTCCAACGACCCCAAAATCCGCGCATTCGCCCTGCAAAAAACCATGGCCGCCATGGACCTGGGCGCGGAACTCGGCGCGGGCGTCTACGTCTTCTGGGGCGGGCGCGAGGGCGTCGAGGTGGACGCCTCCAAAGACGCCGTCGTGGCCCTCAAGCGCTTCCGCGACGCCCTCAACTTCCTCGCCGAGTACGCCGCCGCCCAAGAGTACGGGTTCAAGTTCGCCCTGGAACCCAAGCCGAACGAGCCGCGCGGAGACATCTACCTGCCCACCGTCGGCGCCATGCTCGGCTTCATCGCCACCCTGGACAAGCCCGACCTATTCGGCGTCAACCCGGAGTTCGCCCACGAGACCATCGCCGCCCTCAACTTCTACCACGCCGTCGCCCAGGCGCTCGAAGCCGGCAAGCTGTTCCACATTGACCTCAACGGCCAGAAGCCGGGGCGCTACGACCAGGACTTCCGGTTCGGCCAGGAAGACTACAAGACCAACTTCTTCCTCGTCAAGCTGCTCGAAGACTACAAGTACGACGGCCCCAAGCACTTCGACGCCCACCCCCTGCGCACGAGCGACCCCGACGACGTGTGGGAATTCGCCAAAGGCTGTATGCGCACCTATCTTATCCTCAAAGACAAAGCCGCCCGGTTCAACGCCGACCCCGAAATACAGGCCCTGCTGACGCAGATCAACATCACCGACAGGGTGCTGGATCCGATTCTCTCGGCCAAGTTCACGCCCGACAACGCCCAGGCGCTCAAAGACATCAACTTCCACGCCGACGATCTGGCCTCCCAGCCGCTGCCCTACGAACGGCTGGACCAACTCGTCTTCGACCTCCTCCTCGGCGTCCGCTGACACAACCACAGAAACGG
>CAZZVX010000093.1:0-13694 GCA_964657535.1 Armatimonadota bacterium | reverse complement strand
CCCAGCGCCGTCCGCAGGAAGTCGCGGTGCGCCGCCTCCACCCCCGCGTACTGCTTCAGGTACAGGTAGCCGATGGCGGCGTTGTCCGCCGACAGGCCGCCGGTGCCGACCGACAGCGCGTAGTTGCTGTAGTCGTTGTTCGCTGGCGCGGCGTTGCCCGCCGGCAGGCCCGACGCGATATTGACCGCCTGCCGGTACAGATCGGCTTCCAGCGTTTCCAGAGTCAAGGCGTAGTTCAGGACCACGACGTCTTCACTGCTGCCGGGAATGCCGGGGAAGTTGGTCTGGTCGGCGAACTGCGTGCCGCCGTTGCTGCCGCCGTTGTTGTTGCTGCTGCCGCCGCCGCAGCCCGCCAGCAGGGCGACCGCCGCCGCGCCCAGGCCCGCCGCGCCCATGCGCGCCAGGAACGAGCGACGGCTCAGGGGGTTCTGTAGGATCTCTTCCAAGTCTGTCATCAGGTAGCTCCTTCATCGAGGAAATTCGGACTGCGCCAAAATTGGCGTGAAAAAAGCACACGCCCATTGTACCCTTAAAAATTGCCCGCTGAATGTTCCATAAGATTAACAGAAGGTTACAACTTCAGGGTCGTAGTCAGCCGATGCGGACAATGAACGGCGAAACGTGCGCCAGCACATCGTCGGGTTCCATCGGCTTGTCAATGCCGTTGTTGTCGCCGACGAGCGGCGCGACCGGCTTGGGGTTGCTGCCATTAAACAACTGGTTCTGCACGATGGTCAGGATCGTCGTGTGCCGCGCTTCCGTCCCCTGAATCGCCGCCGCCGCCGTGATGAACAGTTTGGTCTTGAGTTTGGGAACCGCGCCCAGGTAAGCAGCCACGCCTGTCGCCTCGGCGTCCAGCACCAGCGCCAGGACCTGCTCGCGGGACATATTCTCAATGCCGAAGTCGTACACGCCGCGCTCCTCGGCGATGCCGCCGATCAGGCTGTTCAGAGACTGGCGCAGAAAGTCGCGGTGCTTGGCTTCCACGGGCGCGAATTCAATGTAGTAGGCCACGTCCGGTTCCATCGGACTCAAGTTCAGGCCGGGGATCGTCTTGCCGGCGCGGTTGACGCCGCCGGTGGTCGTGCGCAGGATAGCCTGTTTGTACAGGTTGGCTTCCAGGTCTTCCAGCACCAGCGCATAGTTGAGGACGCGCACATCGTTCCCCGCCGGCAGGCCCGGCAGGTTCAGAAAGCGCGGCTGACTGATCCGGCCAAAGGTCAGCGGCTTGGACAGGGCATTCGCGCTGCCTGCCAGCAGCCCGCCCGCCGCGAGTCCTGCCGTCGCCGTGACGGCCCCTTTGAGAAATGCGCGACGGTCGCTGACGGGCGCGGCTGGGGAGAAAAGTTCTTCGTTCATGGTTGCTTCCTATCAGAGTCAGGGTCAGGCCAAGAACGGCTTGACCATCATCAAGACCTGTTCCGGCGTCAGCCAGTGTTCAAAGTTGTTGGTCGCGCCCTCGTTGAAGACGGCCTGCTGGTCGGAACGCATCCGCGACGGGCCGGCGTCAACGCCCAGCACATAGTTAATGGCTGCCGAGTGGCGGCACTCCGTCGAGTAGATGCTGGCCGCAACCTGCGTGACCTTGAAATCGTTGATGAACTGGGCCGCGCCCAGATAAGCCCGAACGCCCGTCTCCTCGACCGTGCGAATGACAGCCAGGATCGAGTAAAGCGTACTGCCGAAGTCGGCATGGTAGCCGCCGGGGTTTGGCTCGACCGGCGTGCCATGCATTCCCTGAATGGCGCTGCGCAGAAAATCCCGGTGCGCGGCTTCCACGGCGGCGAACTGCTGCAGGTACTTGAACCCGATGGGCGCATCGTCCGGCGTGATCGGGCCGGTGGGGACCGAAAGCGTGTAGGACGAAACATCGTCGGGCAGCGCCGTATCAACCGGCTTGCCGGAAGCCAGGTTCAGCGCCTGTCGGTACAGGTCGGCTTCCAGCGTCTCCAGCGTCAGCGCATAATTCAGCACTTGAATCGTCTTGTTGCGGCCCTTGATGCCGGGGATATGGCCGTTGTCGGGGATGTTGATGAGTTCCAACACGGGCTTGCCGGACGCCTGCGCGTCGGGCGCTGCCAGCAGCGCGACCGCCGCCGCGCCCAGGCCCGCCGCCGTCAGCCGCGCGAAAAAGTTCCGGCGGCTGACTGGGTCCGTCTGTATTTGTTCGTAATCGCTCATGGAAAATGGCTCCTGTTCTTCGCCCGGAAACCCTTGAGGTACGCAGGCTTACCGTCTCATATACCGCTGTGACGATAAGGAGATAACCGATTTGGGTTACGGGGAGGTTACAAAGCCGGGGAAACAAAAAGGAAAGTATGCTAAGAGGAAGGGCATGACAAAAAAGAAGGGCATGACACGTCATGCCCCTACAAGGAATCGTTGCGCCCAGCGTAGGGGCTTGACGTGTCAAGCCCGATCAAGGTTCGCCTTCCATTTGGCGGCCCAGAGCCTTCGGGTCGAAATAGGCGACGGAGCGCGTGACCTGACCGTTGGCTGTTTCCAGCACTGTCACGCCGCTGTAACGGACAGCCGCGCCGTCAAAGCCCGTGCCGGTCGTGGTCCATTCCAGCGCCGCCCGCTCCGACGCCGCGATGACGTTGCGGAACTCCGATTGGACCGTCTGGAACGTGCCGCGATACTCGGTCCAGAACCGGCGCGCGCCGTCTTTTCCGGCAAAGCGATCCGGCGCAATGACGTTCCCGGCGACGGCGTCGTCCGCGTACAGAGCCGCCAGCGGCTCCACGTCCTTGTCCTGTTCCAGCGCGCGCAGGGCCGCGATAAACGTGTCTGCGATCTCCGACATGGTGACATACTCCTTCTGTCCCCATTATGCCGGAGTTCACGGGCGCTTAAACCCCGTCGGCGGCCTTTTCAATGGCGGCGGCGCGCTGCTGAATCTGGCGCAGGCGGGCGTTGTCGAATTTGGCCTCGCGCGTGAACGTGTAGATGCCGTTTTCTTCCGGGTAAACGTCCGTCAACTGCGTGTAGCAGTAGCCGAACATGTACGGGTTGTCCCGCAGGACATTGCAGACAACCTCGAAGCGATAGTAAAAATCGTCCAGCGAAGTCGGCGCGGAGCCGTAGCCCCAACTGACTTTGTCCTTCTCGACGCTCCATTTGAAGCCGCCGAATTCGCTGACGAAATAAGGCTGCCCGCGATACGGGACAGACCACCGGTTGGAGTCGGTCGGGTGCGGGTTGATGAAGACTTTGTCTTCGGCCATATTTTCATGGCGCTTTTTGAAGTTTTCCAGGCCTGTGGGGAAGTCTTTTTCGTCAATGTAATCGTGCGAATCGTAGATGTCGGCATCCACAACGCGGTGCGAATAGCCGGAAGCGTCGAGCACGGGGCGGGAGGTGTCCATCGCTTTTGTCGCCAAGTACATCCCGCGCGTCACATCGTCCAGGACGGTGATCTTGTCGTGCAGACGCTGGGCCGTCTCGTTGAGCGGACACCAGCCGATGATGGCCGGGTGCGAATAGTCGCGCTCCACGGCTTCCAGCCACTCGGTGACGTAGGTCGCGCCGGGCCTTTCATGGTCGTGACTGGGTCCGTAGCCGCCGCAGCCCCAGTCCGCAAACTCGCCCCAGACCAGGTAGCCCATCTTGTCGGCGTGGTGCAGGAACCGCTCCTCAAAGACTTTCTGATGCAGGCGCGCGCCGTTGAAGCCCGCGTCCAGGCTGAGTTGAATATCGCGAATCAGCGCGGCATCGGTCGGGGCGGTCAGCACGCCGTCGGGATAGTAGCCCTGGTCCAGAACCAGCCGCTGGAAGACCGTCTTGCCGTTGAGTCGCACTTGTTTGCCGACAATGGCGACGCTGCGCAGGCCCGCGTAGCTTTGGGCTTTGTCAATGGTCTGCCCGGAACCGTCTATGAGTTCAATGTCTACATCGTAGAGGAACGGGTCTTCCGGCGACCACAAGCGGCGCGCGCCTTCGGGGATGATCAAGTCTAGACGCGGCGCGAGGTCTAAATCTGCCCGCACTTCGGCCTGAGCGACAACAGTATCTCCGGCGCGCAGAACAGCCCTCAGGCGGAGGCCGGGCGCGTTGCCGGACAGCGGCTGTTCCAGGCGGATCGCGCCGTTTGCCACATCCGGCGTCAGGCGCGGGCGGCGCAGGTGGATGTCGGACACCGGCTCCAGCCAGACCGTCTGCCAGATGCCCGTGGTGCGCGTATAGTGGCAACCGTGCGGAGCGTACTGGTCGGACTGCTTGCCGCGCGGCTGCGGGATGTGGCTGAAGTCGCGCGCCCGGACGACGATGGTGATGTCTTCCCCGGCACGGGCGAGCATCCGCAGATCGCACGTAATCGGCGTGAAGCCGCCCCGGTGCCGCGCGACCTCCTCGCCATTGACCCAAATGGTCGAGTCGTAGTCAATCGCGCCGAAGTGCAGCAGGACACGCTTGCCGCTCCATTCGGCGGGGATCGTCACCGTGCGCCGGTACCAGACGGCGTTGAGGAAGTCTGTGTTGCCGATGCCCGACAGGGAGGATTCGGGGCAGAACGGGACGGTGATACGCTGTTTCAATTCCTGCGTGAGCAGGCCGCGCTCGACGCCGCTGTCGCCGGGGTCGGCCTCAAACTGCCATTCTCCATTGAGACACAGCCAATCCGGGCGCACGAACTGCGGGCGCGGGTATTCGGGACGGGGGACGGACATGAAATTCACTCCTTTGCGACATCAGCGGCCATCACGCTGTATGTGCTATCATAACTGAACGGAGCGCCGCTGTCTATGGGCGAGAACAACACAGACCTTCGTGAAACCCACATCATCGGTCCGCACACGCGCGAGCAGATCGTCGCGCCGCACGTCTGCCCGTCGCTGGGTTTGTACGGCATCGAGTTGACCGGCCTTTCCAGCGCACTGCCGCCGTTCCGCATGGTTCGCCTGACGCCGAACCTGAGCCATCTACTGGTCTGCGTGTCCGGCAGCGGGGTCGTCTGGCTGGGGGACCGCTGGGCGCAGTGCGAGCCGGGCGAGGCTTACGTGATGCCGCCGGGGACTGCACATGGTTATTACGCGCCGGACGAAACGCCATGGCAGTTCGCGTGGATTCACTTTTTACCGTCCGGCGACATCGCGGCCTCTCGTCTGCGGGTACCGACGCTCCTTCCCGCCGACCCGCCGCCGGTCGCCGCCGCGATTCAGGGTCTGTACCGTGAGTCGTTAGGCGCTGCTGAGCCGCCGGTGCTGCACCATTGGACGCACCTGGTGAGCGTTTATGCCCAGCGCGTCCTGCATTCCACGGGCGCGGACAGTCGCCTGCGCGTGTTATGGGAAATGGTGGACGCCCGCCTATCCTATCCCTGGACGGTGGAGGAATTGGCGAAACAGATCGGAACCAGCGGCGAACACTTACGGCGACTGTGCCGCACCGGACATGGCCGCAGCCCTCTGCGTCATGTGACATTTTTGCGGATGCGCCGGGCCGCCGCGCTGCTTTCTTCGCACGCTTTGACCGTCGAAGCCGTCGCCGCGCAGGTCGGCTACGAGAACCCGTTTGCCTTCAGCACGGCGTTCAAGCGCCACATTGGACTGACGCCGTCGGATTACCGAAACACTAAAACACAGCAACTGCCCGGCGAATGAATTCGCGGCTAAAAGATCACAAAGCCCGCCTGCGCGGGCTAAATGCCAGGGAACAAAGGCTCCCGTCCTAGTCGGCGAAGGCCGATGCGCAGTCATGCCGTGCATACTTTATGCTCTTATTGCCGCGAATTTATTCGCCGAGCAATGAGTCGGCCAATGTTCTCGTTTCCTTCAGCGGCACAAAGAACAAGCCCGTGCGCTCACCGATCCACAGTCCGCCCGGCACGGCACAGAGCGTCTGCGCTTCGGGGTCGAGAAATGGGAAGCGCGGGGCCAACGGCTGGATTTTGCCGTCGCGGCTGATTTGGGAGACGCCCCGGCGCGTGGCGACGGCGAGGCCGTCTCGCTCATTGGGTTCCAGCGCGGTCACGTTCTGCCCGCCGAGTTCGGGATACGTCGTCCAATGGCTGCCATCCCAAAAAGCGAGCCCGCCGACGAACGTCCCGGCCCAGACACGACCGTTGGCCTGCGTCAGGCACGTCACCCAGTCGTCGGGGAGGCCGTCACGCTCATCGTGCCAGCGGACGGTTTGCGTGGCGCGCGTCACTTCCGCCAGGCCTCGCCCCTGCGTCCCGACCCAGAGCGTGTTGCCCGCCGGAAGCAGCGTCGTGATGGGCAGGCCCTGCAAGTCGGGCAGGGTCAGGCGGTGCGTCCACTGCGCGCCGTCCCACTCGCTCCAGCCGCCCCACTGGGCGAGGTACAGGCGACTGCCGTCGGTAGCCAGCGCGGAGACTTGACGGCGCGGCAGGAACGGGAAGACGCTGCGCGCCCAGTGCGTGCCGTCGAGGCGGTCTACGAGGCCGTTGCCGTGGCGGACGTAGAGTTTGTCCTTGAACACGACCATCTGCCGGGGGGCGTTGGACGACAGCGTAGGGGTGGCGACGTGCTGCCAGCCCTGCGGGGTCTTGACGGCCAAGCCGTCTTCCAGGGTGCTGACGTACAGGGAACCGTGATACGACGCGATGGCCTCGGCGTTGTGGCTGAACGGCTCGTTTGGCATGAGACATTGCCGCCAAGTCTTGCCGTCGCAGGCGTAGACGCCGCCGCGCCGCGTCCCGGCCCAGACGGTTCTCGACTTGTCTTGGGCCAGCGCCGTGATTTCGCGCGCCTCAGTGGGCAGACCAATGGAGAGCGCCTGCCACTGTCCCCCACCCCACGCCCATAGTCCGTCGCCGTAGAGCGCGGCCCAGAGTTGTGCGCCGTGCGGCAGCAGGGCGCTGATGTGGGTTCCCGGAGATTGCGGCGGCAGGGGGACGCTGCGGCACGCGCCGCCTGTGCCGAATTGCAACCCGTCCAGCGTAGCGATGACGGTCTGGCCGTGCCAGGTCGTGCGGCAAGTTTCGCCGGGTAATCGCGTGGGTGCCGTTGTCTTTGCCGTGTCGGACACGGTCTGCCATTGCCCATTTTGCCAGGCGACGGAGGCGCTGGGGGAATGCGCGACGGCAACACCCCCTCGCAGTTCGAGGCCGGTGATTTCGTCGGACGGCAGGCCGGAAAGGCGCGTCCATTTGCGCCACTGGCCGCCCGCGCTGCGCCGCAGGACGCCCCCCGTTGTGCCGACCCAGAGCGCGCCGTCGGGAGTCGCCGTGAGGCTCGTTACCTGGCGTGTGCTGGTGAACAGGGTTTGGGCCGTCGGCGTCACGTCTGGGGCGCGACGGATACCGCAGGCGGCGAAGACGGCGGTGCTGATAATGAGCAGCAGGGCGAGGCAGATGGTTCCGGTGGTGCGTGTCATAGGGTCACTCAGTGTTTGTCTGGCGGTTGAACTGGGCCAGCTTTGCCAGCAGGTCCAGCTGGGCCTGGAAGTCTTCCACCGATGGGATGTCGTACATTCCCTCGGCGCGTTTCCAATAATGCAAGGTGCCGTTTTTGCCCTTGTAGGTGATTTCGGGGTGGCTGGGCCAGTTCTGCACGGCGGCGGCGGCCCCGGCATCGGTTAATCGCTGACGCAGGTCGTCGTCTTTGCTTTTGACGCGCCAGGTCTTGGTGCCGGTTCCGAGGAACTTTTCCCCGGTGAAACTGAGCGCCCAGTCTTTGGGGGCCGGGCCGGGCGTCAGGGTGAGTTCGTAAAAGAACTCGGCTTCCTCGTCACTCCCGCCGCCGATGCGGGCGAGGACGGGCATCTTCTGGTAGGTCCCGCTGAGGCGGCTGCCATGCGCGGTGCCGTTTACCAATGGCGCGAGCGGCGCCCAGAGTTTGCCGTACTGGTTTCGGGACTTGCGGGCGAAGCGGGCGGCGGCCAGGACGGCGGCGATGACGACAAGGGCGGCGCTGACGCCGTATTCGATCTCCGTGGTCGCGGTCATAGGGCAGGTACAGGCTCCTTTGGGTGGAAGCCATCTCCCGTCCGGGTGGGACGGGAGAGGACTGTTGCCTGTGTAGTATACCTCCGGCGGTTATTTCGCCATGTCCACCGTGATGGTGGTCCGGTTGTGGGCCTTGTCGGTGAGGACGTAGGTCACGGCGGTCTTGGCGTTCGCGTAGCCGGGCGGCAGGGGGACGACGGCCCCGAACTGGTCGGGGCTGGTGTCGCTGCGGGACAGATCGGTCTTGGTTCCCCAGGGCAGCAACGCAGTGACGCGGCTGGTGGAGTCGCCCGTTGTCAGGGTGAGGCGCAGGGTCTGGCCGCCGACGGTCCGGGCCTGGCCGTGGCCCGTCGGGGCGGTGAGGTCCACCTGGTAGTGCAGGGTCAGGCGGGAGCGGGTGGCGTCCTTGTGGACGACAATCACCGTCACGGCGTAGTCGCCTTCGGCGGTGTAGGTCGGGATGTCGAAGCGGGCTTCCCAGGCCTTGCTCGTGGGGTTGTAGACGAGTTTCTTGATGTCGCCGCCGGGCATGAGGGCGATGACTTGCAGGGCGTCGGCGGGGGCTTCCACGGTGAGCAGAGGGTCGCCGGCGCGTCCGGCGAAGGCGTGGGACGTGGAGACTTTGTAGGCGGCGCGCATCGGCGCGGGTGCGGCGGCCCCAACGGACATCATCTGGTTGCCGCCGGCGGCGTAGGAGACTCCGTCGGGCATTTCGACGGGGACATCTACCGTCTGGGCGGGGCCGGGTTTGGTGACGGCAGACTGGTCAATGGCGACGAACGAAGTGAACTGGGTCATCAGGTGGTACTGGACGCCCAGGTCGGTGATCTGCTTTTTGAGGTCGGGGTTGATCGTGCCATTCTGGACGCCCTGCAGGTCCTGGTGCATCAAGTCGTCCACGGCGGCGCGCGCCCAGAGGGAGGGAAGGGCGTCGTGCCGGTCGGCGGTGTCGGTGGGCTGAATGTCCATGCGGCGCTCGAAGTTGCCTTCGGCGGTGATGCCGTGCAGGATGATGGTTCCCTGGGCGGGGCCGGTCAGGCGGCCCTGGACCATGATGGGCTTGGCGTCGAACAGGTCGGGGACGATCTTGGGGTAGATGTCGCTGACCGGGAGCGTCCCCCAGTCTATCTTGATGTTGGTCAGAACGGGGTTGTGGACGCGGTCGTAGAACTTGGCGGCGGCTTGGGCGCCGTCCTCATTCAAGGTGACGTATTCGGGTTCGCCGCCGCCCTCGCGGGCCATGTTGTCTATGAGGAAGCGGTTGACGCCGTTGCCGATGCCGAAGGGGAACATTCGGGCCTGGCCCCGGTGCTTCTGGATGTAGTCCAATATCTCGAAGTCGTTGCCGACGTAGCCGTCGGTCATGTAGCAGACGATGCGCAGTCTGTTGGGGTCGGTGGGCATATTGAGGGCGTAGGCGGCGGCTTTGAGGATGTCAGTGCCGCCGTCGGCCTGGATGCCATTGAGGTAGGTCAAGGCTTTGCTGACCGTCGCGTTTGTGGCCGGGACGGGCTGCTTAAAGCAGGGGTACACGTCGGTGTTGAAGCCGAGCAATTGAAACGTGTCGCCGGGGTTGAGGTTCTGGATGCAGTGGCGCATGGTTTCTTTGGCCTTCTGCAGGGGCCAGCCTTCCTGAGAGCCGGTCTGGTCTATGACGAAGACCATCTCCTTGGGGACGGCCTGGGCGGGGGCGACGCGGCGCGGGGGCTGCAGCACGAGCGTGAAGAAGGTTCCGCGCGGGTCGGTGTGGGTGAGGAAGGCCTCGTTGACCTGGCCCGTGGCGGTGCGGTAGCGCAGGATGAAGTCCCGGTTGGGGATTTCGGCTTGATTGCGCAGGGCGATGTCGGCCCCGGTCGGGCCGTCGGGCTGGACGTCTATGGCGTGCAGGACGCTGGTGACGTTGTAGAGGGGCATCCCGGCGTCTATGTGGACGCGGAGGCTGATGTCGTGGCCGGCGCGGGTGCCTTGCGGGGTGATGGGCGGGGAGATTTTGTCGGCGTCGGGGACGGAGCCGGAGCCGAGGGGGGAGCCGCCGTTGTAGCGGGGGCCGACGACCATGGGGAAGACCCACTCGAAAGTGCCGTCTTGATATTTTAATGTTTCCACATAGGAGATGTCTACGGTGATCTCGGCGCCCGGCTCGATGTTGGCGACGTTCTGGGTGAAGATGTTGGGGCGCTGCTGGTCCAGCAACGAGGCGACGTGGCCCTGCTGCTTGGCCTGCTCGTAGGCGGCGCGGGCTTCCTCTTTGGGCTTGACGACGCCGACGATGGTGCGGGCGCCGACGGTCATGGTCATGTCGTCCACGGCGCTGTCGTTGGGGAGGGGGAAGACGTAGACGGCTTCGATCTTGGTGGCGGACGGGTTGTGGAACGTCTGGCGGACGTGGATGCGCCCGACGTAGCCGCTGATGTCGGCGGAAACGTCGGTGTGTTTGAGGGGGCAGATGCCGAGCAGCTGGCCCTGCGCGCCAAGCATCTTGAGTTCGCCGCCGTTGGAGGCGGCGGGCGGGTTTGATGCCGCCTGGACTTGCGGGGTGGTGGTGCGGCCCCAGCCGCCGAAATAGACCAGCAGGGCGGCGAGTATGACTGCCAGGCCCCATCGCACTCCTCGTTTCATGTGTTGCTTCCTCTCGGTGTCGGTGCGCCGTGTGGCGCGTGGTGAGAGGTTAGTGCCGGGGAGTGCGGCGGGGCTTCAATTTGTTGGAAGATTGTTTTCGGAAGCCCACCTCCTTGCTTCGTTCGTGCCTCACTCCGCAGGTTCCTCGTTCGCCTGCGGCGAAAGTCTTCGACCGAAGCGGGAGGATTCGGAGTGTGGCGGCGGGCTGGACTGGCGAACATTGCAAGGAGGGGCGGGCGTCAGGCGGCTTTGAGGAGGGAGTCGCCGCCGGTGGCGCTCTGGGTCGCGGTGGCGGCCTGGGCGATGGCGGTGAGCAGGAGCGGCTCGCCCCGGAAGCCTTCGGGGGAGAGGGCGACGACCATGATGGGGACTTTGGCCCCGACGGTCGGCGGGTCGAACTTGGAGGCGTAAAGGTCGCTGATGTCGGGCAGGGCGTAGAGGCCGTTCTTGATGCCGAGCAGGACGAATTCGCGGGCGGGGCGCAGGACTTTGTCGGCGAGGACGGGTTTGCAGCCCCAGATCTGGAAAAGGCCGCTGATGTTGGGCGTGGAGATGGTGAGCGTGAAGGCGCTGACGCCGGGGGCGTCGGCGTCGCCCTGCGCGGCGGGCAGGGTGGCGTTGAGCATCATGGGCGGCAGGCCGGCGGGCGGGGTCGGGGCGACGGGCGCGACCGAGAGTAATTCCATGTTGGAAACCAACCTGGTCGAGTTGATGACGAAGAAGGCGTTGTAGCCGTTGAGGGCGTTCCTGCCGAAGCGTCCTTGCTGGGCGTTGATGATCTGGGAGAGTTGCAGCCACTGAGACTGGGCCGGGGAGTCCAGCAGCCGCCATGCGGCGGCGATTTGGCTGGTGTTCTGGCGCTGCCGGCTTTGCTGGGTACTCAGGGTGGGGCTGAGGCGGGCGGACTGGGCGAGCATCTGCTTGGCGAGTTGTTTCGCCATGTCTTTCGCCATGTTCTGGGCGAGTGTGCTGGTCTGTGCGTTCATGGGTGTCTGCTTTCTCCCGGCGGCGGGGTTTGTGATACCCGTATTATTGGCAGGGGGGCGGGCGGACTTTAGGGGGCGTGGGATTTTATTTTGGGGTGGGTGTGGGAGAGTGTGCGTGGGCGGGTTGGGAAATTGGGGGTGGCATAACGGTAGCGGTCAGCCGCGCCTGTACCCGGCTGAAGTCCGGCAAGCCGCGAAGCCGCCTCAGGATATGGCGCGGTGGCGTCGGCTGCACCGCCTTGTTATGCAGTTGCACAATTGCTATGGCGACGGCAGCCGTAACAGGCTGAAGATTGCTCGCACTGCCGGGGCCATAAGACAGAGAACAATTACGCCCAGAACAGGCATCAGATAGGGCTGAAGTTTTTGCTTCATCAAACATCCTCTTCAGTTAACGCGACGGCTATGTCTGCGGCATAACGTTTCCGCTCACCTGCGCCCGAAACTGCCTTGCCCGGCGGCAAGCCCTCCCCGACAAGGCGGCGGGTGGGGGCCTCAGAGCGGGAGCGCTTATCAGTCAACCCTTCCTATGGTCCTGAATCCCGAAGTAGGGCAAACTGAAACAGTCGGCGACCCGTTGTGCAAGATACTCCGCTTCGGGCCGATTCCGCGATGAAGTCAGAAAGATGTAATTGACGTAGGCCGGGTTATCAAGGGCCGCAAGTCGGGTGACAGGGCGGGAACAGACAATGACAATGCCATGGTGGTTATATTTTTGGCGGTACAGCACGATCACGCTCCGCATCTCCTGACGCGGGACGGTGATTTTACGTATTGGGAACAGGAACAAGCCGCAGGTGAACCCCTCGTAGCTCATTTTTTGCAGGTCCAGATAGCCGTGGCTCGTAAACGCGGAGCCGACGACAATGATGCACGAGGCCATTATGAACAGGAGCATGGGAACGAGGAGCCATCCATCCCCGGGGGTGAGGAGACGTCGTCCTGCCCACAACACTGTCGCAAACCAGCACATGGCGGCAAAAAGAGGCGCACCAATGACGAAGAGTATAAGACGAGCCGCGAACGGAGTGTGGAAGGTGATTTTGTTCGTGGTGATCTTGTAGGAGTTGTCCAGCATAAGAACGTTTTGAGCAAAAGATGGTTGATCAGTTCGTTTTCCGGGTGATTTCCTGATGCCGGTTGTTGTGTTGGACTGTAAACATGGCTGGCGAGATCATCTTGTGCTTCCATTGCCGGGGCCGGAACATCGTTCGCCACGGAGCCGACAGGAACGGCGGCTGGCGCTACCACAATGCGGCCATGCCGCACGGCATAACGGCCCCGTTCAGCCGCGCCCGCACCTGCCCTGTACCCGGAAAGCCCGCGGAGCCGTGTAAGACTAAGGCGCGGTGGCGTCGGATGCAACGGTTGTTGGGCCGCAACCTGTTTGGCTACGAATTAGGGACTTTTGCGGAAGATAGCCCCATTGGTGAGAGCGGGCCAACCCGCACATGATGCGGGCTAGGGACCGGCGTTAGGAAAAGGGTTGGTATCGAATCACTGTAGGAACCCACTTCCGGTAGCGGCTCTTTACGAACCACGGTCAGCACGTAAGGTTCATACCCAGCGACCACTAGGGCCACCGGCATCTGCTCTGCCTCACTGCTCGACGAGATACCAAAGTTGCCGTCTTGTAAGGTTGTCGTCTGAGGGGGTAGACCATCACCAACCAGAGTAACGACTGTATTTCCCATTAAACGACCCGTGTCTCGGTCTCTGAGAAACCCCTGAAACCACAGTGAAGTTTGGTCTGTGGGCGGTGAGAATATACCTTTCGCCGACGCAACCCAGAAGGATGCCACCAGCACCACAAGCATGGCCGCTATAATAATCTCCCGCCTGGACACGACGATGCCCCTCTCTTCCTCTTCCATCTTGAGCGGTGGAACGGGCCGCACGCCCGTCTTGCGGCCCAACAGTGTATTAGACAGAATACTTCCAGGATACACGCCCCAGGAGGCACAATTACAGAAGTTTTCTGTCTTAGTTGTCGGTCCCCCGCCCCACTGCGACACCCTCTCGTGCCGGGGACTCACGCCGCACCGTGCGGGAGTGTCCCTCAACTCGGACGCTGCGGCCTGATGGGGCATTATACCACAAAGGGCGCGGGGGTTCGGCGGCATGGGGAGGCGGTCTGCGGGGGCGGGTGTGGGTGTCTGTGGCCGGTGTCGTTTCTATGGCTT
>CAZZVX010000092.1:13076-13795 GCA_964657535.1 Armatimonadota bacterium | reverse complement strand
CCGCTCCACTTCCCTTATTCAGTTGTTGACTCTGCTCCGTTCACTGCACAGGCCCCGAAGTGGTGTCCTGCATCGCCGGGTATTGGGCGCCCTGTCTGCTTTCACGCGCAGAGGAACCCGCAGAAGCGATGACGTTTTCCACCTTGCCGATCCGACTTCACGCGATCCGAACACTCCTGGCAATAGCGGCAAAGGGCAATCTACTCTGCTCGCCTTATGCCCAGTGGAAGTTCCACTTAAACATCCCGCCCAATAAATTTCACTTGCCTATACAAAACCGGGAAAAGATTTCCGCGATCACGTCTTCCGTTGCCGTTTCCCCCGTGATCTCGCCCAGCGCCGAGAGCGCGCCGCGCACGTCCACCGAGACGAAGTCCGCCGGCAGCGCGGCGGCGAGCGTCCGCCGGGCCTGCGCCAACGCCCCCTGCGCGGCCTGCAGCGCGGCTCGGTGACGGGCGTGCGTCACAACCGCCGCGTCCGCCTGGGAGGGTGCTGTCTGCCCACCCATGACGGCTTCCGCAATGGCGTCTTCCAGGGCTTCGATGTTCCAGCCGGTCGCCGCCGAGACGGGGATGCTGTTTGGCCCCCACCCCGGCCTCATCGGCCACCCCTCCCCCTTCGGAAAGGGAGAGGGGCTAGTAATTACAATGCTGTGCCTCTTGAAACTGTGCGAAGCGCCCGTCGCTCCTGCCACTGGCCCCACCGTGCGAAGCAGAATC
>CAZZVX010000092.1:0-13066 GCA_964657535.1 Armatimonadota bacterium | reverse complement strand
CCACCCCTCCCCCTTCGGAAAGGGAGAGGGGCTAGTGGCGATAGGCGGGATGAGGTCAGACTTGTTCCAGACGATCAAGTGCGGGCAGTTCGCCAGGGTGGCGCGCAGTGCAGCGTCTTCCGGCGTTTCGCCCTGGGCGGCATCCAGGACGAGCAGCACGAAGTCCGCTTCGGCCAGGCTCTGCCGGGTGCGCTCGACGCCGATCTGCTCGATGATGTCGTCCGTCTCGCGCAGGCCCGCCGTGTCCAGGGCGCGGATGGGGATGCCTCTGAGATTAAGAGCCTCTTCGATCACATCCCGCGTCGTGCCGGGGATGGGCGTGACGATGGCGCGGGCGGCGCGCAGCAGGGCGTTGAGCAGCGACGACTTGCCGACGTTGGGCCGCCCCGCGATGACGACTTTCAGCCCCTCCCGAACGAGAATGCCCCGATCCGCCGTCCGCAGCAGTTCCGCGATCCGGCGTTCGGCCCGCTGAAGTTCCCCGTCACAAAGTTGGGTATCCAATTCGCCGACATCTTCGGGGAAGTCAATCGAGGCCTCGATGCGGGCTAAAACCCCCAACGCGATGTCCCGAATGATGCCGACTTCGCGGCTGAGTCGCCCTTCCCCCTGACGCTGGGCCAGCCGGTGCGCTTCTTCGGTCTGTGCGGCGATGATGTCGCCGACGGCCTCCGCCTGCGCCAAGTCCATCTTGCCGTTGAGGAACGCGCGCTGGGTGAATTCTCCGGGCCGGGCCGGTCGCGCCCCGCATTCCAGCAGCCGCGCCAGTAGGCGCCGCAGAGGAATCGCCCCGCCGTGTCCCGACACCTCGACAACGTCCTCGCCCGTGTACGAGCGCGGCGCGTGGAACACGGCCAGCAGCACGTCGTCAATCGCCTCGGCGTCCGCCGTCACGACTTCCGCCCGGTGCAGGGTATGCCCCCGATGCGCCGCGCAGGATTTATTTTTTGGGCGGCGCGTTGCCGCGTCCACGACGGTGAACGCCTGCGGCCCGCTCACGCGAATAACGCCGAGGCCCCCCGTCCCCGACGGCGTCGCCAGTGCGCAAATGGTGTCGTCGGTGGGCAATAACATGGCAAAATTATACCTGACGCCGTTCCGATGCCGGATTTTGCGCTTGTGATTGAAAAAGCGCCGTCAATTTGTTATAATGACTGCGGCAACGGTGCGACTTTTTGCGGGTTTCTGTGTCAGATGTATTCGGAGTGATCGAGTCCGAGAGGAGAATGAGTTATGTTCGCCAGAATGTGGCGCTATCTGCAGGGGCTGTTCGGCGTGAAGTTGGACCAGCTCGAAGACCCGGAAATCCTGCTCGCCCAGGCGCAACAGGAGATGAAGGAGACGCAGGCCAAAAACCGGGAGCGCGCCGTCCAGGCCATCACGCAGAAGAATAATCTTCAGGCCGAGGTGGACAAGACGCAGAAAATGGTCAGCAACCTGCAGGCCAAAGCGGAACTGGCGCTCAAAAACGGCGACCGGGACCTGGCCCGCCAATTGCTCGTTGAGAAGCAGCAGTACGACGGCACGCTGACCACCATGGCGGCGTCACTGCAGTCGGCCCTGGAAACCATCGAGACGATCAAGACCGCTATGCGGCGCGAGGAAGAGCGCATCCGCCAGAAGACCGCGCAGGCCATGGCGCTCAAGACGCAGTGGAAACAAAGCCAGATCGAGATTTCCATCAACAAGGCGATGGAAGGCATGACCACGGACGGCACGGACCAGGCCTTCGAGCGCGCCCAGAACAAGATCGCCAACGCCCGCAGCGAGGGCGCGGCGCGCACGGAACTGGCGAAGGAAAGCCTCAACGGGCGGCTGGCCGCGCTGGGCGACGTGGAGGCCAACAGCGCCGCCGACGTCGAACTGGCGCAGATGGAGCAGAAGATGGGCCTCGCGCCCGCCCCGACGCAGGCCACTGCGCCCCGGACGCCTGCCGCCGCGTCGGACATTGACCGACAATTGCAGGAATTAGAGGCACGCGTCGGCGGCAGCAACGGCACGTCGCCCACGTAAGGAGTCCGCAGCGCATGAGCGACAACCTGGGGCGCATCTACAAGGTCGCCAAAGCGTATTTAGACGCCGCCAAAGACCGGCTCGGCGAGATCGACTCGCGGGCGCAGGAAGAACTGACTCGGTCACTAGGCCACGACGACATCCGCATCCCGGACCCGCCGCCCGCCAGCAGCGACGACCCGATGGAGCGCGCCCGCGCCAAGATCGCCGCCGCGCAGGGGACGGTCTCGGCGCGGCGCGAGTTCAGCGCGTCGCAGACGCCGCCCAGTCCGGCGACGCCCGATCCGGTGCAGACGGCTTATAAGATTATCGGCGTCCCTCACGGTTCGGACTGGCTGACCGTCCAGCAGGCGGTGGCGAAACTGCGCGAACGGTGCGCGCCGTCCCGCTTCGCGCCCGGCAGCCAGGAGCAGGCGGAAGCGCAAATCATCCTGCAGCGGGTCGAAGAAGCGAATCAGGTACTGCGCAACGCCCTCGATCCGGGCGCGGGCCGCTTCGACCGGCTGGAAATCTAGCGCCCGGCCCCATGCAAGACCTCCTTTTTGCCCGGTTAGTCGCTGAGGTGCAGGCGTGTCGGCAGTGTCCGCGTATGGAAGGGCGGCGGCGCGTACTGTCGCCCGCGAATGGGCCTCTGACCGCCCGCGTCCTTTTCATCGCCGAAGCGCCGGGTCGGCTCGGCGGCGAGAAGGGCGGAATCCCCCTCACCGGCGATGCGTCCGGGCGGAACTTCGGGCGTTATTTAGTGGCGGCGGGCCTGCGGCGCGGGGACGTGTTCGTCACCAACGCGGCGCTGTGCAACCCGCAGACGCCTCGCGGCACGAACGCCCCGCCCTCGCCCGCCGAACTGCGGCGTTGTTCCCCGTTTCTGCTGCGGACGCTGGATGTCGTGCGCCCCCGCCTCATTGTCACACTCGGCAGTAAAGCGCTGGCGGCGCTGGCCCTGATCGTCCCGCACGCGGTGTCGCTGCGCGAACACGCCGCGACGCCGACCGTCTGGAACGGGTACACGCTGTTCCCCCTGTACCATCCCTCGCCGCAGGTGGCCGTCAGCCCGACGGGGCGCAAGCATTCACAACAGGAAGACGATTACCGCGCCCTGCGGAGGCTGCTGGACGGCAGGAGTTAATGCGGCCCCAGCGGCTGCACCGTGCCGCAGGGGCCACCGCCGGTCGCTTCGGCGATCTGGACCACTTCCCCGTCGAAGGTCGTCGGCGACTTATACCAGTGCGACAGTTCCTGGCTGTGGCGCGGCACGTAGTGAAAGATGAGCGAGCGGCGGAAGCGGCGGGCGCTGGTGTTTGGTGTCGAGCCGTGGATGACGCTGCCGTTGAAGAACAGCACGTCGCCCGCCTTCATGTCGCAGTGAACCGCCTCCATCCCGTCCGGCACGGGGACGTATTCACTGGTGAAGGAAACGGTCGGGTCGGCCTTTTGCGGGCAAATAACGTCTTCACGGTGGGAACCGGGGACGATTTTCATCCCGCCGTTTTCGGCGTCCACGTCGTCCACCGCGATCCAGGCGGCCATGCAGGTCCCCGGCGCGACCCGCAGATAGAAGTTGTCCTGGTGCAGTTCCTGGCCGCGCGCCTTCGGGGGCTTGAAGTAGAACATACTCTGCACGGCGACCGGCTCTTCCCCCATGCCTTCTTCGAGACAGGGCTTCAGGCGCGGGTCGAGCATGAAGCGACGGGCGAGCGGGCCGACCGACAGTTCGGGGTGACTGTGCGGGTTCATCATACGGGGGTAGGAGGCAAGCGGGTCTCCCGGCGAGAACTCCCCACAGTCGAACATACCCGGCACCGACCCGTGAGCGGCCTCCGCCATGAACGTCTCGCGAATCTCGGCGACCTCGGCAGGCGAGAACAACCCGCGCACGACGCAGTACCCGTCACGCTCCAACTGCGCGGCCTGTGCGGGCGTCAGTCCGCGTTCCAACAACTCCGTCATGTTTCGTCTCCTTTCACGGCAGGAATAGTGCGTTGATGCCTATAATATACTCTTCAGCAGGCGGAATAAACATCAAGAAATTCACTGTTTCCCTATAAGATATGAGTGGAATGCGAATAGACGCCGTTCCCGCGTATCGCGATCTCGTGACGGGCCATTACCAGCGAGGGCGCGGGTACCGCTCGTGGCGGCCCCACGGCTCGAACGACTGGTTGCTGATCCTGACGGTGGACGGCGCGGGACGCTTCGGACGTGCCTCGTCGGGCGAGACCGTCACACGGCCCGGCGACCTGGTGCTGCTGCGCCCCGGTACGCGGCACGAGTACGGGACGGCGCCGGGGGTGGACATGTGGGAACTGCTCTGGACGCACTTCCAGCCGCGCGCCTTCTGGGCCGACTGGCTGCGCTGGCCCGAAGACGCGCCCGGCCTGATGCGCCTGTCGCTGCGAGAGCCGATTGTGCGCCGCAAGATCACGGCCCGCTTCCAGGATGTCCACAGTCTCGCCGTCGGCGCTCTGCCCCAGAAGTCCGTGTTCGCCATGAACGCCCTGGAAGAAGTCTTGTTGTGGTGCGTCACGCAGAACCCGCGCGCCGAGGCGTCGCGCGTGGACGTCCGCGTGCAGCGGGTGCAGGGTTTTATTCAAGAGCACCTCGCGGAAAAGCTCGCCCTGGAAACGCTCGCCACCCACAGCGGCCTGTCCCCCTCGCGGCTGTCCTGTCTGTTCCGGGCGCAGACGGGAATGACGCCGCAGCAGTACCTGGAGCGACAGCGACTGACGCGGGCGCAGCAGCTCCTGGCGCGCACGACGCTTGCCGTCGGCGCGGTGGCTTCCGAGGTGGGATTCGATAACCCGTTCTACTTCACGCTGCGCTTCAAGCGGCACACGGGGTCGTCGCCGACGGACTGGCGCAGACAGATCGCGGCGTTAGAAACGGCGGGCGCGGATGCCGATGCTTGACGAGGTGCCGGGCGCGCTGGAGCGCCCGTCCGGCTGCCGGATTCGCGTCTGGCAGTCCGAGGACGGGCGCGAGACGACGATCCTGATTCCGCCGCGCGAGGCCCCGTTCTGGCTGCTGCTCGCGGCCTTCGCGCTGCTGGTGAACTTGCTGCTGCTCTTCGTCACGGGCGTGGCGCTCTTCTTTGCCCATAAGAGCATTCTGTTTATGACGCAGATCGCGCCGGACGGGATGCCCCCTCCCATGCGCCGCTTCGCCCCGGCTTTCGCGTTCGCCTGGGCCTGCCTGCTGACGCTCGGCGGCGCGGCCCTCGCGGCGATCCTGCGCCCGCTCTGGCTGCGCGAGAGCCTGACGCTCGGCCCCGACGGCTTCACGCGCCGCCTTTCTGTCGGACGCCGCGCCGACCGCGCGGTCATCCCCCGGAGCGAACTGCGCGGTTTCCACCTGCACCGCGACCCGCAGGGCCTCGAACCCAGCGCCCTGGCCGTGCAGGGCCGGAGCGTCTCCCTGCCCGTCGCCGAGTACGTCACCGACGCCGACCGCGAATGGCTCGCCTCCGTCGGCAACGCCCTCCTGCGTGCGCAATAGCCTTGACAGAGCGACTTCAGTGGGTTTGGGATGGGCCGTCCTAACGACCTGGTAGGCCTGACTGATTCTGGGCGTCGGCTTCCTCGGCGCCGTATTGATCGTGATGACGTGGGGAGCCAGGAAGAAAGAAGCCGCAGCCGTCCGCCTCTCTTGACACGGAAGCAGTCGGCGTCGTACAATGGCCCTGCGCCGCGCGGAGACGCTGCCGAGACAACGGCGAACGCTCCGCTGTAGTACGCCGAGGGCGGCAAACGAGGGAGGCAGAGATTTGGTCAACATCGGGATTATCGGGATCGGCAACATGGGGCGCGGTCACGCGGGCTACCTGAGCGCGGGGGAAGTGCCGGACGCGACGCTGACGGCGGTGTGCGACAACTCGCCCGAAGCGCTGGCCTGGGCCGAGGGACGCTGGGGCGACGCCATCGCCCGCTTCGAGAGCGCCGAGGCGATGTTTACGTCGGGCAAAGTGGACGCCGTGATTATCGCCGCACCGCACTACTTTCACCCACCGCTCGCGATTGAGGCGCTGAGGCACGGCCTGCACGCGCTGGTCGAAAAGCCCGCCGGCGTCTATACCAAGCAAGTGCGCGAGATGAACAAGGCCGCCGCCAAGAGCGACAAAGTCCTGGGAATCATGTTCAACCAGCGCACGCGCGGCATTCATCAGAAGATGCGCCGACTGGTCTCGGACGGCGAACTCGGCGAGCTCAAGCGGACGAATTATGTCATCACCGACTGGTTCCGCAGCCAGACCTATTACGATTCCGGCGGCTGGCGCGCGACCTGGGCGGGCGAGGGCGGCGGCGTTCTGGTCAACCAAAGCCCGCACAATTTAGACCTGTGGCAGTGGATCTGCGGGATGCCCACGCGCGTCCGGGCGTTCTGCGGCTTCGGGAGATACCATGACATCGAGGTGGAGGACGACGTGACGGCGTTCGTCGAGTACGAGAACGGCGCGACGGGCGTCTTCATCACGACGACGGGCGAAGCGCCCGGCACGCAGTCGTTCGAGGTCGTCGGCGACCGGGGCAAATTACTGCTCGCGAACGGGCAGCTGACGTTCTGGCGCACGGTCGAGCCGGTCAGCAAGTTCCTGCGCGAGACGTCCGAAGCGTTCGCCCAGCCGGAAGTCTGGAAGTGCGAGATTCCCGGCGGCGCGGGCGGCGAGGAACACAAAGGCATCACGAAGAACTGGGTCCGCGCCATCATGGACGGCACGCCGCTGATCGCGGAGGGGCGCGAGGGCATCCACGGCGTCGAACTCGCGAATGCGATGCTGCTGTCCGCCTGGACCGACGACTGGGTGACGCTGCCGATTGACGAAGACCTGTTCTACGCGAAGCTGCAGGAAAAGGTCGCTGCCTCGACGGTGAGCAAAGAGGCGAAAGAGAAGACGTTCGACCTGGCCGGGACGTACTAGACTCGTTCTCGGAGCGGGCCGCGGGAGATCATCTCCTGCGGCCTTTTTGTTTGCGACCCATATTACCGCCTGCCCGGTTTACGGACGGTCTTCCGACGGTAAATCTGCCACTGTTGTCAAAAAAGAAATTGAAAGGCAAGACGCAATGAGTGGGAGATTACAAGACAAAGTCGCCATCGTCACCGGGGCCGGAACCGGCATCGGTGAGGCGATTGCACACAAATTTGCGAAAGAAGGGGCCAAAGTCGTAGTCGTCGGATTGCCCGACGACCCCATTCAGGATGTCGCCGATGCGATCAACACGCACGGCGGCGAGGCGATTTTTGTCGCCGGGGACATCAGCGAGGAGGCCCACGCGCAGGCAGCGGTGCAGGCGGCGATTGACAAATGGGGCCGCCTGGACATCCTCGCCAACAACGCGGGCCAATTCCTAACCCAGTCCGAGATTGACAAATACCCCATTGAAGATTTTGACACGACCGTGCGCAACAACATCCGCACGGCGTTTTTGATGACCCGCTACGCGATTCCCCACCTTCAGAAGTCGCGCGGCAACGTCATTTGTACCGGAAGCGAGGCCGGTTTCAACGGCCAGCCCAACAACACGCCCTATGGCGGTACGAAGGCATTTCTGCACTCGTTTATGATGGGCGTCGCCGTGGAACAGGCCAAGCACGGCGTCCGCGCCAACTGCGTCTGCCCCGGCGCGATTGACACGGCGTGGACGCACAAAGAGACCGGCCCGATGGACAAAAAGATGGAAAAGATGACTGTGCAAGCCGAGGCGGTCGGTCGTCGCGGGACGCCGGAGGAGATCGCCAATGTTTATGCGTTCATCGCGTCCGACGAAGCGAGTTACGTCACCGGTGCCTTGTGGCTGGCGGACGGCGGCGTGACCCCCGCGAAAGGCGCGGCGGGTGACGACGTGCCGTGGCTGCTCAAGCGCGAGCCGAAAGGCGAGCTGGATTTGGAACACTCTCACGATGGTGAAGATAACAAAGAACTCCATGTGGTGAAGTGACAACTCCCATGACACACCTGGAATCTTTGGAACTGACGCGCCGTTCGCTGCTGACGCGGGCCGGTCAAAGCCTGATCGCGGCCACAGTGACGGGTGGACTGGCCGCGCCGGTTTATGCACAGGGACCGAATCCGCCGTCACAGACGCCGATTGCGCTGCCGCCGACTGAAGCCAAAACGGAAAAGCAGTCGGGGCCGGTCCCCACACCGCTGCCGCCTGATCAGAAAATCGGGTTCGCCGTGGTCGGCCTGGGCAATCTGGCCTTGCAGCAGATCATCCCGGCGTTCGGCTCGTGCAAGTACGCCAAACTCGCGGCCCTGGTCAGCGGCGACCCGGCCAAAGCCGCCGAAGTCGCCCGGCAGCACGGCGTCCCGGCGCGCAGCCTTTACAACTACCGCAACTACGACACCCTCCGCGACAACCCGGACGTGCAGGTGATCTACATCGTCCTGCCCAACGGCCTGCACGCCGAATATACTGTCCGGGGCGCACAGGCGGGCAAGCATATCCTGTGCGAAAAGCCGATGGCGAACACGCCGCAGGAAGCGGAGCAGATGATTGCCGCCTGCAAGACGGCGAACAAAAAACTGATGATCGCCTACCGGATTCAGTATGAGCCGAACAATCGCTTCGTTCAGCAGATGACGCGGGCACAGCAGTACGGGCCGGTCAAGATGATTGAGGCCGTCAACGGGCAGGTGCAGGGCGACCCCAGCCAGTGGCGACTGAAAAAGGCGCTGTCCGGGGGCGGCTCGCTGCCCGATGTCGGGCTTTACTGCCTGAACACCACGCGCTTTCTGCTCGGCGAAGAGCCGGAGGAAGTCTCGGCCACGCTTTACAGCACGCCCGGCGACCCGCGCTTTCGGGAGGTGGAGGAAACCGTGCTGTGGCAGATGCGCTTTCCGAGCGGCGTCCTGTCCAACAATGCGACTTCCTATGGCTTCCATGACGACAAGCGCTACCGAGTCCATGCCGTGACCGGCTGGTACGGGTTGGACCCGGCATTCCTCTACCAGGGATTGAAGATGGAACGTTCGCACGCCGAGGGCAACATGGAGATACGCGAGACACCGCAGATTGACCCGAAAGACCAGTTTGCGACCGAAATGGACCACATGGCCCAGTGCGTCTTGAACGACAAGACGCCCTACACGCCCGGAGAGGAAGGCTTGCAGGATCAGCGTATCATGGCTGCCATTTATGAAGCGGCGCACGACGGCAAGCCCGTCAAACTGCCGCGCATTTTGACCAAAGACACGTTCCGAGGCCCAGAGCCTACCTAGAAAGAAGCGGACATGACAAAGACTTTTCGCGCCGGCGCGGCGGCAATCCTGCTGGCGGCCTGCGCGCCAGCCGCTCCCGCGCAGGCGCTGACCCGCGACGCGCATTATCCCGCCGCCGGTCGGACAGGCAAGATCGCCGTCTTCGCCCGGTTTTACGGGCCGACGCCTATTGAGGTGGCCGTGTCGCCCCGAAACCGCATCTTCATGTCGTTCCCTTGCGCCTTTGATCCGGGGCCGTTCAGCGTCGGCGAGATAAAGGCGGGCCGTGCCGTCCCCTACCCCAGTGCGGCCATCAATCGCCTGGACGGCCCGCAGGCCAATCACTTGGTGTCTGTGCAGGGCATGACTGTAGACGCGCAGAATCGCCTGTGGCTGCTGGACACCGGCATTATCGGGACGAAGCCGACACAGGCTGGCGGCCCGAAACTCGTCTGTGTAGACTTGAACACGAATCAGATCGTCAAGAAGATCATTTTCACGCGCGATGTGGCCGGGCCAAACGCCTACCTCAACGATGTCCGAGTAGATTTGGCCGTCGGCACAGCGGGGACGGCTTTTATTACCGATTCTTCTGAAAAAGGGCCGAACGGCATTGTCGTGGTAGACCTGGCGACGGGACAGGCTGTGCGGCGCTTGAACGATCACCCATCCACCAAGTACGAGCCGAACTTTATTCCCGTTGTGGAGGGCGAACGGCTGCTGAAACGGAGGCCCGGCCAGCCCGGAATGCGCGACAGGACCGGCGCGGACGGCCTGACCTTGAGCGGCGACGGCAAGAACTTGTTTTATGGCCCCAATGAAGGCGTGCGCATCTATGCCGTTCCCGTCAAAACGCTGGCGGACGCCTCCAAATCGGATGAAGATGTCAACAACGCCGTGAAAGACTACGGCCCCAAGCCCGGCCCGGCGGACGGCATTGAAGCGGACAGCGCCAACCGTGTCTATGTCACGGATTACGTCCATGACGCGATCTGGCGACGCCTGCCGAGCGGCAAGTACGAACTAGTCGCCCAGGACCCGCGCCTGGTTTGGCCCGACGCCATTGCGTTCAGCACCGACGGATTCATGTACTTCACGGCGGATCAACTAGACCGCCAAAAGAAGTACCACAACGGCCACGACCTGCGCCGCCGCCCGGTCTGCCTGTGGCGGATGCGCACGGATTCTCAGCCCGTTTTTTTGAAGTAGCCGCAGGAGGCACCCCATGAGCGATACCACCGTTACCAAGATCGATTCCAGTCATTCGCCGCACGGACAGATGGGCCAGAAGTATCTGGCCTCCGGCAAACACGTCGCCATGCGGCTGTGGGAAGGCGAAACGTCCAGCGATCACAAGGAACCCGCCGCGCGGGAGTATGAAACCGTCGGCTACGTCATTTCCGGCAAGGCCGAGCTGCACCTGGAAGGCCAGCCAGTCACGCTGGAGCCGGGCGACTCGTGGGTCGTGCCGCAAGGCGCGCTGCACAGTTACCAGATCATTGAGCCGTTTACTGCCGTGGAAGCCACATCTCCGCCCGCGCAGGTGCATGGGCGCGACGAAAAATAAGCACCCAAGAAAAGGAAAGATAGTCTATGAAAGCTGTGGTTTGGCACGGGATCGGTGATATTCGCCTCGACGATGTCCCGGAACCGAAAATCAAGGAACCGACAGATGCCATCGTGAAACTGACCGCGAGTGCAATCTGCGGCACCGACCTGCACTTTATTCGCGGCACGATGTCACCGATGGTGCCGGGGACGATCTTGGGACATGAAGGCGTCGGCATTGTGGAAGAAATCGGCAAGGATGTCCGCAACCTCAGTATCGGAGACCGCGTCGTCATTCCCAGCACGATTGCCTGCGGCGTTTGCTCCTACTGCCGCGCCGGGTATTACGCCCAGTGCGATAAAGCCAACCCGAACGGCCCGACGGCCGGGACGGCGTTTTTCGGCGGCCCCAAAGATTCCGGGCCGTTTGACGGCCTGCAAGCGGAAAAAGCGCGTGTTCCTTTCGCCCATGTCGGTTTGGTCAAACTGCCCGACAACGTCTCCGACGACCAAGCGATTATGATCTCGGACATTTGGCCGACGGCCTATTTCGGCGCGGACATGGCAAGTATCAAGCCAGGCCACAGCGTGGTCGTGTTCGGCTGCGGCCCGGTCGGGCAGTTTGCCATCGCCAGCGCCATGTCTTTCGGCGCGGGCCGCGTTTTCGCCGTGGACGCCGTGCCGTCCCGCCTGGATATGGCGCGCAAGCAGGGCGCGGAAGTGATCAACTTCAACGAGGAAGACCCCGTAGAAACCTTGCAGCGATTGACGGGCGGCGCGGGGCCGGACTGCGCCATTGACTGCGTGGGCGTGGATGCCTACCATCCCCATCGCGGCCCGGCGGCGGCGCAGGCCAAAGCGCAGGAAAGTGAGTTCAAGGAGCAGGTGAAAAAGATCGCGCCCAAGCAAAACCCGCATGACGGCAACTGGACGCCCGGCGACGCTCCTTCTCAGGTGTCCCAATGGTCGGTCAAGGCACTCGCCAAAGGCGGACATCTGGCCGTGATCGGCGTTTACCCGCTGACCGACGAGTTCTTTCCCATCGGCGCGGCCATGAACAAGAACCTGACCATTCGCCTGGGCAACTGCAACCACCGCAAGTACATTCCGCATCTGGTGGACATGGTCGCCAGCGGTATGGTGGACCCGACGCATATTTTGACCGAACAGGAACCTCTGTCTGGGGCCATTGACGCTTACAAAGCCTTTGACCAACGCCGCCCCGGCTGGATCAAGGTAGAACTCAATCCTTCGGCTTGATTTCGCTTCGCCGGGCGCGTTTGCCAATCATGCGCCCGGCGTCTCATCATTTGAAGTATCGGCACACAAGGAGATCGCATGAAGACCGTTTCTCGTCCCGCCCCGCTTCGCGCCTTGCTGGCCGCAGCGGCTCTTGTCCTGTCGGCGTGTCCGGCATTCGCCCAAACCACGTCCGGCTCCGTGGAGGCGAACGGCGCGACCATTGCTTATCGTGTCGCCGGACACGGTCCGCCGATGATGCTTGTCCATGGCTACCCTCTGTCGGGCGAACTGTTCGCCAAGAACCGCGCCGCGCTGGCCCGGCATTATACCGTCGTCACCCCCGACTTGCGCGGCTTCGGCAGCAGCACCACGCCGGACGCCAGCGGAAGCGTGAGCATCTACGCCAAAGATATGCTGGCCGTGATAGACCACCTGCATATCCGCAAAGCCATTATCGGCGGCATGAGCATGGGCGGCCCGGTCGTGCTGGAAATGTACCGGGAAGCGCCGCAGCGGTTCCGGGGTTTGATTTTAATTGATTCAACGACCTCGCCCGCGTCCCCGGTGGAGCAGGGCGAATGGCCCGGTTTCGGCAAACTGGCCGAGCAGAAAGGCGTGGCCGCGATGGTTCCGCTCTTGATGCCGAATATGCTGACGGCGAAGACGCGCGCAACGGATATGCCTCTGGTCGGTTTTCTCGGCGGCATCGTCAAGCGCGGCTCGGTCAAAGCCGCTGTCGGCGGCGGCGAAACGCTCGCTACGCGCCCCGACTCCCGCAACACCAAAATCGGCGTCCCCGTATTAATTTTGGAGGGCATGGATGACCCGATCTATCCCGTCGAGATGGCGAAAAAAATGCACCAGGACATCAAGGGTTCACATCTGGCCGTGATTCCCGGCGCGGCGCACGCGGCCATTATTGAAAAGCCGGCGGCATCCAGCCAGGCGATTTTAGCCTGGGCGAACACCGTTCGCTGACTTTATGCGGCAGGAGCAGAGTATGGCTTTTACACTTTCCAGTCTTGCCGTCGTGGAAGGCGGGACGATCCCGTCGCAGTTCACCTGCGA
>CAZZVX010000091.1:0-13838 GCA_964657535.1 Armatimonadota bacterium | reverse complement strand
AGATCACGCAGTTCGGTCAGGGCCGCAAGATTGACGGCGTGACCCTGCTGTTGGACTACGAACTCTACCAGACGCGCCGCTGGGGCGTCTCCAACCTACCGAGCGTTTACTTGATCGCCGGCAAGACGGGGCGCGTGCTTGCGAAAGTGACGAGTGACGACCCCGCCGCCCTGGATGGCGTGAAGAAACTGCTGTCGGACGAGATCGCCAAGATCGTCGCCGCCGAGGAAGCCGCGAAAAAGGCCGACGAGGAGAAGAAAGCCGCCGAGGCCGCCGCCAAAGCCGCTGCAGACGCCGCCAAGCCTGCGGAACCGGCCAAAGCGTAAGACAACACGTTAAGAAGCCCACCACCTTGCTTCCCTCGTTCCTCGGTCACAGGGTCCTCCCGAAGCGGGAGGACCCTGCGTAGTGAGGAACGAAGCAAGGTGGTGGGCTTCCGGGCGTCATGCCCCTACGTGTCATGCCTCTCCGGGCTTTCTTCGCGCTGGTGGGCCTGTTCGTCGTCGAACGGTTCGATGTGGATGATGGGGTGCAGGTTCGGCAGGGAGGCGCGCAATTGGTCTTCCATCTCCTCGGTCAGCCGGTGCGCCTCGACAAACGAATGCGTGTCGGCGATCTGCACATGGACGTCCACGTGCCGGTGCGAGCCGGACTTGCGCGTCCGCAGTTTGTGGAAGCCCAGCACAGCCGGGTGCGCCCACAGCACGTCCGCCAGCGTCTGCTGCTCGCCTTCGGGCAGGGTCGCGTCGGACAGCGTTCCCAGCGCGTCACGGGCAAGAATGAATCCGACTCGCAGGATCAAAACAGATACCAGCAGCGCCGCCGCCGAGTCCCACCAGCCCTGCCCTGTTATTTTCACCAGAATCAGCCCGGCCAGCACGCCCAGCGACGTGAGGATGTCCGTCCGCAGGTGGTGGCCGTCGGCGACCAGGGCGGGCGAGTCGGTCTCGCGCCCGACCTTCAGCAGCTGCTGCGAGACGATTGTATTGACGAGCGCCGAAACCAGCATCGTCACCATCGCCCCGCCGAGGCCGGCGGGCCGCGAGCCGCGCAGCAGATGCGCCAGAGCCTCGTTGATGGCAAATGCCCCGCCGCCGACGACCAGCACGGCGGTCAGCGCCCCAGACAGGTTTTCGATTTTGCCGTGTCCGTAAGCGTGACTGCGGTCCGGCGGCTCGTCCCCAACCCGGACGGAAAAGAACGCCACCGCCGAGCCGATCAAATCCGCCGCCGAGTTGACCACTTCGGCCAGAATGCCGACGCTGCCGCTCAGTGCGCCCACGACGACCTTCAGCACGAGCAGCCCGGCGTTGGAGACCAGGGACCATCGCGCCGCACTGCGCTTCCGTCGTGCCGTTTGTTGCTCTGAAGTCATCGCGCCCCTGCGGCCCCGCCGGCCTTACTTCCCCGCCGTCACCTGCCTCTTCACCGCCGGACTGTTGTATCCCACCAGTTCCATGTAAGCCTTCCCTGTGACTAAAACTACACGCTTGGCAACCCCACCGAAAACATGCCCCTGTATCACCTGGAAGTTTCCCGTGCTTCCCTGCACGTCGCACGCGCCTTCCCATACACCGCTTCCTGGCCCCAAGATCGGCATTTCCTGGTTCTGCACCGCTGCTGAGATGTGCAACTGCAGCCCTTTCTCCGGGAACGTCACCGTCCAGGCGAGCGGGTAAGTCACGCCGGTCTTCGGACTTGTCCAAAGCGATTTCAGGTCGGGCGTGAAGACGATTTTCTTTGTCACCGACTGATGGCCGTCTTTGTCCATGAAGGTCGCCAGGGGGAAGAAAATCTTGCCCGTGCTGAGATTGCGCTGACGGAAAAACAAGATGTCCGTGCCGTCGGTGAGTTGAACGCCAAACCAGTCCCAGCCGTCGTTCTGCGCGACCCACGAATTGCCCCACTGATGGTCGAACCAGCCCTGGCCGCCGACGATCTGTTCCGGCCCGCCACCCGTGTCAACCGTGCCGCCGACCGTGCAGCGGGTGAGTGAATAATAATACATATCGGTCGGCTTCGTCAAGCCCGTCTCGCCCTTGCCGCCGACCGCCATGGCGGGCTTGGTGGAAGCCAGATGGAGCGTGATCTTGTCCGCGCCGCCGTCTAAATGGACAGTAAAAGCCGTGTCGGTTGCATTCGTCGCCGCCAGCGCGTTGTCCGCGCCGTAGGCGAGGCGAAACGGCGAGTTGACAACCGACGCTTTGCCTGCAATTCTTTGACTCGGCGCGGGGAGTTTGCCCGTTTTCAGCGCGGCCAGCAGCGCCTGCGCCCCCTTATCTTTTGGGTTGGTCACGGCCAAGATCGGCGCGACCTGCTGCAACAGTCCGACCATGTCGGCGTCGGCCAGCGAGTAGGGGCGCTGCGTCTTTTTATCCAGGTCCGTGACGGCGTAGATGAGATAGTGGGCGCGCGGCGTCGGCGTGATGCCGTCGAAAGGCGACGCGCCGTTGCCGAACCGGAAGAACGAGCCGATCAGCGCCAGGTGACGCCCTTTGTCGGTCGTGACATGGGCATTGACGTACCACCACTCAATCGTAACGTTGGAGTGCGCCGCGACGCCAAAGGCCGTCGGCTGAGGCGCGGGCGCAGAACGCGCGGCGACGTTGAACGTCGCCAGCAGAAGCAATGCGCAAAAAAAGGAACGCGGTCTCATGCGCCCCTCACTTTCTAAGGAAATCTCGATGGATGCGGTAGTATACCCACAAGTTGTCCCGACGCCGTTTACTCCGCCACACGCGACGGGTAAATCGGTTTATTATCCACGCAGACAGGAAACGCACGATGGCGACACACTCCGATTATCTCCTCGTCGGCGGCGGCCTGGCCTCGGCCACTGCCGCCGAGACCATCCGCAAGCACGACCCCGCCGGGTCCGTGTTGATTGTTGGGGCCGAGCGGCGACTGCCGTACAACCGCCCGCCGCTGTCCAAAGAATACCTGCGCGGCGAAGCGGGCGAGAGCGACGTTCTCATCAAGCCTGCCGAGTGGTACAGAGACAACCATATTGAAGTCAAGGCGGGAATCAAAGCGACCGGCGCGGACACGGCGGCCAAGACGGTGACTTTGGACAACGGCGAGATTGTCGGCTACGATAAACTCCTGCTGGCGACGGGTTCCACGCCGAAGACGCTGGATGTCCCCGGCGCGGACGGGCCTAACGTCCACGTCCTGCGCACCTGGGACGACAGCGACAAGATCAAGGCGCATCTCGGTCAGAGAATCATCCTGGTCGGCGGCGGCTACATTGGCGTGGAGGTCGCCGCCGACTTTTTACAGAAAGGCGGGCAGGCCGTCATCGTGGAGCCGACCGACCACCTGTGGAGCAAGTTCGCCTCGCCCGAATACGGCGCTTTTCTGAAAGACAAACTGCAAGCGGCGGGCGCGGACGTGATTTTGGGCGACGAAGTGACGCAGATCACGGCGCATGGCGTCCTGACTAAAGGAGGGCGCTCTTTGGACGGCGATTTAATCCTGGCCGCCGTCGGCGTCAAGCCCAATCTTGATTTGGCAAAGGCCGCCGGGCTGACCGTTGATGAAAAGAAGAACGGCGTGCTGGTCAACTCCTATCTCGAAACCAGCGCGCCGGATGTCTATGCCGCCGGAGACATCGCGGGCTTTCAAGACCCGGTGCTGGGCAAGCAGTGGCGCGTCGAACATTGGAACAACGCCTTCTGGCACGGCGAAGTCGCCGGGGCGAACATGGCCGGGGTCCGCACGGCGTATGACCACGTCGCCAACTTCTTCTCGGACGAACTGGACATCCACTTTGAGCTGTTCGGCGACCCCCAGGGCGGCAAAGGCGGCTTGTTCCATGGCGAACCGAGTTCCAACCGCTTTGACGAACTGTACGTCAGCGACGCCGGGCAGATCGTCATGGTCATCTCAGTCAATCCGCCCGACGATCTCCTTCCGATCTTGGAGCAACTGGCCCGCCAAAAGCCGACGATTCGGGGTCGTGAGGCAGAAATCCGCCGTGCCGACTTCAACCTGCACGACTTGCTTTCGGCGTGACGCCGCGCCGCCTCCCGCAGAACGATTGAAGGTCTGGTATACTAAGGAGAACTAACCTGTCAAAACTGCGGAGGAGCAATACTCTTTTATGTGTGGAATCACCGGCTATGTCGGCGGGCGCAAGAGCAGTGTCGGCCTTGTGCTGGACAACCTGAAGCGCCTGGAATATCGCGGCTACGACTCGGCGGGCGTCGCCGTGGTCCAGCCCGGTGCGCAAACCGTCACAGTTCTCAAAAAGCAGGGCAAGCTCGGCAACCTGCGTGCCAGCCTCAACGGCCTGGAGTCTGCCGGAGGGACAGTCATTGCCCACACGCGCTGGGCGACCCACGGGCGGCCCAACGACAGCAACGCCCATCCCCACTCCGACTGCACCGGCAAGCTGGCGCTGATCCACAACGGCATTATTGAGAACTATCTCGCGCTGAAAGAGCAACTGCTCGCCGAAGGACACACATTCCACAGCGACACGGATACGGAAGTGCTGGTGCATCTGATCGAGTCGCACCTGAGCAAAGACGGCGGCGGGCTGGAAGCCGCTGTGCGCCGGTCGCTGTCCGAAGTGACCGGCGCGTATGCCGTCTGCGTGGTGTCCGCGCGGGAGCCGGAGACCATCTACGCCGCCAAGACCGCCTCGCCGCTGATCATCGGGCTGGGCGAGGGCGAGAACTTCTTGGCGTCGGACATTCCCGCCGTGATGGGCTACACGCGGCGCGTTTTGGTGCTGCAGGACGGCGATTTCGCCAAGATCACGCCCGCTGAAGTCGTTCTGACGACTCTGGACGGGCAGCCCCTGACCCGCGACGTGTTTGAAGTGACCTGGGACGTGCAGACCGCCGAAAAGGGCGGCTACGCCCACTTCATGCTGAAAGAAATTCACGAGGAGCCGCAGACGATTCGGGACACGCTGCGCGGGCGCTTGTCCGACCACAACCTGATCATGTTCCCCGAACTGAAACTGCCGATCCAGAAGTTGCTGGACTTCAACCGGATCGTCATCGTCGCCTGCGGCACGGCCTATCACGCGGGCATGGTCGGCAAAAGTTTTTACGAGCATCTGCTGCGCCGCCCCGTCGAGGTGCAGGTGGCGAGCGAGTTCCGCTACAACGACCCGATTGTTGACCAGCACACGCTGGCGATTATCATCTCGCAGTCGGGCGAGACGGCGGACACGCTGGCCGCCTTGCGCGAGGCGAAGGGCAAAGGCGCGACCACGCTGGCCGTGGTCAACGTCGTGGGTTCCAGCATCGCCCGCGAGGCCGACGAAGTGATTTACACCTATGCCGGGCCGGAAATATCGGTCGCGTCCACCAAAGCCTACGTCACGCAGCTCATCGCCCTGTATCTGATCGGGCTGTTCGTCGCCCAGGAAGAAAATAAACTCGGCCCCGGCGTGGTCGCCGCCTATGTGGAACAGCTGAAAGCGCTTCCTGCTCAGGTGGCCGACATCCTGCGAGACACGACGGAGATCGCCGAACTCGGCCAGCAGCTCTCGCAGTCGTCGTCGTTCTTCTTTCTGGGGCGCGGCTTCGACTACGCGGTGGCGATGGAGGCGGCGCTCAAACTCAAGGAAGTCTCCTATATTCACGCCGAAGCGTATGCCGCCGGCGAGATGAAGCACGGCCCGCTGGCCCTGGTCGAGCCGGGCGTCTCGGTCGTCTGCTTCGCCACGCAGTCGGCCCTCTACGACAAGATGCTGTCCAATGTCAAAGAGATCAAGGCCCGCGACGGCATCGCCATCGCCGTCGTCAAGGAAGGCGACGAAGGCTTGGACTCGCGTTCTGTGGACAGCATCATCCGCGTCCCGGCCACGCACGACACGTTCATGCCCGTGCTTGCTGTTGTTCCGCTCCAACTGCTCGCCTACTATATCGCCGAAGCCCTGGGCCGCGAGATTGACCAGCCGCGCAACCTTGCAAAGTCGGTGACTGTGGAGTGACACCCGCCCACCTTTCGTGAGGAACCCACCCGCCTTGCTCGGTCGTGCCTCCCTCACAGGGTCCCTCCCCAGAGGGAAGGGAGATCGGCAGTCCATGGTTCTCTCCGACAAAGGCTTTCGCTCGGCACAGCCTTCCATGAACTCGCTCCACCTCCGGCCAACCCCCTTCCCTCTGGGGAGGGGTGGCGAGGAACGAGCCGGGGTGGGTTTCTTGTCCTACATCTTTTTTCTAAAGAAATTCTCGAAATCGGGCAGAATAGAAGGGACACCTAATTCTTAACTACGAAAAGAGTTGAACTTCGTGACTCGCACTGCTTGTTTGCAAACATCTGGCGGCTGTGGACGCTGCCAATCCACCAATCGCTCGTCTTCCGATGCCGAGACTTTGCTGCTCGGCGCGCACAATGATCACGCGCGGGAGGCCGTCATTCGCGCGCTGGACGCCGGGCAGATTCCCTATCGCGTCTGCGGGACGGGACTGGCCCTGCCAATCACCCGCCGGGAACTGCCGCAGGTACAGGCGGCGCTGAACCCCCATCTCGCGCCGCCCACCCAGGCGGCGCTTCGGGCGGTCTTTTTTCGGGGCGACATGGACTGTGCCGTGAGCGCCCTGGCCGCACTGATGGCGGCCGAGCCGCTGTCGACTTTGCTGGCGCGGCAGAAGCACGAATGGGTGCGCGACGCGCTGGACGACGGCTGGCTGTTCAGCGTGTTTCACCCCATCGTTGACGCCCAATCGCTGGCGATTCATGGCTACGAAGCGCTGATTCGGGCGCGTCACCCGCAGACACGCGAAGTCATCGGCGCGGGGCCGATCATCGGCGCCTGCGAAGCGCTGGAACTGGAACACGTCCTGGACCAGCGGGCGCGTCAGACGGCCATCCGGGACGCCGCGGCGCTCGCGCTGCCGCACGGCAAGTTTTTCATCAACTTCCTGCCCAACACGATCTACGACCCGGAAATCTGCCTGAGGACAACAATGGAAGCCGCCTCGGAACACGACATGGACGTGTCGCGCCTGGTCTTTGAGGTCGTCGAGACGGAAAACATCCCGGACATGAAGCGGCTGCAAATGATCCTAGACTACTACCGCTCGCGCGGCGTCGGCACCGCCGTGGACGACATGGGCGCGGGCTTTTCGAGCCTGGAGTACCTGACGCGGCTGCGCCCGGACTATGTTAAGCTGGACCGGGCGCTGGTCGTCGCGGCGGAGGGCGACTGGGCGGCGCGCGAGAAGATGGACGCCATCATTGAAACGGCCAAAGACCTGGGCATTCAGGTCATCGCCGAGGGAATCGAGACGCCGGGCCAGCTGCAGGTCTGCCGGGACAGCGGCGCGGACTTCCTGCAAGGATTTCTGTTCGCCCGCCCCGCCAATCCGCCGCAGACCATCGCCGCGCCGGATTTCAGCCTCGCCCTGGCGGCGTAGCAGTCACCCGCCCGGCGGTTTCAGTCACCGGGCAGGTCGGCGAACGAATGGCGCGGGGCAGGCTGCGGGACGTCGCGGCCCTTGATGCTGTGCCAGAGGATGTCGTTGAGAACGTCGTCGGGCGCTTCATCGGCCTCAGAAAAGTTCAAGTGCGCCGAGCGGGCCGCGCCGTAGGACTCGCGCGTGTTCTTCTCGGCCAAGAGTGTTTTGTCGGGCAGGGTCGCCGCGAACGGCGTCAGGTCGGGCGTCGGGCTGAAGGCGCGAATCGGCGGCGCGAGGGCGTCGAGACGAGTCATCGGCTTGAGGCCCAGCAGGATTTCCATGGTGCGCAACAGGCTGTCCGTGTTGTAAAAGTGATGGTCCACGGCCCCGTGCGTGATGTAGGGGGACAGGACGTAGGCCGTCGTGCGGTGGCAGTCCACATGATCCGGGCCGTTCTGGGCGTCGTCCTCCACGACGAAGATGGCCGTGCTTTTCCAGAAGGGCGAATGTGAAACGGCCTGAGCGATCTCGCCGACGGCGTAGTCGTTGTCGGCGGCCATCGCGCGGGGGCTGTCGTAGCCGGGCGCCGTCGCCTGCGTGTGGTCGCGCGGCAGGCGCACGATCTCAAACGCAGGCAGAGCGCCGCGCTTCACGAAGCCGTCAAACTCCTGCTTCCAAGCCGAAAAGCGGCTCGGCGCTTTATCGGGGCCGTAGGCCGTCTGCCCCGGCCCCGGCAGGCTCTCCGAGACCCAGGCGTCGCTGTCGGCGAACTTCATGGTGAAGGGGGCGTAGTCCGGGCAGGTGTGGTCCTGGAGCGCGGGCTTGTCCGGCAGGTTCCCGGCGAAGGTCAGAAAGCAGCCGTAGTTGCGATACGATAACCGGTGCCGGGCGACGGCGTCCCAGAGGTAGCCGCCCGGCGACTCGGCCACATCCGGGGTATGCTGCAAAGCGACCGCGACGTCGCGGTTTTCGCCTTCGTAGTCGTAGGAACGGACGCTGGGCCGGGCGCTTCCGCGCCGCTCGCTGTAACTCTCCGGGACGGTCCGCTGCACGTACTCATTGGCAAAGCCCGACGTGCTCCAGTTCCAGCCGTCGGGGCTGACCTCGGCGCAGGCGTAAAAATTATCCAGCAGCACGAACTGCGACGCCAGCGCGTGCAGGTTCGGCGTCACGTCGCGTCCGAACAGCGCGAGTGCCGGGTCCCCGTTGCCCTGCGGCAAGTCCCCCAGCACCTGATCGTAGGTGCGGTTTTCCTTGATGATGTAAATGACGTGTTTGATCGGCAGCGCCTGCAGCCGTCTGGTCGTCAGGGCGGCATCGGCGTCCAGCGGCGCGCTGACGCTGTTATCGGCCAGCACTAGCCGGGTTTCGTGCGCGAGCGTTTTGGTGTCGGGGACAGGGACCAGCGAGACGGCGCCGGTCAACAAGTTATGGACATAGCGCGCCGGAGCACCCAATCCGGTCGGCCCCGGCCCTTGCGGGTTGGGCGTCCGCGCCCGCGCGCCTTTGGCATTGACGACGCAGAGCGTTCTGCCGCCGTTCGTGACGGAAACGGCGGTGGGGTACCAGCCCGCCTGCACGTAGCCGCGCAGCGCCGCGTCGTCGCGGCGGGCATTAAGCGCGACCACGGCGACGGCGTCCATGTCGGCCAGGGAGACGTACAGCGTGCGGGCGTCCGGCGACAGGGCTAGGCCTGTGGGGGTGACGCCGGGCAGGCCGCGCGCCGCCGACGGGCGCAGCAGGATCGTCCGCAGGACGGCGTCGGTGCGGGTATCCACGATGGAGACGGTGTCGCTGTCGGCATTGGCGACGAAGAGGCGCGCGGCGTCGGGCGACAGCAGCAGGGCGTCCGGGTGCGCCCCCGTCGGAATGTCGCGCCGTTTCGTCAGCGTGTCGGGAGCGACCACGGACACGACGCCGTCCCGCTCGGACGAGACATAGACTTTTGAGCCGTCGGGCAGAGCGGCAACAGACAGCGGATAGCCGCCGACGGGGACGCGCCCCAGCAGTTTTTTCGCGGGAACATCGAAGACGGCGAGCGTGTCGGACAGATTGTTGGCGGCATAAAGCCGCCGCCCATGACTGCTCAGGGCGATGCCCGCCGGAAAATTGCTCTGCTTTGGGTCGCCCGTCGGCTCGTCCAGCGTCCCCGCTTCGGCCAGCGCGCCGCTGCCGCCGAGCGTGTAAACGCCGATCTCATCCTGGCTGCCGCGCGCCGCGTAGACCGTATGGCCGTCCGGCGCGACGGCCAGGCCGTAAAACGTGCTGCCCGTCGGCGTGTACCCTTTGCCCTCCGTCAGCGCTTGATACGGCAGGAAGCCGATCTGCCGCCCCCGCGCCAGGTCTAAAACGGACAGTCCCTGCAACGCCCCGCCGCAGGTGACGACGAGCCGCTTCGTCCACGGCACGGCGACGGCGTTCAGCGGCAGCGTGCCGCCGACGGAGACCTGCCTGCCGAGGGGATGGAGTCGCTGCCCGGTCGGCAGACGCTGCGCCCCGGCGGGCGTCATTCCGGCGACAGACAGCATGAAGGCAAAACCACAAAATCGGAGAAATTTAGACACAGTGCGGACCTCTTGAAAATTTGCCCTTATTTTTACCAGGGTCATCGGCCATAATAGTAAAAAGAACCGAAAAATACTGTACCATATGAGGGAAGTGTTTTCATATCGTCAGGCGTCGCGTCTGCCGATAATGGAACGGGGGCTGTCGTTCAGGAATGAATTCCTGGAGCGAGGCTCCCGAAGGAGACTGAATCCGTGACGGACTTTTGGAGAATCTATCGCCTCATCCTGACGCGCCGCTGGATGATACTGGGGCTGGTCGGTATCGCGCTCGTGACGGTCCTGGTCGCCAAGCGCGTGTCCGAGGACCAGATCACGTACACGGCGGGCGCCATCGTGCTGCCCTCGTCGCAGGCGATGAACGCGGGCGGCCTGTATAAAGACAACAAGACGGGCGTCCTCAGCCCGACCTACGACCGCAACTCGCGACTGTCGCTGTTCACGCAAAGCATCCACAGCCACACGCAGGACGCGCTCGACTGGGCGACTCTGCCGACGGTGGAGCAGAAGCGCAAAATGGTGCTGGCGCTGAGCAGCCAGTTGAACGACGAGAGCCGCAAGCGCGCCACCGCCCCCGGCGCGACCGAGGACGAGCTGGACCAGGTGCTGAACCTGTTCAAAGTCCCGACCGACCCGCAGATATGGGCGCCGCGCACGGTCACGCCGGATATGCAGAAGCAGGTCCGCGACAGCCTGGAGGCCAGCCCGGTCTACGACAGCTCGGTCAACGCCAACCCCGGCGGGCAGACCTCGACGCCGACCATGACGGACTTCCTTCAGATCCAGGTCCATGCGTCCAACCCGCTGTTCGCCGAACAGACGGCCAATCTGCTCGCCGCCGCCTTCGTGAACGGCTACACCGAGTCGGGCAAAGAGGAGTACCAGAACTCCGTCGCACAGTTCCGCCAGAACCAGCAGCAGGCCAAAACGGCGCTGGACCAGGCGCAGAACGCCCTGATGTCCTACGAAAAGCAGACCGGCATCGTGAATCTTCCGGTCGCCCTCAATTCGGCCGTCACGGACCTCAACGATCTTAAACAGAAGCAGGAGACGGCCCAGCAGCAGTTCAGTTCCGCGAGTCAGACCTCGGCGCAGCTGACCCAGTTGCTGCACGCGACCCCGCCCAAGATTCGGACCGACTTCGACCCGACCACGCGCCCGGACGCGCAGAAGCTCGCCACCAAGATCAGCGACGATCAGGCGGCGCTGCAGACGCTGCAGGCGCGCTACACGCCGAACTACCCGCCGCTGCAGCACGCCCAGCAGGCGCTCCAGGCCGAGCAGGACGAATACAAGAAGCTGCTGGCGCAGCCCTACTTCGTCGAGCGCGAGAATCCGCAGTATTCCAATTTGAAGGCCGAGTCGGACAACGCCAAAGCGCAGGTCGCTTCGGCGCAGGCGACATTGAGCGTTGTCAATCAGCAGATCCATGTCCTGCAAGCCTCCAACAGCGGGACATTGCCCGAAGCGGAGCGGAGACTGACCGCGCTGCAGAATGCCCGCGACACGGCCCTGAGCAACAAACGGGCCGCTGACGCAGCCTATGCCGGACTGGCGCAGGCCAATAAAGAACTCGACAACGGCCTGATCACCTTGACGAACGCCGCGACCTACGCGACGCCCGACTCGACGGGGCCGGGACTGGCGGCGCTGCTGGTCTACGCCACGCTGCTGAGCCTGGTCCTCGGCGTCGCGGTCACGCTGGGCATTGACGCGCTCGACAACCGCATTCAGACCATCGGCGACGCCGAGAAACTGCTGGGGATGCCGATCTCGGCGGTGATCCCTGAGATGCCGCCGGGCGACCCGAAGCGCCTGACGCGCATGATCGTCGCGGACCCGCTCTCGCCGGTCGCCGAGGCGTACCGCCTGCTGCGCACCGACCTGCTGTTCACGGCGGAGGACAAGCCGTTCAAGTCCCTGATGGGCGCGACGGCCAAGCCGGGCCAGGGCGCGACCACTACCATCTGCAACCTCGCCGTCGCGCTCGCCCAGGTGGGCAAGCGGGTCATCCTGATTGACGCCGACCTGCGCCGTCCCAAGCTGCACGAATTCTTCGGCGTCTCCAACGAGACGGGGCTGACCAGCCTGCTGCGCAGCGAGTGCGAGATGGAAGAAGCGCTCAAGCTCACCGACATTGACAACCTGCTGCTGCTGCCGTCCGGGCCGCTGCCGTTGAACCCCTCGGAGCTGCTGGCGTCGAACCGGATGCGGACGCTGCACGAGCGGATGAAGCCGCACACGGACTTCATCCTGGTGGATACGCCGTCGGCCATCGCCTTCAGCGACTCGGCGATCCTGGCGTCTTTCATGGACGCCGTACTGCTGGTGATGCGCGCCCAGGAAGCGCCGCGCGGCGGCGAAGGCCGCGTCCGCGAACTGCTCAGCAAAGCGCGCGCCAACGTCGTCGGCGTGGTGCTGAACGGCGTCAAGCCGCAGCTCGTGGACTCTTATCACTATCATGCGGCGTACTACCCGCAGATCACGACCGCGCCCCTGCTGGAAGCGCCCCACACGGCCAACGGTCACGCGCTTCCCGCGCCCGACGACACCCTGGCCGGCCTGCCGGCCCCGGTCATCGTGGAACCGGCGCACAACGGGAACGGGAATGGGAACGGGTACGGTCCTCACGCCGGGAACGGCTACGAGCCGACGCTGATGGGCGTCCGCCTGGACCACCGCCAGTTGCAGCTCGCCAAAGCCGCCGAGGAAGAGGCCGGCGCCCCTCGTGACGAAGGGTCCTCCCTGCAGACGGGCGAAGTCGCGCCGCCGGAAACGCCGGCGGACGACACGACGGTGATCAAGCAGCCCGTGGCCGCAGCGCCTTCCAAGTCCCGGTTCAACTGGCGCGCGCTCTTCGGGACTGACGACACGGAGTAGCCGCACAGTCGCGTCTACGGCCCGCACCGTCCTACCAGGACGCGGGCCGTGTCGCGGCGTGGTATAATGGAGGCAGGAGTGTTTCGGAGTTGAGCGTTTCGTATGTGAAGTTTTGTCCTCGGTGCCAGACGACGACGTCAGTGGAGACGCAGACCTGTGTCAAGTGCGGGCATCAGTTCCGCACGCACTTCCAGCCTCCGGTGTCCGAAAAAACGATTGCCATGACGGCGGCGGCGCTCTCGCAGGCGGACACGCCCCCTGCCGAAGCCTTCCCGCGAGAGCGGCACTCGCTGAACGGCAACGGACATCGCCCGGCGCCCGCCCGCCGACGCTTGAGACCCCGTCTTCTCCTGGTGTGCCTTGTCGCGATCCTTGCTGCCGGCGCTCTTTTCGGCGGCCTCCGTCTGTCTCACGGCCGTGACCGCGTCGCGGCGAGGAAGGCGCCGCCGGAAAAGACCGTCGCGCGTGAACAAATGCCGTCACAGGAGGTTGTCATTCAGGGAGACGCGCAGGGACGGCCCGCCGCGCTCGCGACGCAGTCCCCAAATGACCTGGAGCGATGGCAGGCCACCGCTTCGGCAGCGACTTCCGACAGCCCGCAGGCGAGTGACAATCCGGCCCACGTCCGCCTCTACCTCTCCGGCCAGATCGCGCTGCTCCCGCCTGGGACTCATGTCCGGGCGCTCCAGGGACAGGGGGCGATCCGGCGTGTCCAGATACTGGATGGCCCGCATCAAGGCGCCACGGGCTATATTAGTTCCGCCGATATCGCGCAGCCCACGGACCTTTCTTTGATCCCACACCAGGACCTCCCCGCCGACAGTCAGTAATGCGGTTATGGATCAGACGGTGCGGAACGGCAGACAAGGCATCAGAAGTTTTGAAGTTTTAGGAGGGGGAAAGTTGCAATTCACGGAAAAGGCGCGCACCGATGAGGGTGCGGCCTGAGAGAAGATTGGATGAGGACGACTTACATGGATTTCTTCATGGGGGTCTTCATCATCGGTTTTTTCATCATCATGCCCTTTTTCAT
>CAZZVX010000090.1:0-13903 GCA_964657535.1 Armatimonadota bacterium | reverse complement strand
CGGCTGCGCATTGCTGGCGCTCGTGCTGCATGACGCCTGGGAACGGCGCGAGGCCGTCCGCCGTCACCTGGCGGATGAGCGGGAGATGGCGACTCTGCGCATGAGCCAGTTGAATGAACTGCAGGCCCGCCTGCACCCGCACTTTCTGTTCAACGCGCTGGCGGCGATTGCGGGGCTGTGCGTCATCAACCCGGCCCAGGCGGAGCGGGCGGTGACGACGCTCGCGGGTCTGCTGCGGCGGTTTCTGCAGTCGCCCTCGGAGGTGTGCATCCCGCTGCGTGAGGAACTCGCCACGGTGCGGTCATATCTGGAGGTCGAGCGGCTGCGACTGGGGGACCACCTGGACGTGATCGAGGACGTGCCGGACGGTCTGTTGGCCCTGCCCGTGCCGCGCTTCTGCCTGCAGATCCCCGTCGAGAACGCGATCCAGCACGGCATCGCGCCCACGGGTCGCGTCGGACACGTCTGGATCACCGGGCGGAGGCGCCACTCGAAGTTTCTGCTGCTGGCGGTCTCCGACGACGGGGCGGGATTCGTCCCGCCTGCGCCGCAGGCCGCCGCCCCGTCCCGGCAGACCGAGGCGATGCACGGGCTGTCCCTGCTGGCGATCCGGCTGCGCCTGTCCGCCGGCCCGACGGCTCGACTGAGGCTCTGCAGCCGGGTGAATGAGGGGACGCTCTGCGCCATTCGATTGCCTCTGTGAAGGCGACGCAAAGGAGACAAAGATGAAGACTGCTGCCGAGAATTCGCTGGCCGTGTTTGGAGGCGTGGTCGTGGACGACGAGCCGCTGGCGCGCGCCCACCTGGCGCACCTGCTGCGGGAGGCGGGCGTGGGCCGGGTCTACGAGGCGCAGGACGCCGACCAGTGCCTGACGCTGCTGCGGACTTCATCGGTGGACTGGGTCTTCACGGACGTGCGGATGCCCGGCACGGACGGCCTGACCCTCGCGGACACCCTGGCGACCGCCCGGACCGGGCAGGCGGGGCAGGAGGGAGGCCCGGAGGTCGTGTTCGTGACCGGCTACGACGACTACGCGGTGCAGGCGTTTGACCGGGCCGCCGTGGATTATCTCTTGAAGCCGGCGGAGCGGGGCCGCCTGGACGAGACCCTGCGCCGTCTCGTGTCCCGCGCCGAAACGCCGCCGCCGCCGTCGGAGCCTGCACTGCCGCCGCTGCCCCGGCTGCCGATCCGCACCGACTACGCCACGCGCCTGGTGGACATCGGGGAGATCGTCGCGGCGGTGGCGCGGGACAAGCGCGTGGAGATCATCACGCCGGACGCGACGTATTCGACTTATTACACGCTCACGGGCCTGGAAAACCGCCTGCCCGCCGAAAAGTTCCTGCGTGTCCATGAGAGCTGGATCGTCAACCTGACGATGGTGCTGGAGATTCACAGTCTCGGCAGCCAGGCGTATCAGCTGAAACTGCGCGGCGGCGTGCCGTCCGTCCCGGTCAGCCGCCGCCGCCTGCCTCAGCTGCAGCAGCGCTTCGGCCTCTGAAACCGTTCGGAAACAAAGCGCGGGTATACTGACGGGTGGTGCGAAGGAGCCGCAATGTCGCGGCTCTCTCGCCTGCCCGCACTGACGCCCCCCGTTTCGGCAATGTCGCCCTTCTCGTTGATACAGAAAGCGACACGCCATCATGCCCGCACCCGAATCGGAATCAATGCCCGTCTACGTCGCCAGCGAGACCCGCCTGCAGCATCTGATGCGCGCGGGCAAGGCGCGGGCGCGCTTTCTCCAGGGCGTCTTCCCCTTCGCGGGGCGCGGCGTCTTCGATCTCGCGCCCCTCGCCGATCAACTGACCTACACCGTCCCCGACTCCAAGACGGCCGAGGTCATCTATTTCCGCGCCGGCAACTTAAGCGACGACATCCTCTACTTAACCCTCTCGGCCGACGAGACCGCCGTGCGCTTCTTCCCCGTCGGTCCCAAGGCCGATTTTCACGTTCCCCTCGCCATAGTCGAGACCTACCCGCCGGGGACCCGCCTGGATGTCTGTCTCGCCGCCCCGCGCGGCCTGACGGGGACCGTGGTCGTGGATGTCGGCATCGTGGAAGTGGACGCGGGAGAATAGCCCCATGACTTCGACCGCCACCCACTGCCCGTACTGCGCATTGCAGTGCGGCATGAACCTCATCACGGACGGCGACACGCTCGCCGTCGCCGCCCGCCCGGACTTCCCCACCAACAAGGGCGGCCTGTGCCAGAAGGGTTGGACCAGCGCCGACTTACTCACGCACCCGGACCGACTGCTTTCCCCCCTGGTCAGGGACGCGAAAGGCTCGCCCCTGCGCCCCGCGTCGTGGGACGAGGCGCTGGACAGGATCGCCGACGGCCTGACGCGCGTTCAACAGCAGTACGGACGCGACGCGGTGGGCGTCTTCGGCGGCGGCGGGCTGACCAACGAGAAGGCCTACCTCCTCGGCAAGTTCGCGCGGGTCGCACTCCGCACGCCACACATTGACTACAACGGGCGTTTCTGTATGGCCTCCGAAGCGGCGGCGGGCCTGCGCGCCTTCGGCATTGATCGCGGCCTGCCGTTCCCGCTCGCGGACATCCCCGGCGCGGACGCGGTACTGCTTGTCGGCGCCAACCCGTCCGAGACGATGCCCCCGGTCATGCAGTATTTCGAGGCGCAGCGCGAGCGCGGCGGCGCTCTGATTGTCGCCGACCCGCGACGGACTCCCACCGCAGAACTCGCTAATCTTCACTTACAACTCACCCCCGGCACCGACGCGGCGCTCGCCAACGGCATCCTCCACGCGGCGATGGCGGACGGATTATTAGACTTGGACTTCATCGCGCAGCGCACCTCCAACTTCGAGGCCGTGCGCCGAGTGATCGCCACTTATTGGCCCGACAGGGCCGAGCGCATCACGGGCGTCCCCGCCGCCAAGATCATGGAAGCCGCCCACGTCCTCGGCGAAGCGGCGACGGCGATGGTTCTCACCGCTCGCGGCGCGGGCCAGCAAAGCACCGGCACCGACAACGCGCTGGCGTTCATCAATCTGGCCCTCGCGCTCGGCAAAGCGGGCAGGCCCCACTGCGGCTGGGGCTGCATCACGGGGCAGGGCAACGGCCAGGGCGGGCGCGAACACGGCCAGAAGGCCGACCAGCTCCCCGGCTACCGCAGGATAGACAACCCCGAACACCGCGCCCACGTCGCGAAAGTCTGGGGCATTGACCCCGACGAACTGCCGGGGCCGGGCCGCTCCGCTTATGAGTTACTCGACACGCTCGGCGCCGAAGGCGGCGTCCGCGCCCTGCTTGTCTTGGCCTCCAATCTCGTCGTGTCCGCCCCGCGCTCGTCCCACATCGAGGAGCGATTGGACGCGCTCGATCTGCTCGTCGTCTCCGACATCTTTCTGTCCGAGACCGCACAGCGCGCCGACGTCGTCCTGCCCTGCGTCCAGTGGGCCGAAGAGTCGGGGACGATGACCAACCTGGAGGGCCGCGTGATTCTGCGCCAACAGGCCCAACCCCCGCCCCCCGGCGTGTGGACCGACGCCCAATTTTTAACAGCCCTCGCGCATAGATTGGGCCGGGGCGAATACTTCACCGACTCGATCCCCGCGATCTTCGACGAACTCCGCGCCGCGAGCGCGGGCGGCCCAGCCGACTATGCGGGCATCACCCACGCGCGCATCGCCGCCGAACAGGGCGTGTTCTGGCCCTGCCCCGACGAGTCGCACCCCGGCACTCCCCGCCTGTTCCTGGACTCGTTCGCGACTCCCGATGGCCGCGCCCGCTTTCACCCCGTCCACCACCGCCCCGCCGCCGAGGAACCCGACGACGACTATCCCCTCTACCTCACCACCGGCCGCGTCATAGCCCAGTACCAGTCCGGCACGCAGACCCGGCGCGTCGCCCGCCTCAACGCCGCCTCGCCCGGACCCTTCGCCGAGATCCACCCTGTACTGGCGCGGGGCCTCGGCATCGCGGACGGAGAAGCCGCGGCCATAGGTGAACGGCACGGAGCCCTGGCCGTCCGCAGTGAGTGTCTGCAAGAACTCGGCGACGGTGCCCTTGCCGGCTTGGTCGAGCTCACGCTTGGAAATGACCTGGACCGGCGACGCCGTCTCGGTGTCCACCCGTCGCGGCGTCGCCACGGTCCGGGCGCGCCTGACCGCCGCCATCAGACCCGACACGCTGTTCATGCCCTTCCACTGGGCCGGGCCGGGCCGCGCCAATCTCCTCACCAACCCCGCGCTCGACCCCGTCTCCAAGATGCCCGAATTCAAGGTCTGCGCGTGCCGTATCCAGAAGGAGGCTTGACCGGGGCCGCTCCCATGTTGATCCCATGATACACCCATACTTACCCCATGCTGCGCCCGTGCAGAATCGTCACGAATCGCGCGCCGAAACACAGCCGAAACATTGACGCGCTATACTAAATCTGTTGCAGCGTTGCAGCGTCTTTCACGCACTCCCTCATCGTTCTTCTCCCGGCACTGTCGCCACACCTACTCACCCAATTTTGTGTGTGGCGGCGGCCGCCGGGCGCTTGGTTTCCAGCGTCCTTGCACCGCCCCGCCCGCGTCTTCGCGCCCGGCGCAAGGAGTCTTCGATGAAACTGAGCGATCTTCGGCAGAGCGGCCACGCGCCGTCTCTCTTCAGCGCGTTCCTGCACTTCGACATCTCGTTCATGGTCTGGGTGATCCTGGGGGCCATCGCGCCCTTCATCACCACCGACGTGTTATTGACGGGGACGAATCTGGCCGTCACGCCCACGGCCCAGGTCCAGAGGGCCGGGCAGTACACGCTGATCATCAAGGGTCCGCAGACCGTCAAGCAGAACCCCAAACTGGCCCAAAACCAGCCCAAGTCCGTCTATAACCTGCTCATCAAGCCCGGCGACCCGGCGACGGCCACCAAGAACAGCGTCAAGCCGATTGAGCATTACGTCCTCAGCAACGCCGACCCCGGCACCATCGCCGCCCTGAACGCCCACTCCAAGTTGATACGGATCGCCCTCGCCCCCGGCGTCACGGCCAACCCCAACGAGAACGTCATCGCCCTCAAGCCGATGGCCGCGCTGATGAAATCCGGCAAAACGTCCCAGCCCGTCGCCAACGGCCTGCCGACGGCGTTCAAACTCACCCTCCTCGCGCTGCCCCTGCTGGCGGCGGGCTTCTGGCGCATCCTGCTCGGCGTGCTGGCCGACAGGTTCGGTTCCAAGCGCGTCGGCGTCGCGAGCATGGCGTTCACGCTGCTGCCCCTGTTCGTCGGCTGGCAGTTCGGCAACTCCACCGCGTCGCTGATTCTCATCGGCTTCTTTCTCGGACTGGCCGGGGCCTCGTTCGCCGTCGCCCTGCCGCTGGCGTCGCGCTGGTACCCCCCGCACCTGCAGGGCCTGGCGATGGGCATCGCCGGCGCGGGCAACTCCGGCACGATCATCGCGACCCTGTTCGCCCCGTTCCTCGCCAAGACCTACGGCTGGCACGCCGTCATGGGCCTGCTGATGGTCCCCGTCGCCATTGTCCTGGTGACGTTTGCCCTGCTCGCCAAAGACCCGCCCACGGCGGCCCGCCCCAACAGAATGGCCGACTACGCCGCCGTCCTGCGTCAGTCGGACGCCTGGCGGTTCTGCCTGCTGTATTTCGTCACGTTCGGCGGGTTCGTGGGCCTGTCCTACTTCTTCGCGACGTTCTTCGTGGACCAGTATGACGCGCCCAAAGCCGCCGTCGGGACGTGGACGTGGCCGTTCATCCTGGCCGGCTCGTTCCTGCGCCCCGTCGGCGGCGCTTTGGCCGACAGGTTCGGCGGCATCAAGATGCTGACGGTCTTGTACACGGCGGCCATCGTCTGCGCCGTCGGCGTGGGCTTCACCCTCGGCAGCCTGCCCCTGACCTGCGCCCTGCTGTTCGTCCTCATGGGCTGCCTGGGGATGGGCAACGGCAGCGTCTTCCAGTTGGTCCCGCAGCGTTTCCGCAAAGAGATCGGAGTCATGACGGGACTCGTCGGCGCGGCGGGCGGCGTCGGCGGGTATTACCTGAACGTCGCCATGGGGAATCTTTACGGCGTCACCGACAACTACGCCGTCGGCTTCTTCGCCTTCGCCGCCATCGCCCTGCTCGCCCTGCTGACCCTGCGCCTCGCCGCCCCCGCCTGGCAGCGGACGTGGCTGGGCGCGGGCGGCGTCGCCCCCGCCGAGGCCGCTCACGACCGCGCCCTCGTCACCCCGGACGGCCGGGAACTCGAACCCGCCTGAAGCGGCCCCCTATCCGCCTTCGGCACCTTTCCCCCGGAAGACGGGGAGAAAGGCTAATCACTTAAACGCTCTGCGTCTTGGCAGTGTACGCAACCATAAAGCCCACTGCCACTCACTTTATCGCGCGAAGCCGCACCAGAAACTGCCACTGGCCTTTCTCCCCGTCTTCGGGGGGAAAGGTGCCGAAGGCGGATAGGGGGCTTCCGGTTTCTGCCCGAAAGGAACGTAACAACCATGTATTCCAAGCCCAAACTCATGCAAGGCGTCTTCCCCTTCACGGGACACGGCCTGACAAACCCGCACCTCCTGTCCGCCGACCTCACCTACGTCGTCCCCGTCGGCAAGCGCAGCCAGTTCGTCTACTTCCGGGCGGGCAACAGCAGCGCCGAGATGATCTACGTGGTGCTCCTGCGCGACGGCCAGCCCATGCGCTACTTCCCCATTGGCGCCCGCGCCGATGTCCACGTCGCCCTCGCCGTTGTGGAAGATTTAATGTCCGGCACCAAACTGGAGACCTACCTGGCCGCCCCCGAAGGCGTCGGCGGCCACGTCGTCTTAGACATCGGCCTGGTAGAAATCTAACCAGTCACAAAAAGGCAGTCCGAAAGAAACCCAAAAGGAACCCGGCGAATGAATTCGCGGCAAAAAAAGCACAAAGTCCGCCTGCGCGGACTAAGTCTTAGTCGGCGAAGGCCGACTTCGTGATCTTGTTGCCGCGAATTCATTCGCCGGGCATCCTTCGGGTCCTTTCCCGGCCGCCCTTTCTCTCTCCACTTCAAGGAGCAACAATCAATGACACCCAGACCCAAACTCGTCGTCATCGGCAACGGCATGGCCGGGGCGCGCTGCGTGGAGGAAATCCTGGCGCGCGACCCCGAACGCTTCCAAATCACCATGTTCGGCGATGAACCCTACGGCAACTACAACCGAATACTCCTGTCCAACGTCCTCAACGGCACCCAGGACCCTGCCGACATCTTCCTCAACCCGTTGGACTGGTACACGGAAAACAACGTAACGCTGCACGCCCCGGCCCGCGTCACCCACATTGACCGCGCCGAAAAAACCGTCACCAGCGACGACGGACAAACTACGCCCTACGATACTCTGCTGATCGCCACCGGCAGCCGTCCGTTTATCCCGCCGATGGAAGGCCTCGAAACCGCCGACGGCAGCCCCAAGCACGGCGTCTTTGTCTTCCGCACCATAGACGACTGCCACAAGATCGCGGGCTACGCCACCAAGTGCCGACGCGCCGCCGTCATCGGCGGCGGCCTGCTGGGACTGGAGGCGGCGCGCGGACTGTTAAACTACGGCGTCGAGGTCCACGTCATTCACCTGTCCCCCTGGCTGATGAATAACCAACTGGACCAGACCGCCGGGAAAATCTTACGCACCCAGATGGAACACATGGGCGTCAAGATGCACCTCGGTATGCTCACCACGCGAGTCCTCGGCGACGACAGCGTGACGGGCATCGAATTCAAGGACGGCACGACGCTCGACTGCGATATGCTCATCATTTCGACGGGCATCACCCCCAACGCCGAGATCGGACGCGAAGCGGGTCTGACCGTGGAACGCGCCATCGTCACCGACAATCAAATGCGCTCCGTGGACGATCCGAACGTTTTCGTCGTCGGCGAATGCGCCCAGCACCGGGGCAAGGTCTACGGGTTGGTGGCCCCGTTGTGGGAGCAGGGCCAGGTCATCGCGGACGTTCTCACCGAACGCAAGCCCGACGCCGCGTACTTTGGCAGCAAGATCGCCACCAAGTTAAAGGTCATGGGCGTCGAACTCGCGTCCATGGGACTGACCGAGCCAAGCGACGACAAAGACGAAGTCGTGACGTTCAGCGAACCCAAGCGCGGCACCTACAAGAAGCTGATCATCCGCGACGGCATCTTAGTCGGCGCCATGATGCTCGGCGACTTGAACAAAGTCGCCTACTTGATGCAGGCCTTCGACCGTGGGCTGCCCCTCCCTGAAGAGCGCCTTTCACTGCTGTTCGACATCGGCGCCCCCTCGGCCCAAACGACTATGTTGGAGATGCCCGACACCGCCCAGATCTGCAACTGCAACGGCGTCAGCAAGGGCCAGATCCGCAAATGCGTCGAATCTGGCAAGCGCAGTCTCAAGATGGTCATGGAAGCCACCCGCGCCGGCATGGGCTGCGGTTCGTGCAAGAAACTCGTTTCGGAAGTCGTCGAGTGGGCCGCCGAGGGTCAAATAGAAGAAGACCCCAGCATTCACTACTACGTCCCCGGCGTCCCGCTCTCCAAGCCCGATCTGATGACCGCCATCGAGACCCAAAATCTCAAGTCCGTCTCCTCCGTCTTCAACGCCCTGGCGAACGGTGTCGAAGACGTGACGAGTAAGATGGGCCTCGCCTCTTTGCTGAAAACCCTCTGGGGTTCCGACTACGAGGACGAGCGCGACGCCCGCTTCATCAACGACCGCGTCCACGCCAACATCCAGAAGGACCGCACCTTCAGCGTCATCCCCCGCATCGCGGGCGGCGTGACGAGCGCCGACGAACTCATCAAGATCGGCACCGTCGCCAAGAAATACAACGTCCCGATGGTCAAGATCACCGGCGGCCAGCGCATTGACCTCTTGGGGATTCCTAAGGAACAACTTCCCAATGTCTGGCGCGATTTGGAAATGCCTTCCGGCCACGCCTACGGCAAATCGTTCCGCACCTGTAAAACGTGCGTCGGTACCGACTTCTGCCGCTACGGGGTGGGGGACAGCACCAAACTCGGCATCGCCATCGAGCGCCGCTTTGCCGGCATCGAGAGTCCCGGCAAGATGAAGCTTGCCACGGCGGGCTGCCCCCGCAACTGCTCCGAAGCAATGGTGAAGGATTTGGGGGCGGTTGCCGTAGAGGGAGGCCGCTGGGAAATCTACATCGGCGGTGCTGCGGGCGCACACGTCCGCAAAGGCGACATCCTCTGCGTCGTGGACACCCACGACGAGGTATTATTGATGATGGGCCGTTTCATGCAATACTACCGCGAGAACGCCAAGTATCTAGAGCGGACATACGGCTTCGTGGAGCGCGTCGGCATGGAGAAGATCAAAAGCATCGTCGTGGACGACAGCGAGGGCATCGCCGACAGATTGGACGCCGCCATCCAGGCCTCCGTAGACGCCTACGTGGACCCCTGGCAGGAAGCCCACCAACCCGCCGTCACGAATCAATTCGTCTCCCAACTCCCGGTGTTAAGCGCATGACAACACAGACCCCAACCGAATACCGTCTCGGCCCCTTGTCACAGATACCGCCCGGTGAGGGCCGCGAATTCGACATCAACGGCCAAGCCGTCGCCGTCTTCCACACACGCACGGAGGGCCGGGTGTACGCCACCCAGGCCCTCTGCCCGCACCGCGACGGCCCGCTCATTGACGGTCTGCTGGGCGGCACGACTCTTCTCTGCCCCTTCCACGCCTGGAAGTTCGACTTGCAGACCGGCGAAGCGCTCATGGGAACCTGCGGCCTCAAAACCTACCCGGTGCGTCTGGACAATGGCGACATCATCCTTTCCCTGCCCCCATCTTTGGAGGACGCGCCCTCCCCGTCCCCCCAGGGCGGCGAAGACATCGGCGCTTCCCAAGCCCCCGTCGGCAGCGCCGTCGGCCCCGCGTGGAGCGCATAAGCGGCCCGTGCAAAACATACTCATCGTCATGCCCTACAATGCCCCCGGCCCCACCGCGCCGCTCGCCGACGCCCTGCGCGCCGGGGGATACGCCGTCGCCCGCCGCGTCTTAGACGGGGCAAACGCTGACGCCGTCAACGCGCTCTGCACCCTTTTTGCGGGCCGTCCCCCCGACCTTGTCCTATGCGACATTGCCCCATCCCGCGACTGCCTGCCCCTGCGCCACGTCCGCCGCCTGCTGCACCAATCCTGGGGCGACGACTTCCGCCTCCCGCCCCTCCTGGCCCTGCTGTCCGCTCACCACTTGACGCTTCCCGATTGGCCCGCCCTTGCCGACGATTTCCTGCTTCCCCCCTACAACGCTTCCGAATTATTAGCCCGCGTCCAGTTGCTCCTGTTCCGTCAGCGCCACGTCCGCACCGACGACACCCTGCGCTTCGCCGACCTCGTTGTTGACCTCGCCACCGGCGCAGCCCGCGCCGACACCGCCGACTCACCTCTCCCGCTCACCCCCCGTGAGTACGACCTTCTCCGCTTTTTAGTGACGCACCGGGGCAAGTTTTTCGCCCGCGACCGTCTTCTCGATTTGGTCTGGGGCGTCAACTTTGACGGCGGCGAACGCACCGTAGACATCCACATCCGCCGCCTGCGCGTCAAGCTGCCTCCGGGCGTCGCCGCTCGCTTGGAGACACGACGCGGCGTGGGCTACGGCCTGCGCATCGAATAACGCCACTGGTATACGCTTGCCCCGCCCAGCGGCAGACGCCACCCTGCCCCGTCCTTCACCGGCGTCAAACGCTTGCCGTTCGCGTCCGTCACCGTCGCCGGGCGTCCGAACCGCGCCGTCGACAGCCACACGTGGAACGCGCGGTTCATGGGATAAGGCCGCAGAGACCACGCATCCCCGTCACGGCGCAGGTAAACGCACCCGTCCGTCCGCACGGGGCCGAAGTCCAGGAGGCGCGCCTCCGCATTGACCGGCGCATTCGCGCCCGGCGAATCCACCGCAGGCGTAAACGTCACCGCGTCCGCCCCCACATGAAGCGTCCCCAGGACGATGCGCCCGTTCGTGTCCGTCGGCCCTTGCAGCAACAGCCGCCCGCCCGCGTTGGTGTACAGGCCAATCGTCCAGAAGTAATCGCCCGGCGCGAGCGTTGACGGCACAGACACATCATACGGCCCGTCCGTGACCGTCTGCCCCGGCTTCCACTGCCCCGTCGGCGTCTTCGGCGTGTGGTCCTGCTGGAACGCGATATTATCCCCGCCATTCGCGCCCGTGGCAGACACGAAATGCACGAACGCCGTTTCGTCCGCCGGGACCGTCTGCCCGACCGTCCAGCGATAAGACGCCTTGAAAGTCCGGGAGCCTTCAGGCGTGAACTGCGCCACTTCGGGCCGCACCCGCGTCACGCCCGGCGTCAGCCAGTCCCCCGATGGGCGCGCATTGGCGTACACGTTGTCATTCGTCCCGGCGTAATCCGACACCACGCCCCCGCGCAGCGCCGTCCCCGCCGTCAATCCGTCCCCGATTGCCCGCCAGCCATAGGGCGGCAAAGTCACGCCGTCCACCGTCAGCGGCGTGGACGCGCCGTTGGCCCAGACCGTCACGCCGTCGTCATAGCGCACCCGCACCCGCGACCAGTCGCCCCCCGCCTTCGCCGCCGCCGTGCTGTCCAGCCACTTCCCGTTCACCCAGTAGTCAATCGCAATGGGATTGGCCGTCGCCGTGCGGCTTGTCAGGGGCGTCAGCAAGTGCGCCTCCAGCCCCGTCAGCCCGATGTCTGCCCAGTCCCCGCCGCCCCGGAACGCCTCATGCCCATACGCGGCCTCCTGCATCCGGTACTGGTCCAGCAGGCTGAGAAGGCCGCGCTCGGCGCTCGGCCCCCGCGCCCACCAGCGCTCGTAGTAGCCCATCCCGTGATTGAGTTCCAATGGATGCACCTTCAGCAGATCGAAATCCACCAGCAGCCCCAGGCTTTCGCCGCCGTTGGACGGCCAGCCCTGACCGCCCTGCGCCTCCGCGCCGTCCAGATAGCCGCTCCAATACCAGTGGTTGTTCCCTTCGCCGAACACGGGGCCTTTGTGGAGTTCGCGCAGGTACTCCCAGACGGCTCGGTGTGCGCCCCACGTCGCTCGGAACGTCCCCGCGCCCGCCTGCCCCGCCTCGTAGTCCTGATGAAACCACGGCGGCACTGCCGAGTTCACGTCCAAATACGCCGCATTCGGCGCGTACCGGGCCACAATTTCCGGCCCCTGCGTCTGCGCCAGGGCCAGCATATGCGTCGGCTTCACCGCAAACGACTGTATCTTGGTTCCCGGATTGAACCACGCCGGCACCCGCGACCCGTCCCCATTCAGCGCAATATCCGCCGCCGTGAAGCCCGGAAAGTTCGGGTAATAGTCCACATAATTCTCATGCAAGGCAAAGCGCACATTGTCTTTCTTGCCTTCACTCACCAGGGCCGCCAGCGCCGAATCTCCGCCCAAATCCGGGTTCGCAGGTACGTGCTGGGGCAGGCCGTTGTCGTACCCGAACCGCTGCCAGTTGTGCAGGATTGCAGCGGCGGGGCCGAGTCCACTGTCTTCCAGCGTGTGCAGACGCGCCTGCACGCCGTCAAACGCCCCGCCCCAGATGTCCAGCATGACCCGATTCGATAAGTCCTTGCGGTACGGCGACGGCGGGTTGGGGATATTCGGCAGCGTCTCGTCCAAGTGCCACGCCGCCGTGTAAACCAGCCGTTCACGCATGGGAACCCGGCTGCCGTCCGTGCGCGGCTGGTAGACGGCCTTTGTCCCGTCTAAATAAGACGCCTGCGATACCGTCCAGTCGGCGAACGCGCTCACGAACAAGTTCTCATGCCCCAAATAATCAACCGGGTACGAGCAGTAGGGGACATTCACCGTCCGCCGCCGCATCACCGGCCCCCACCCGCCGCCATCCAATGCGCTCACGTCGCCGCTCGTGTCCGTGATGTCCATCACCAGGCTTTTTCCGACCAGATGCCCCGTGATTGTCAGCGTTTGGGGGTGTCCTTCAACCGTGTAATGTGCCGTGAGGACGGCGCTGCCGGACTTGCCGTAGGCCGTTGTCATGCTCTCGTGAGACAGGACAGGCGGCGTTGTCCAGTCCAGATGTAGTGACCCGCCAAGCGGAACGTCAACAGGCGCGTCGCCCGCCATATGCGCCCGCAACGTCACTTGTCCCAGTGACAATATTTTTGCCGGTGACAGCGCGTACCAAGTGTACTCCAGTGTCCCATCGCGGCCCGCATACCGAAATGTGGCCCCCAGAGGTATCGCTGTGACCCACGTTTTTCCATCAAACCCCGACAGCGGCGCAACGCTCCCATTCTGCCGGGACGTGAGACGGCGCAAATCCAGCGGTGGCGGCGCGGAGTGCATCGTCACACGCGGCTCATAGCCAGGCATCGAAAGTTGCCGCCCGCCCCACAGCGCGAAGTCAAACGAAGAGTTGTCGTTCGGGCCGGGGTCCGTCTCAAAGCGCAGAGTCGCCGTTGTCCCCGCCTCGCCTGTCAGGTCACACGCAAACGGTAGCCACTGACTATCACCCCGGTTGACCTCCACCCGTTTCTGCCCATTCACATACACGCGGAAGGTCACGCCGTCCGACTTGCCCACGCCGTCGGCCCGCAATGCCGTCGCACCGTTCAAGATAATCTTCGCCACGCGCGGCAGGCGCACCGTGAACTCCTGAAACGTGACGCCCGTTTGCCCCTTCCACGGCGGATGCAGCAGCCACGCCTCGCGCCCATTCACTATTCCCGCCGACTGACACGCCGCTCCATTCGGGCTGTCCAGCCCGCTCGTCCACCCGACGGGCAGCCGCGTTTCCGCCTGCCCCCGCAGTTGATAGCCGACTTCATACGTCCCCACTTCGTCTAGCGTCAGCGTCGTCTGATCGGGGACAATCACCGGACGCCCCCAGGCGATGAACGGCCCGGCGATCAGAATCGCGGCAACAAAAGCACAAAGTGTCCCTGCGGACACTAAGAACCTGCCAATCTGAG
>CAZZVX010000089.1:0-13992 GCA_964657535.1 Armatimonadota bacterium | reverse complement strand
GCCGACGATCTGCGAGCCGACCATTCCCGCCGCCGTGTCCGCCCGCACCGAGCGCATTTCTCGCTCCGTCGGCGCACTCTTTCGGTCGCCGGGCCGGTCCGCCTTGTCTTCCGAAATGTTTTTCTCCACTTCCTCGCCGGACTGCCAGAAAAACAAAAATGCCGAAATGGACGTGCCTAAAATGCCCACCGCCGCCAGCACAAAATCCCCGTCCCACGACCAGTGCGGCACGAGCAGGCCCCGCGCCGTCGCCTTCCAGTCATTGTGCGTCCCCGGCAGCACGGCCACCACCACGTAAGACAGCAGGGCCAGCGCGAGCCACTTCAGGTACCGCTCGATGGCTCGGTACGGCACAAACAACACCAAAAGCAGCGTCCCCGCCGCCAGTCCGACGAGCCAGACAGCGCGCGGCCCGTGCGCCAGCAGCTGCACCGAGCCGGCCATCGCGTCTAAATCGGCCCAAACCGTGATCGTACAGACGCCTGTGACCAGAACCGCCGCGACCCAGACCACCCAGCGCGGGTAGTGCTTGGCAATGACTCCGGCCAATCCCTGCCCCGTCACCCGGCCCAGCCGCCCGCACATCTCCTGCACGGCCACGATCAGCGGTGTCACAAACAGCGACAGCCATAGCAGCCCGTAGCCGAACTGCGCCCCCGCCGTTGAAAACGTCCCGATGGCCGACGGGTCATCGCAGGCCGCCCCCGTGACCAGTCCCGGCCCCGCCTGCTTCCACAGCGGCGTCTTTTCTGGCCGCTCCTCCGGCGGCGTCTCGGACTTCTGTTTGTCCTCCGCGTCCGCCCGTTGTCCCTGTTCCCCGTCGTTCTGAGTTGCCGCCATCGCCGCCCGCCTTGCTCGGCCAGATTTCCCCTATCATTCCCGCGCCTCCGGCCCGGCAAACGAAGCGCAGGTGAATTGTCACTCTGCTTTGAATGCCTCCTCGATACGCCGGGCCGTTTGTGTCAAGCCCAGTCTATGCATCAGATCAAGCCGATTTGCCAGTGAAACCGGAGGATCGTTCAGCGCTGCCAGTAGGTCTTGCACGGCGTGGACAAAAAGTTCCGGGTCCTGGTCGAACAGGGCGCTGAGAAAGACATCAGGATGCTGGGCTGCAACCCCATGTCGCGCCAAAGCCGACGCCGGAAAATCCGCGAGAATAAAGGTGACGATCACGGAAGCCCTGGCGGAAATGGCGGCGGCTAAAACGTGCCGGTCGTCCGCATCGGGCAGTGTCAGGGAATCAATCAGCCTTTTGTAGTTGCGCACCCGGCAGTCTCGCCCATAGCGATCCATCAGACGGCGCGTGTTCTCCAACTGCGCTCGCGTCAGGTCAGGGCGATTTTTCAGGACGTTGCGTATCCATTCGTCATGAATCCCATCCGACCAGATCGGCTGAAAAGCAAGGCGAACGGTCAGACGCATAAACAGGTCGCGCAAAAACGCACTGTAGAGGACGCAGGCATCCAGAACGGCGCGTGTCATTCGTAAAGGTTAAGCGCCTGCGCGTCAGCGGCCATGCCATCGAGAGCCGCCGTCGCCTGCTGCTGGTACGCACGAATGTAGGAAGAGAGGTCTGCACTGCGCACCCGGCGCTGTTCTCCGACCTTCCGAAAGGGGATTTTCCCTTGTTCAAGTAATTTAATAAAGTAAGGACGCGAAACGCCTATCATCTCAGCGGCTTGCTGGGTGCTGAATTCCGCTTTCAGGGGAACCAACGTCACGGATTTTCCTTGTGCCATTTGCGCAAGTGCGGCCGCGAGCAGACTCACCGCAGCGCCGGGAACCGTCGCCTCGATTCCTGCTCCCGTTTGGCGGTTTTCTAGCCGTAAATGGAGCGGCTGTCAAAGTGAGAAATTGCGTCACTGGATAGCCGCGCGAGTTCGGTATCTTGTTCCTGGAGGGAAATCTCTTTCACTGATCCTGTCAATAAGTCTTTCATTGTAGCCTTCTCCAAACTCGCTGTGGAAGTCATAGTACCCCTGTGGTCGAAATAAGCGCAACATTCGCAATAAACGAAACGCATCGATTGAAGATTTTCTTGGCTAAGGGGCGGCAACTGCGAGACAGGCGCGAATGTCTTCATGGGTCAGGTCGGGAAAATCTTCCAGAATTTCTGCCTCGGTCATGTCCAAAGCCAGGTAGTCTAGAACGTCATAAACCGCAACTGTTTGTGGCATTGGATGTCAACAACGGAATGTCATTGCGCTTGCTGAGTGCGCTCGCTGCCGTCGTCATAGAACCGCGTGATAAAGTCCTCGCGCGGCAGTGTTGTCTCTCGCATCAGCGAATAAACCTCCATTGGCTCCGTAAGTTCTGTGTCAGCCGTGCGGTACGCGCTGATAAAGCCTGTGTAACGGATTGAGTCATTGCCGATGGCAGAACAATATTGCTGCGCTTCGGCCTCGCCCTGTGCAGTGGCATCGTCAAAGTTGGTCGCTCGCAAAATGACGACGCGCTCTTCATAAAGCGTCGCTTCTGCCTCCTGGGTCAAGCCGTCATGCTCAAAAATGCACTTGACTCCGTACCATTCTCGTTCTTCCATGTCTGTTCATGTTCTCTCTATACTCGTGCTAATCCTGTCTTCCCTTTATTGCGAAAACGTATGCCAAGCCCTGAGAAGGAAATCGCTTTGCTGGCGGTTAATGCCTTTATCGGACGGGTACAGTAGGCTTGTTCCAAGTTTCGCACCGTTTTCCTATGCATTCCGCTAGTCAGGAGCGTTCGCGTATGTTCAAACTCCCGTTATTTTCTGGCCGTGACGACAAAAAGCGCGAGGCCCAGCCGTTCAGCAAGCAGACGCTGGGCAAAGGGTCGCGGCTGGACGGGGCGACCGTGACGGAAAGCGTCTGCCCGTACTGCGCCGTCGGCTGCGGCCAGCACATCTACACCAAAGGCGGGCAGGTCATTGATATTGAAGGCAACCCGCATTCGCCGATCAATGAAGGCACGCTCTGCCCCAAAGGCGCGAACACCTACCAACTCGTGCGGAACCCGCATCGGGTGACACAGGTGCTGTACCGCGCCCCGTACTCGGATCACTGGGAACCCAAGCCGCTGGAATGGGCGATGGACCGGATCGCGCAGCGGGTCAAGGACGCCCGCGACGACGATTGGACCGAGAAGACCGACGACGGCCTCAAACTCGGCGCGGTCCGCAGTTTCGGCACGCTCGGCGGCGCAACGCTGGACAATGAAGAAAACTACCTGATCAAGAAACTGTTCTCGGCGGGCCTGGGCGTGGTCTCCGTGGAGAACCAGGCGCGCATCTGACATTCTGCTTCCGTCCCCGGTCTGGGGGCTTCTTTTGGCCGCGGCGCGGCCACCAACTATCAGCAGGATTTGTCCAACAGCGACGCGATCTTGATCATGGGGTCCAACATGGCCGAGGCGCACCCGGTCGGCTTCCGCTGGCCGATGAAGGCCAAAGCAGCGGGCGCGACTTTGATGCACGTGGACCCGCGCTTCACGCGCACGTCGGCGATGGCCGATCTCCATGTCCAAATCCGCGCCGGCAGCGACATCGCGTTCTTGGGCGGCTTAATTAACTATGTCCTGACGCACGAGCGCTGGTTTCAAGAGTACGTGCTTCACTACACCAATGCCGCCGTCATCATTGATGAACACTTTTTGGACGCCGAAAATTTAGACGGCTTGTTCAGCGGCTACGACCCGGAAACGCGCTCCTACGACCCCAGCGCAGGCCACTGGAGCTACAAGCACGCGGAAGGAACCGAAAGCGAAGGCGGCGGCGACGGGCAGCAGAAGTCGCAGAAGAACAGTCACGGGATGCACGGCTACGCCACGATGGGCGGGGCCACCAGCCACAAAACGCCCCAGAGTGACGCGACGGACGCCGCAGCGGGCCAGATCGTCTTCGACCACACGCTGCAAGACCCCAACTGCGTCATGCAGCGCCTGCGGACGCACTACGCCCGCTACACGCCCGAATTAGTCGCCGATGTGTGCGGCTGCGCCCCGGAACAGGTGGAGCGGGTCGCCCAGGTCCTGTGCGACAACAGCGGGCCGGACAAAACTGCGGCTCTGGTGTACGCCGTCGGCTGGACACAGCACACGACGGGCGTGCAGATCATCCGCGCCGCCAGCGTCCTGCAATTGCTGCTCGGCAACATCGGGCGGCCCGGCGGCGGCATCCTCGCCCTGCGAGGCCATGCGAGCATTCAGGGGTCCACCGACATCCCGACGCTGTACGACCTGCTGCCCGGCTACCTGCCGCAGCCGGCGGCGACGGAAACGCACGAGACGCTGGACGACTATGTCAAGTACGAGGGCATCCCGGTCGGCTACTGGACCAACTTCCGCAAGTTCATCGTCAGCCTGCTCAAAGCCTACTACGGCGAGGCGGCTCAGGCGGACAACGAGTTCCGGTTTGACTGGCTGCCGCGCATTGATGACGACTATTCCATCATTCCAATTTTTCAGCGCATGACTCAAGGAAAAATCAAGGGCTACTTCTTGTTCGGCATGAACCCGGCGGCGGGTTTGGTCAATGCCGGACTGATCCGGGCCGGATTGCGCCAACTGGACTGGCTCGTGGTCGCCGACTGGTTCGAGACCGACAGCGCTCTGTTCTGGAAAAACGACCCGAAAGGGCCGCCGCCGGAAGACATCAAGACCGAGGTGTTCTTTATCCCGGCGGCGGCGTCCCCGGAAAAAGAAGGCACGCTGACCAACACGCAGCGCCTGATCCAGTGGCATGACAAAGCCATTGACCCACCCGGCGACTGCCGCTCGGACGCCTGGTTCGTTTATAATCTGGGCAAGCGCCTGAAGAAACTCTACGCCGGTTCCACCGAGCGCCGCGACCAGCCCCTGCTGCACCTGACCTGGGACTATGAACCCGACAAGCCGTTCATCCTGCCCGACGGCACGCCCAGCCGCATTGAAGGCGAACCCGCCGTAGAGAAGATTCTGCAAGAGATCAACGGCTATCATGTTGACGAACTGGACGCCAAGACCGGCAAGCCCAAACTCCTCAGCGGCTTCTCGGACTGCAAGGACGACGGGACGACCGCCTGCGGCGGCTGGATCTACAGCGGCGTCACGCCGTCTTATGAGCGCAACCGCGCCCGTGACCGGGTGCGTACGCCCGGCAGCCTGATTGAAGCGAACTGGGGCTTCGCCTGGCCGCACAACCGGCGCGTCATGTACAACCGCGCGTCGGCAGCCCCCGACGGTACGCCCTGGTCCGAGCGCAAGAAACTCATCTGGTGGGATAGCGAAAAGAAGAAATGGGTGGGCGACGACGAGCCGGACTTTGAGCCGGACAAAGACCCTGCTTACCGGCCCAAAGACGGCGCGACCGGCATGGACGCCATCGCGGGCGACACGCCGTTTATGATGAAGCCGGACGGCCTGGGCTGGCTGTTCGCGCCCGGCGGCACCAAAGACGCGCCGTTCCCGACGCACTACGAGCCGGTCGAGTCGCCCGTGCGCAACGGCTTGTACGACGGTGTTCAGGATAACCCGACGACGCGCTACATGAACGGCCCGCTCAACCCCATCGTCCACACGACGGACAGCGACTTCCCCGTTGTCGCCTGCACGTTCCGCGTCACGGAGCATTACCTGAGCGGCCCGATGAGCCGGTTCAACTCCTGGCTCAACGAACTCATGCCGGAGATGTTTGTGGAACTCAGCCCGGAACTCGCGTCGGGACACGGAATTAAACACGGCGGCTTTTTGACCGTTATTTCGGCGCGTGGCGAGATGGAAGCGCGGGCGATGGTCACGCGCCGCTTGAAGCCGATGGTGGTGGACGGCAGAACCATCCATCAGATCGGCATTCCGTTCCATTGGGGCTATGCAGGCGAAACCGTCGGCGGCCTCGCCAACGACCTGACCCACGCGGCCATTGATGCCAACGTCAGCATCGTGGAAAGCAAAGTCTTCGCCTGCCGCGTCCGCGCGGGCCGCGCGGCAAATCAGCCCCGGACGCCGACGGAGCCGACGGCCCCCTGGCCGTCCCGCGAGCCGGTCCCGGACACGCCCGCCGGGCATCAGCCGGAAGGCCATTTAGAAAAATCCTTGCGCAAGGCTGGCCCGAAAGGAAGCACGCCATGATCCCCCTCGCTATGATGTCGGGCGAACTGGCGACGAGCCTGCACAACGCCTTTCCGCCGCGCCGCACCCCTGTCCCCGATCCAGGGCCGGACGGACAGCAGCAGATGGGCTTTTTTACCGATACCAGCGTGTGCATCGGCTGCAAGGCCTGCGAAGTCGCCTGCAAGCAGTGGAACCAACTGCCGTCGGACGGCTTCAAGTTCACCGGCAAAAGCTACGACAACACCGAGCATCTGGGCGCGACGACGTGGCGGCACGTAGCATTTAAAGAACAGATGGGCGAAACCAGCAGCCGCTGGCTGATGATGAGCGATGTCTGCAAGCACTGCGAGGACGCGCCGTGTGTGAAATCCTGCCCGACGGGGGCACTGGTCTACAACGAATTCGGCGACGTGTATCTCCAAGCCGATATTTGTAACGGCTGCGGCTACTGCATTTCCGCCTGTCCGTTCGGCGTGCTGGATCGCAGCAAGGAAGACGGCCACGCACACAAATGCACGTTGTGCTATGACCGGCAAAAAGGCGGCATGGAACCGGCCTGCGCCAAGTCCTGCCCGACGGCGTCTATCCAGTTCGGCCCCGTGGACGAACTGCGCGAAAAAGCCCGCAAGCGCGTGGAAGAACTGCACGCGCAGGGCAACGCGGCGGCCTATCTGTACGGAGACCGGCCTCTGAGCGACGAATACGGCTCGCTGAACTCCTTTTTTCTGCTGGAAGACCACCCGAACGAGTATAATCTTCCCGAAGCGCCGCCGCAGCCATGGCACGGCCTGGCCGCGCGCTACGCCGCCAGCCTGCTGACAGGCCTGGGTTTGGCCGTGCTGGGCGCGGTTTTCCTGAAGCAAGGAGCGTCCGATGCCGGGTGAGACAGACACCAGCCAGAACCGGGGCAACGGGCGCTGGGGCGCATTGTCCGATCTGCCCGCCAGCAAAGGCGGCTGGCCGGAAACCGCCGACTCCGGGCGGCGCAGTCCTAAGCAGCCCGATGACGACAAACCCGCCTATTACGACATTTCCATCCTCAAGCCGTCCGTCTGGACTCAGGAAGTCGGCGTATACTTCTTCCTCGGCGGTTTGTCGTCGTATGCGTTCGTGCTGGCGCGGCTGGCCGAGCGGTTTGGCGGCGAGAAATACAAAGTCGTGACCCGTCTGGGAACCGCCGTGGCCGCCGCCGCCGCGCTGCCCTGCGCCCCGCTGCTTATTTGGGATTTGGGAGACCGCAAACGCTTTCACCATATGCTGCGCGTCTGGAAGCCGACCTCACCGATGAACTTAGGCTCCTGGGTGCTGACCGCCTACACCGCCGTCGGCGGCCTGGTCGCCCTGCGCGAGATCGCACGCGCCCGTCGTGGCGATAGAGACGCAAAAGGCACGGCCAAAGTCGCAGATACGGCTATCGGCGCGCTCGGCGACGCGGCGGGCATTCCTCTCGCTGTTGCGTTGGCGGGATATACGGGGGTCTTACTCAGCACGACGGCGACGCCGATCTGGGCCAAGAATCCCTGGATCGGGGCGCTCTTCAGCGCCAGCGCCGTCAGTGCGGGGGCGGGGGCCGTGCGTCTGGCCCTGGAAGTCAAAGATGCCGTGACGGGCCGTGAAGACAACGCTCCCGCGACAAATGCCCTGGCAAAAGTGGAAACCGCCGCCCGCGTTGCCGAGGCTGTCACCCACGCCGGTTTTCTTTCGCACGCCGGGGAATTGGCCGCGCCGCTGACGACAGGCCGCTACCGTAGGGAGTATTGGCAGGGGGCCATTCTCGCGGGCGTTGTCTTGCCGGAGATCGTCAGCCGCCTGCCCTTGCCAAAAAAGGCCAAGCCCTGGGCCAAGATCGCCGCCGGCGCTCTCGGTTTGGCCGGAGGATTAGCCCTGCGCCTGGCCTTTGTCGCGGCGGGCAAGCCCTCGGCGGCGGACCCGGACGCCGCTCGCCGCGTCAGTCGCCCCCAAGACAACCATCCCTGGAAAGGATTGCCCGGCTAATAAATTCGCGGCAAAAAGAACACAAAGCCTGCCTCCGCAGGCTCCAGTCTTAGTCCGCGCAGGCGGGCTTCATGATCTTGTAGGCGCGAATTTATTAGCCGGCATGACTATCAACAATGAAAGTACGCTGGACATCCGAAAGCCTGCGGCTGCGTATCACGCCGCCGGAACTGGACGCCCTGGAACTCGGCGAACCAGTGCGTGCCGCCCTGACCGTTCCCGGCGGCGCAGCCTGGCGCGTGGTACTCTTGCTCACAGATGGCCCGACCGGGCTGACATCTGACAAAGGCGAAGTGCGCTTTTTCTTGTCTTCTGCCGACGGGGAACGCTTGGCGCAGCCCGACACTGAAGGCGTCTACTTCAAAACGGAAACCGAGCCGCCCCTGCGCTTTTTTGTGGAAAAAGATTTTCCATGCGCCCACCCGCGCCTTGTGGATGCCCTGGAAGCCCAGGCCGAAACCTTCACCCCTACGCCCGAATTTGAAGCCCGCAAAATGTTCCCGCCTGACGCCTGACATTTAATCCCCATACACCAGCCGGATGCCGCTGTCCACTGTGCGATAAACAAGGCCGTAGACCGTGTCGGCATTGACGCCGTGACTGGTGTTGTCAAAGCGACTGAAGGCGATCAATCCGCGCGTAATGGGCGGCTGAGGCAGGGTCGCTTCCAGCGCGCGGGCGATGGCGGAGATAATTGGCAGGGGCAGATGCAGGACAGGTCGAAACTGTCCCAATGTCTGCATCAGCAAATCAAGCGTGGCATTGGTGCTGAGGGCGTTGGGGCCGCAGGCGTCCAGCAGGCGGCCTTGGTCGGGGGCGTCTTCCACGGCGGCGGCGATGGTCTGCGCCAGATCATCAATGTGGATCGGCTGGGCCAGCGCCCGACCGTCCCCGAAGACCGGCACGACGGGGCCGTTGCGGATAAACGCGGCCATCTGCGAAAAATAATGGTCGCCGAGGCCGTAAACGATAGACGCCCGCAGGACGATCCAGGGAATGCCGCTGTTCTGAACGTGCTGCTCGGCGTCCCATTTGGCGGCGATTCCGGGGTGCGCGTCCCGTGTTTCCTCCTGCACCGCCGCCCCACTGAGATAGACAATGCGCCGGGGCTGACCGTTGGCTTGGAGGGCTACGAGGACATTCTGCGTACCGTCGGCGTCCACTTCCTGAAACGTGTCATGCGTTTCTGGCCGCTCAATGGGAAAGCCTCGGAATTGATGCGACAGCACGACGGCTTCAATGCCGTCTGTCGCTGACGCGAGGCTTTCCGGGTCGCGCACGTCGCCTTGGACGACGGGAAAGCCTTCCATTTCGCCAATGCTGCGACTGGATAGCAGCCGCACGTCATGCCCACGCTGTCGCAAGGCGTGCGCCGCCGCAAGGCCGATAAAGCCGCACCCGCCGGTGATCAGTGTCTTCATAGGGTCGCCTCGCTACGCCCGTCGCCTGCGGAGAACGCGATGCAAGACGGCCTCCTGGGGGAAATACTCCTCGCCATCCGAGCGAATGACTTTCCAAACGAGCGCCGGGCCGCGCCGCGTGATGGTCGCCGTGACGTGTCCCCCGAAGTCGCTGAGAAGCCGCACGCGCGCCGTGTTTCCCGTCGCGATTGTCGTGAAATGGGTGTCCTCAATCATGGCGAGGAAACGCGCGGTCGCGCCGCACTCGCCGCGCAGATGGCTGCCGCGCTGCCGGATGGTCACGCCCATCGAGTCGCGCGGCGTGTCCTTGAGGGGCATATTGCGATAGGCGGGCGGCAGGTCGTTTCGGTCTTTCGTGTAGGTCTCCCACGTCCAATAGCCCTGAAAGTCTGCAACGCCCCTGCGCGCATGCGCCCCCGCCGGAACCGTGAGGCTCCCGGCTGCAAGAACCAAAATCGTGATAACTGCTTTGTTCATTCGTTTATCTTCCCTAATGTGCTTCAAACCGTGTCCGCAGCTCCGCTGCAAACTCGTCAAAGGGCTGTCCCTGTCCGGCGTCCACCTGAGCAAAACCTTCTTCCAGCGCGGTTTCCAGGTCGTCTTCCGGCGTGTAAAGGACTGCCAGATATTCGGCGGCAACATCTTCCGCGCGTCGCCCCTGCGCCTGAGCATCGGCCCGCAAAGCCGCCAGCGTATCTTCAGGCAACTCAATGTTCAGCGTCACAGAAACGTCCTCCGTCACTTATTAGACCTCTTGCAGAAGGGCATGACACGTCATGCCCCTACAAAGGTTTCTGATGGAACGTAGGGGCTTGGCGTGCCAAGACCAATGACTTATGCAAGAGGTCTATTGTACCAGACAAAGAATATCTCCCATTACCCGTCCGGCACGTTTTTGTCCAGCTCGGCGAGCCACACAGTCGCTTCGGAGTCGCTCGGCGCGCGCCAGTCGCCGCGCGGGGAGAGTGAGCCGCCGGAGCCGACTTTGGGGCCGTTAGGGACGGCGGAGCGCTTGAACTGGCTGATCTGGAAGAAGCGGTACAGGAAGACGCGCAGCCATTTTTTGATGGTCGGCAGGTCATAGTCGTACTTTTTGTCTTCCGGGAAGTTGCCCGGCCAGTCGCCGCGCATCTTATCGCCCCAGGCATGGAGGGACAGAAACGCGACTTTGCTGGGGCGCAGGCCGTAGCGAGTCGTGTAATACAGGTTGAAGTCCTGCAACTCATACGGCCCGATCTTGGCTTCCGTGCTTTGGGCGGGCTTGCCGGTGTCTTCCGAATCGTGCGGGACCAGTTCCGGGGAAATCTCCGTGTCCAGGATAGACTGCAAAATGTCCGAGGTCGCCTTATTGAACTGCCGGGTGGCGATGACCCAGCGCAGCAGGAACTGAATCAGCGTCTTCGGCACGGACACGTTGACGTTGTAGTGCGACATTTGATCGCCGACGCCATACGTCGCCCAGCCTAGCGCGAGTTCGCTCAGGTCGCCCGTTCCCAGCACCAGCCCGTTGTGGAAGTTCGCCAGCCGGAACAAGTGCGACGTCCGCTCGCCCGCCTGGACGTTCTCAAACGTGATGTCGTAGACGGGATCGCCGCCGACAAACGGGTGGCCGATGTCGTGCAGCATTTGCAGGCAACTGGGCTTGATGTCAATCTCACTGGCCGAAACGCCGAGCGCGTCCATCAATCCCCAGGCGTTGGATTTGGTTGTCGTGCTGGTCGCAAAGCCGGGCATGGTGTAAGCAAGGATGTTTTGGCGGGGGAGGCCGAGCCGGTCCATCGTCTGGGCGGCGACGATCAGCGCGTGGGTGGAGTCCAGGCCACCGGAAACGCCGATGACAACTTTCTCGATCTTCGTACTGGTCAGCCGCTTCATCAGGCCATGAACCTGGATATTGTAAGCCTCAAAGCAGCGGGCATCGCGCTGGGCCGGGTCGTCCGGCACATAGGGGAAGCGCTCCACGCGGCGCAGCAGCGGAAGTTTGCCCGGCGGGATATGGAACTCAAACGGCACACGGCGCATAGCCCGGACCCGCTCCCGATGGTCGCCGATAGTGTCCTGGAAACTCGTCAGCCGCATCCGATCTTGAACAAGTCGTTCCAGGTCAATATCCGCCGTGATCATCTGCTCAGACGCCGGGAACCGCTCCGCCTCGGCCAGCAATTCGTTGTTTTCGTAGATCAGTGCATGGCCGTCCCAGGCCAAATCCGTGGTAGATTCGCCCGGCCCGGCGGCGGAATACAGATACGCCGCGACACATTTGCCGGACTGCGCGGCGCACAAATCCTTGCGGTACTCGGCCTTGCCGATGGTGATGTTGCTCGCCGACAGGTTCGCCAAAATCGTCGCCCCGGCCAGCGCCCCGTAGGTGGAGGGCGGGATCGGCGTCCACACGTCCTCGCAGATCTCCACATGGAGCGCGAATCTATCAAAGTCGGCGGCCTCAAAGACCAAATCGTTGCCGAACGGAACTGTTTGGCCGAGCAGCGTCACTTCCTGCCCGACGGTGTCCCTCCCGGACGTGAACTGTCGCTTCTCGTAAAACTCCCGGTAATTGGGCAGGTACGTCTTGGGCGTAATTCCGAGTATTTGCCCCCGGTAAATGACAACGGCGCAGTTGAACAACTTGTTCTCCAAGCGCAGTGGAGCGCCGACCAGCAGGAGGGGGCTGAAGCCCCGGCTTTCCTGCACCAGCGCCCCCAGCGCGTCCACAGTCGCTTCCAACAGCGCGTCCTGGTGAAACAAATCGTCATTCGAGTACGCCGGCAGCCCCAGTTCGGGGAACAGGGCCACCGCCGCACCCATCTCCGACGCTCGCTTGGCAAGCCCCAGCGTCTGCGCGGCGTTGTACGCCGGGTCTGCCACCCGCAGAAACGGCACACACACCGCCGCCCGCACAAACCCATGCGCGTAAAGCGAATCAAACTCACCCTTCATGTCTCTGTTATAGCCCAATTCAAGGGAAAATACGCTCGTGTTTTGGCGGACGCCTGAATTGGAATAACTTCAACAACCTGCACGCCCGAAGGAGGGGAAACTCATGGCGACCAAAACGACCTGGGACGCGCACGAGGCGCATGGCGATTTGAGTACGAAGCAGAAGGACGATCTGCCAGAAAGCGTTTTCGCGTTCCCCAAGCAGCGCAAAGAGCCGCTGACGGATGCGAGCCACGTCAAGAATGCCCTGGCGCGGTTTGACCAGGTGCAGGGCGTGTCCGACGCCGACCGCGACCAAGCCTGGGCCAACATCAAAAAGGCCGCGCAGCATTACAACGTGGAAATCCAGGAAACGGACTGGCGCGATCTAGGAAAGAAGCCCCACACAAATAACCCGTCGCACTGAGAGAAAGATCAGGAGAAACCTATGCCGTTTGACCAATATCACGAGCCGCCTGACGAACTGCCCGCCGAGACGCGCACGTTCGCCCGCATGGTCGCCTCGCTGACGGAAGAAGCCGAGGCCATTGGCTGGTACGAGCAGCGTATTGCCGTTGAGAAAGACAAAGACGCCAAAGCCATCATGGCGAACGCGCAGGAAGAAGAGTTCAAGCACTTCGGCATGGACCTGGAATTCCTGCTGCGCCGGACACCGAAGTGGCGGGCGGCGCTGCAAAGCATCCTGTTCCAAGACGGAGACATCGTGGAACTCGGCGAGAAAGGCGAAGAGGCGGAAGAAAAGGCAGGGTGACAACGCCCCCGCGACGGAAGTTCACGCCCCTAGGCCGCCGCTGCCGCCGACGCCGCGCTCGGCGGCTTTGGCTTCGGGGTAGCCGCTGGCGACGAAACCTTGAACGGGATCGGCGGGGTCGGGCAAGCCTTTGTCGGTGCGGACCTTCCAGAGCAGGGAACGGACATCTGTGGCGAAGGCAGATTTATAAACCTCCTCGGCGGCGACCAGATCGTTTGACTCCTGAGCGGCTTTGAGCGCCGTGCGATCAATCAGCAGGGCTTTGGCGTAACTGGTTTGTAGAGCGATTAGACTCTGGATCATTTCGGCAATTTTATTCTTGAGCGTGTGGCTTTCGTCAATCATATACGCCACATCGCCGGTGATGCCGTCGTTTTCGCCCGACACCAATTCGGCGTAGATGAGATACAGTTCGTAGGGGTTGATGGAGCCGGTCGTCAGGTCGTCGTCGGCGTACTTGCGGTTGTTGAAATGGAAGCCGCCGAGACGGCCTTCGTCCAGCAGAAACGCGACGATATGCTCAATGTTCGCGCCGGGCAGGTGATGGCCCAAGTCCACTAGGACTTTGGCGCGCGGGCCGAGAGCCTGGCAGAATGTGTAGGCCATGCCCCAGTCGGCGATGTCGGTGTGGTAGAACGACGGCTCAAAGGGCTTGTATTCCACGAGCATCGTTTGCTGGTCGCTGAGCGCGGCGTACACTTCGGCCATACCATCTTGAAACCAGCGCTTGCGCCGCCGGAAGTCGCCCTGGCCGGGGAAGTTGGTGCCGTCGGCGAACCACAGCGACAGCAGCGGCGAGCCGACCGTCTTCATAATCTCCACGCA
>CAZZVX010000088.1:0-14037 GCA_964657535.1 Armatimonadota bacterium | reverse complement strand
CATGACGACCGCGACCCTGAAACTGATCACGACCACCGCCCGCGCCGCCAAAACCGCGCGCCGGGCCAGCCCGCGCCGCACCCTGGCGCAGACGCTGGAGCTGACCGGCGTGCTGACGCTGATGGGGTCGAGCGCCGCCTACGCCCTGCACGCACTGGCTCACCTCGCCTGACAAGTTGTTTGAAAAGGATTTCGTTGATTCCAGGTTGATTGTTGGTATAATCAGCCTATGGAATATGGTAATGCGACGATCCTGTTTGTAGACGCAGGGGAGCAGTTGCTGCGCCGGCTCCGGCGGGCGCGGCGGGGACGGCGCGTGCTGGATGCGGCGGAAAGCGTGTCGTGGGGAGAGTTTGCCGGGCGGGTCCGGGAGCGGGCGGCGCAGGACGTGGCCGTGCTGAACTTGACCGCACCGGGGGCCATGCCCCTCCCGGCGGCGGACCGTCTGCTGCGGCAGACGCCCGGACTGCGCGCCCTGTATGTCGTGGACACCGAGCAGCCCCTGTCCGGGAGCGACGCCCGGCGGCTGGCCCGTCCCGGCGTGGACTTCATCAGCAGCCGCGCCGACGCGCAGGAGTGGGAGTGCCGCGTGGAACGCCTGTTGACGCCCCCGCTCAATGCCCCGACGGCCCGGCGGGCGCGGCGGCTGCGTGCAGCCGCGTCGGAGGCGACGGCGGATGACCCGGCATTGACAAGTCATCTGATGCCTGCGCTGCACGATCCAGTGTCAGGGCGACTGGACGCACGGCCAATAGCCGCCTGGCTGGGGCTGTCCCTGAAAACGCTGGCGGGGGCGCTGGGACGCGCCTATCCGACCGTGCATAAGACGCCCGCCGCCGCCGCGCTGCAAGCGCCGCTGGTCGTCTACCTGCGCCTGGCGTCCGCGCTATCGCACCTGACAGGCTCCGACGAGGCCGCGCGGGCCTGGCTCAACGCGCCCAACCCCGATTTGGAAGGCCAAACGCCCCGCGCCGTCTTGGAAGCGGGCGGGGCGGAGACCGTCGCCGCACTGCTGGAAGACGCGCTGGTGGGACAGCCCGGCTGATGCGTGACAGTGCCGGTCTTGCTCAAGTCCTGCCCACGCTCGCTCCCGTGCGGCGCGAGGGATATGGCTTCCGCGTGGTGCGGTACAAATACCTCGCGGCACCCGCTCAGAACGCCCTCCATCCGCATCGGGTTTTGTATGACCTCGGCGCTCCGGCGTCGGGGGCGCGCTTCACCCCGCGCGGCGGCCCTCCCATGCTGTACCTCGCCGACGATGCCGAGACCGCGTTCGCGGAGGCCAATCCCGTCCATGCCGCCGTGCAGCGGCAAAACCCCGCACTTGCGCCGCCGACCCCGGTGGGCGTGTACGTCTCGCTGCACTACCGGTTGGAGGCTGTTTTAGACCTGACCGACCCGGCCACGCAGGCGGTGCTGGGGACGGACCCGGCGGAACTGGCCGCGCCCTGGCGTCTCGCGCAGAACGCGGGCCGGACGCCGCCCACGCAGCGGCTCGGCGGAGCGGCCAGTACGAGTGGCCGTTTCCAAGCCCTCCTCTATGAGTCCGTCCGCCTCCCTGGACACGCCTGTTTCGCCGTCTTCACCGGGCGGCTTGCCCCACCCTCTTTCGTGGAAGTCTACGACCCGGACGGCAATTTCCGCGAGCGCCTCCCATGAATCTGCCACTGTGACGCAGTTCACACAGGCGGCGTGACGGGCTTCCCAGCGGGCGTCTTCCCCGACGGCTATAATAGGTTCAACAACGAAGGACGAACCGAGCCGAACAGGAGAACACGACCATGACGACCGCGACCCCCGAACTCAACACGACCGACGCGAACACCCGGCCCGCCTCCCGCGCCGCGCTGGCCGCCCACCGCCGCGCCCATCTGCGCCGCGCCCTGGCGCAGACGCTGGAACTGGGCGGCGTGCTGACGCTGCTCGGCGCCTACGTCGTTTATATCGCCCACGCGCTGGCCCATCTCGTCTGACGGGCGGCCCCGTCCTTGCATTCGCCGCCCCGTTCGTGCTACACTTTCCGCGAAACTCTGAGACTCTTTAGAAAGCGAAGTGTATGCACGTCAAACCGATACTTTCCCTGGCCGCCGCCCTGTCGGGGGCGCTGCTGGCCGCGCCCGCGCCCGCCCAGACGCCGGGCCACGGCCTGGACCTGAGCGCGATGGACACGGGCGTGAAGCCGTGTGACGATTTCTACCAGTACGCCAACGGACACTGGCTGGCGACGACCGCCATCCCCGCCGAGTACCCGGACTGGGACAGCTTCGGCGTCCTCTACGAGCGCAACCTGGCGACCCTGCACGCCATCGTCGAGAAGGCGGCGGCGGACACGGGCGCGTCCCCGGACGGCGCCGAGGGCAAGGTCGGCGCGATGTACCGGACCTTCATGGACACGGCGCGCATCAACGCCCAGGGCGTCAGGCCGCTCGCGCCGGAGCTGGCGAGGATTGACGGCGTGAAAGACACGCCCGGCCTGCTGACGGAGATCGGCCACCTGCACCGGGCCGGGGTCGGGGCGGCGTTCGGGGCGGGGGTCGGGCAGGACGCGAAGGACAGCGCGCAGGAGATATTCCAACTGCAGCAGGGCGGCACCAGCCTGCCGGAGCCGGGCTACTACACCCGGACGGACACGGACACGCAGGCCATCCGGGCCGCGTTCGTCGCGCACGTCACGAAGGTCTTCGCGCTGCTGGGCGAGACGCCGGCCCAGGCCGACGCCGACGCGAAGACGGTCATGGGGATCGAGACGAGTCTGGCGAAGGCGTCCAAGTCCCCGACGGAGATGCGCGACCCGCAGGCCAACTACCACAAGATGACATTGGCCGACCTGGACCGGCTGACGCCCGGCGTCGCGTGGCGGCCCTACTTCACGGCGGCGGGGGTCAAAAAGCCCGGCGGCATGGACGTCGGCCAGCCCCAGTTCTTCACCGCGCTCGGCGGGATGCTGACGGGCGTGCCGCTGGGTGACTGGAAGACGTACCTGCGCTGGCAGCTCATAGACACCGAGTCGGGCCGCCTGAGCGACGACTTCGACGCCGAACACTTCCACTTCTACGGCACGGTCCTGAGCGGCACGCCGCAGCAGCAGGCGCGCTGGAAGCGGGGGGTGGAGACGACCGACGGCGCGCTCGGCGACGACCTGGGGCAGTTGTACGTCGCGGAGGCCTTCCCGCCCGCCGCGAAGGCCCGCGCGCTGGCCCTGGTGCAGAACCTCAAGAGCGTGCTGCGCGACGACCTGCGCACCGTCCCCTGGATGAGTCCCGCGACGCGGGCGCAGGCGCTGGTCAAGCTGGACGCCATGCGGGTCAAGATCGGCTACCCGGACAAGTGGCGCGACTACTCCAAGCTCCACGTGGACAGCCCCGATTACGTGGTCAACCGGATGCGGGCCGAGGAGTTCGAGTGGCAGCGGGAGTTGAACAAGATCGGCAGGCCCGTGGACAAGGGCGAGTGGGGCATGAGTCCGCCGACCGTCAACGCCTACTACAGCCCGGAAATGAACGACATCAACTTCCCGGCGGGGATTCTGCAGCCGCCGTTCTTCGACCCGCAGGCCGACGACGCGGTGAACTACGGGGCCATCGGCACGGTGATCGGCCACGAGATGACGCACGGGTTCGACGACCAGGGGCGCCAGTACGACCCGCACGGCAACCTGCGCGACTGGTGGACGGCCCAGGACGCCACGAACTTCGGCGCCCGCGCCCAGGGCATCGTCGCGCAGTATTCGGCCTACGCGCCCCTGCCCGGCCTGCACATCAACGGCGCGCTGACGCAGGGCGAGAACATCGCCGACATCGGGGGCCTGAAGATCGCCTACCTCGCGCTGGAGAAGTCGCTGGCGGGCAGGCCGAAGGCGACGGTTGACGGCTTCACGCCCGAACAGCGCTTCTTCCTGGCGTTCGCGCAGACCTGGCACGACGTGCAGCGCCCGGAGAGCGCCAAGGTCCGGCTGACGTCGGACCCGCACTCCCCGGACAAGTACCGCGTGCTGGGCGCCCTGGCCGACACCCCGGAGTTCCGCCGGGCCTGGGGCTGCCCGCCCGACCCCAAAGCCAGCCCGACGACGCTCTGGTAAGCGCTGCTCAGTACGGCGCGACGATCTCGGTGCGGACGGTCAGCGGGGTGTCCAGGTGGATGGCGATCTCGGAGCCTTTCGCCAGGTTCACGTCGCTGGCCGGGTGCTTCTGGATGGCGTTCGCGGCGTAGCCGCCCGCGCCGCCCAGGATGGCCCCCTCGGCGGCGTCCCCGATCTTGCCTTTGCGGCCCAGGCCGATGATCGCGCCGACGCCCGCGCCGATGGTCGCGTACTTGGACGACTTATCGGAGGAGGGCGTCTTGCCGACCAGCCGGGCCGAGGCCTGGGGCTGGAACGTGTCGGCGGGCGCGGCGCCGCCGTCGGTCGTGTTGTCCGCCGGCAGCCCGGCGACCTGCTCCTGGTCCTGGTCGTAGTTGGACGGCAGATAGCCCGTCTGGCCGTTGTCGCCCTGGCGCGGCGTGGTGAACTGGATGTTCAGCACGCCCGCCTCACGGTTGGTGGCGGCGCGGACCTCGGTGACGCGCCCGACCAGCACCATGCCGGCGGGCAGGCCGCTGTGGTCGTCGGGGGCGACCCGCGCCCGGACGCGCTGGCCGACGTGGGCCGTGCCGGAGTTGACGTCGCGCAACAGAGTCACCTGCACGGTCGTGCCGGTGGAAATCCGGCGGGACATGACGGGGGTGCCTTGCTGGGCGCGGGCGGCGAGCGGCGCGGCCAGCAGGGAGGCCAGGGCCAGCCCCGCGAGGGCGCGTCGTGAATTCTTCGGAATAGTCATGGGTAAACCCTTTCGATAAGTGTCTGCGCGCGGCGCATTCAATACTGTCTATTGACGCGCCCGCTCTTCTGTAAGTTCCCACAGAGACGCCAAATTATTCCCCGGCCGTCTAATGCGCCTCTGGCCGCGTGGGGACGCGCTCTGTTCCTGCTCGCCTGTGGTATCATAGCCTTATTGTCATGGTCATATCGCGGGAGGCGCAGAGTGAAACAGTTTAAGATCGTGATCGAGCGGCACAGCGACGGCTATGTCGCCTACCCGCTGGGCATCCACGGCGTGGTCGTCGGGCAGGGCAATACCTATGAGGAAGCCCTCGCCGATGTCGAGTCCGCCATCGCTTTTCACATCGAGACATTCGGACCAGACGTGATCGAGACCGAGGTGCCCGTCTTGGAAGCCTTCGTCGCCGAACTTGGGGTGGCCGCCTGATGCCGCGCTTTCCGACCGACGCACCCCAGGAGCGGGTGCTCAAAGCCTTCGCGATCCTGGGATTCGCTCTGGTGCGGGAGGGCAATCACCTGGCTCTGGCGCGCGAGAACGAGGACGGGAGCAAGACCCCGCTGACCCTGCCCAACCACAGACTCATTAAGGGTTCGACCCTGCGGACCGTCCTGACCCAGAGCGGCATCACGCGCGAAGAGTTCCTGACGGCCTATGACGTCGCCTGACCGGCTTATAATTTTTGTGAGGCTTTGTTTGGAGACCGGTATTCAGAGATTGTGATGTACCACACAGGCCTTATCTGGAGCAGTTGGTTTTATGATGTGGCGTGGGATCACACTTGGTTTGGTATTGATAAAGGTCTGAGACACCTTTGGGTGTTGTCTGTCACGGACACAGACTAATTGATTTGTTCGCCTGCAATGGGCTTGCAGGGTCTAGGACAGGAAAACAGACAGTGCGTATTCTTGATGCGGTCGCTGCGCCTCATCCGGGAAGACAGGTGACAGAGTGCGGCAACAGACATTTTGAGACGATTCCGAAACACATTATCTGGGATTTACAACAGGATTGGTTTTTGCTATGACCTGTGGCACAGAGTTTCGCGTGAGACAAGGATTAGAAACTACGGCTTTCAGCCATTCTCGGAAATCGCTCTCGGCCCTTGACTTGTGGGCGATTTTGCGCCATAATGAACTCACGTTCGCAAGATTGGGACGAAAAACGAAGCGGTCGCCTGAGAGGTGAGCCGCTTTTTTTGCGTCTGCCGTGTTGATGACGTTCGCCGTCCCCGTTGTTCAAAGTTAGGCCCCGGAAGCCCGCCGTGATGCGTCCCGTACTTCCCTTCCTCGCCGCGCTTTTGATGCTCGCGCTCCCCGGCGCGGGCGCGGCGGCGGGCGTCGCCAAGAAGGGCGTCGGGGACTATTCCAGCGTCCCCCACTCCGTGGCCGACATGGACGCGCTGCGGGTCGGCTGGTACTACGACTGGGGGACCGCCCCAGTCGGCCCGACGCCCGGCGTCCAGTTCGTCCCGATGGTCTGGGGCCACAACAACGTCAACCCGAAGGAACTGGCGGCGGCCAAAGCGTCCGGCGCGGGCGTCCTGCTCGGTTTCAACGAGCCGAACGTCCACGGGCAGTCCAACATGACGGTCGCGCAGGCGGTCGCGGACTGGCCGCAGCTGGAGGCGACGGGCCTGCGTCTGGGCAGCCCGGCGGTCGGCACCGGCGAGGACGCCAAGCCCGGCGGCTGGCTCGCGCAGTTCATGGCCCAGGCCAGAACCCGTCACCTGCGGGTGGACTTCCTGTGCATCCACCCGTACCAGTCGTCGTTCGACCCCGTCCAGGCGACCGCAAATCTCCGGGCCGAGATCGAGGCCGTCCACACGGCCTACGGCCTGCCGGTCTGGGTGACGGAGTACGGCCTGGTCAACTGGGACACGAACGCCTACCCCGACGCCGCCACGGCGGCCCGGTTCGCCACCCTGTCCGCCGCCATGATGGACCGCCTGCCGTATGTCGAGCGCTACGCCTGGTACTCGCTGATCCCCCACCAGAACACGCTGTCGCTGACCCAGGGCGACGGCTCCCTGAACGCCATCGGCGAGGCCTGGCAGCGGGCCGCCGGAGGGAAATGACGGAGGAAGAAATTTTGATGCCACGCACACGACACACGCGCCGTCGCGCGACAGGAGGGATGATGCTAATTATCACCGCGCTCGCGTCCCTGGCCGCGCCTTCCCTGGGCCAAGTTGATTTGGTTCCCAAAACGCCCTGCGGCGCGCCAAACTACTACTGCACCTGGGCGGCGCAGAACTACGTCTTCGGGCAGGGAGCGGCGAGCCTTGACCCCACGCTGCTGGAAGGCGGCGCAGGGTATGGGCAGGCGAAGCAGGTCATCACCGAGGAGCAGGTCTTCGGGCCGCGCGGGTGGGCGAAGACGTTCTACCCCAAAGCCCGCGCCGACCTCTTTTTCCTGATGGACGACGGCTACTACACCGGCGAGCAGCACTCCATGCTGCTGGACACCGCGAAATTCCCGTCGTTCGTCGGCACGCCGACCGAGCGACTCCAGAAATTGGACGCGGCGGTGCGGGCGAACGGATGGCGGGCGCTGGCTCTGTGGACGCGCGGGACGCCGGACACGCCGGGCGAGATCGCGCCGCTGCTGCAGCGGAGCCGCGACGCCGGGGTGAAATACTGGAAGATTGACGGCGGCGACGGGGACTTCGCGGTGCAGCGCCTGAAGCAGACGCAGGTCCCCGGCCTGATCCTGGAACACGTCAACGGCGAGGGACCGTTCAACGGCGACTGGGCCACGGACGGGCGGTTCGGCGCGCAGGCCTGGGACTCGCGCCGCATTGATCTGCTGCGCCACTCCGACGTCTTCCGCACCTACGACGTCAGCCCGGCCCTGTCCGTCCCGACGACCCTGGACCGCGTTGCCCAGATGATGAATGGGGCGCAGGGCCACCCGGAAGTGACGGGTCTGCTCAACTGCGAGGACGAAGTCTATATTGCTGCGACACTGGGCTGCACGATGGGCGTCATGCGCTTCCCCCTCACTGGCCTGCGGCCCGACGGCGACCCGGACCTGTTCTTTAACGGCGCCCGGCAGGCCAAGCGCCGCATGGACGAGGTGATCCGCGCCCTGCACTGGCAGCGTATCGCCGCGCCCTACGGAGCGGGGCAGGGAGCGGTGACGCTGGACTCGCACATCCTGACCGACGACTGGCAATTCCAGAAGGGCGAAACCTGGGACAGCGAAGTGATCGGCAAAGACGTCCGCCAGGGCGCCCCGGCCCGCGTCTCCCGCAACATGCCCCTGCCGACCGTGACCGTGGACGGCGACACCCCGCCGTTCGTCATCGCCGGGCGTTTCCCCAATGGCGCCGTCGCCGTCTGCGCGTTGCAGCGGACGCTAAAGGACCGCGCCTGGTTCCTGCCGCCCGCCGACGTGACGGTGGACGCCGGCGACGCGCAAGGCCCCTTCGGCGTGTTCGGCCACTTCCACAGCCTGACCATCAGAATGAGCCACTTGAAGGGCAAGCCCCGCGTCCTCGCGCAAGACCTCGCCTGGGACAGGGCCGTGGACGTGACGCGCCGCGTCCGCATCTCCGGCGACACCCTGACCGTTCCGGGCCGCCTCCTTGACACGGTCGGCACCCAGGCCGCCACGCCCGGCGACCTGTCCGACCCCGGCCTGGTTCTGGCCGTCGTGGGGCACTAGCGGAGGCCTTTATTTTGCGACGTTTTTGAAACAGGCTGTTTCGTTCGAGAAGAGATTTTTCTACTTGCATCACCCGAAACAGCCCAATTTTTGGTGAATCCGCGCGTGATGTTGGGAAGTTTGGCGGCGTGTCACGCCTACTCACTCCCCTTGACTTGTGGGCTGTTTTGCGCCATAATGAACTCACGTTCGCAAGATTGGGGCGGAAAATGAAGCGGTCATCCGAGGGATGAGCCGCTTTTTTTGCGTCTGGAACACCAAAAGACAGGGGCGGCCCCGTGACGGAGGACGTGCTGCCGGCCGGAGTGTCTGCGCTGCGGCTTCCATTTCCGCCCGCCACCCAAAATGTTCGTGCCGGAAAGACGCGGGACACCGTATGATTGTACTGCAGCCGTGTGTCCATTAACGGCAGTGGGAGAATGAGTGTCTGAAAGGTATGACAAGAACGGCGGATGAAAAGGTTTCCGTGCGCCCGGTTGCTGGTAAAATGTCTTGCCGCCCGTCAAAAAACGTCTCGCCGACGGGACCGGCTAGAAAAGGCGTACACTCTTGCAAGACACACGACGGATGCTCCTCGCCACGATTATCCGCAACGGCGGCACGAAAACCTTCCTCAAAGCCGTTGAGCCGAAACCCCTGCTGGAAGCGCTGGCGGAACTGGCGCAGCGCGGCGAGGTCCGGCGCATCACGGACAGCCCGCAGACGGTCACCTACAGCGTCCTTTCCCCGCCGCGCCCCGAAAACTCAGTGTCGGCGTGAGCGTTCAGAACATCCCCAGCGCCTGGCCGAGCGTGTGCGGGTTCAGCAGGCCGGACGCGACGCTCGCGCCGAGCGGGGCCAGCTCGCCCCGGAGGAACACCGCCGCGCCCGCAAGGCCGGCCGCGAAGGCGAGGAAGCGCATCGCGTCCGTGAACAGGCTGGGGAGGGTCGAAGCCGGGACTTCCCCGGCGGGATTGTTCCGGGCGGCGTCTTTCGTGTTCGGGGTTGCAGTGTTCATGGTCGTTTCTCCTTCAAGTCTGTTGTCTTGAAGAGAGTATGACCTGAAGCGGCGAGGCGGGCTGTGACCGAAGACACAGGGGAGCGTGATTGATGTCACACAACGGGAGAAGCGACTAACGGCGGCCCAGGTGATGGGTGAAAAGCGCCTGCGCCTCGGCGTCGTCCTCGGCGTTGCAGTAGAGGTAGTCCGTGCCGCTGCGCATCGAGAAGACGAGTTTGGCGCTCAGGTCGATCCCCTGCTGCTTGAGCAGATACTCCAGGCGCGGCGGCGGGAAGCCCGTCTTCTCCAGCGCCTCGCGCAGCGCCGTCATGCTGTTGTACTGCTCCGGCCCGATCCGCGCCACTCTGCCCCCAAGACTCACGTGCCTCGTCCCTCGCTTTCGCCGTCCATTGTACCCCAAACGGCGGAGGAGTCGGAGGCTAAAACTGCGCCGTGATGGACTTCCCCGCGCCGCCGACCGTGACGAGGGAGCCGTAGGGCAGGCAGATCTGGGGATTCGTGTGGCCGAAATCGAGATTCTGCACGACGGGGCAGGCGGCGTTGTAGGCCCGCACCGTCGTCCGCACCGTCTCCCGCTGTCCCTGCCGGTAGGCGGCCTTCTCCTCCGCCGTGCGCGGCTTGCCGAACTCCCACGCCTTCGGACGGCCCACCAGCACGGCCCGGACCCGCTCCAGTATTCCCCGCTCGCCCAGCGCCCTCAGAACGCGGCGGACGTACTCGTGTTCGGGAATCTCCTCGGACGTTTCCAGCATCAACACGACTTGCGCGAACTGCTCCAGCGTCGGCAGCCGGACGCCGTGGCGCAGCATCTCGTCCACCGATTCTAAGCAGCCGCCCCAGGTGAAGCCCGATGCGTCCCCGTCGCCGTCCCAGAACCAGCCGTCGTTCGGCTCGTACAGCCTGGGCCGGCGCGCGTTGGCCGGGTCGTCCCAGCCGACGCCGACGTCGTTATAGGACGGCGCGGCGGTCAGGGCGACTTCGCCGACCCCGAACAGCGCCCGGCGCAGGTACTCAACCGTGAATTCTTCCAGCTGCGGCGTCTGCGCGAACTGCGTGAAGAGCGCGCCGCCGTAGAACGACGGCACCCCGTTGAGCCACAGATGGTTCTGGAAGTGCGTGTTGTCGCTGTACCCGAAGAACGGCTTGGGGTTGTCCCGGAACGGCGCATCGGGCAGGCGTCTGACATAGGTCACCTGGTCGTCGCCGCCCAGCGACGTGATGACGGCCTTGATCTCCGGGTCCTCGAACGCCGCGATCAGGTCGGCGGCCCGCTCCTCGGCGGACGCGCCCAGTTTCGCCGTCGCCGGGAAGGCCGCCGCTTCCAGCCCGAACGCCTCGCGCAGCCGCCGCACGCCCAGGTCGTAGATGTGCGGCCACCGCCCCGGCGCCGCGAACGACGGCGACAGGACCGCCACGGTGTCCCCCGGCTTCAGTTTCGGCAGCATAGAAAAGGAAAGCATTGGCTCACCCGGACGCAAAAAAAGCGGCTCGCTTCTGAAAGCGACCGCTGTATTTTCCGTCCCAGTTTTGCGAACGTGAGTTTATTATGGCGTAAAAACGCCTCCAAGTCAAGGGGCGAGAGTGGCGCGGCGGACGCAGTGAGACACGTGCGTACAATGGGTAGATTCGTGCATTGAAGGTCTCAAATCACAGACTCGCCGCCGAGAATGCCCAATGGCAAGACGTTTCGTGTCTCAGAAAAATCTCAAAATACTTCGCTGTCAGTTGTTCCCTCGTCGTCCGGCCACAGCGGCAGGCCGCGCCGGCGCAGCAGCAGAGTACCGAGCAGGGACGCGCCGAGCAGGGCGGCGGCCACGGCGCGGGTATCGGCGTCGGCGTAGATAACCCTGCAGGCCGCCATCGCCAGGTAGACGCCGGCCCCGATCAGACACACCAGGCACAGCGCCGGTCGGTGCGTCACGTCCACGTGCCGGACGGCCCCGCCGAAAGCGACACAGACCGCAAGAGCAATGAACAAGAAGATCGCCATCATGGAGATTATACCTCACGCGCCATGCGGACGAAGGGGATGCGGACGCCATCGGGCAGGAGCGTCTCGGCGCAAATTCTTGTCAACCCACACCCGCAGGAGAATCACTCGTCCCCGGCGAACTGAGTGATATGCCTAACCACCCGCTTGCAGAAGTCTTCGGGTTTCCGGTGAGCAATACGTCATTGGAAGCGGAACGTCACCGGAAGAACCGCCTCTGCCCTTTTCATAACACCTCTCCAAACTGCACCAAGAGCAGCGTAGAGAATCCCCTCGGCGTGTGCAGCGTTTTCAGCAGCCAGGACGAAGTAGTCGTCACCTGCCCGGTCCGGTTCAGCCAAGACTGGCTTATCACGACCGACGCCGCCGATTTTTTCTTTCCCCCAGATGCCGTCTGGACCTCAGTCAGCGAAGTGCGATTGAAAGACAAACAGGGAAAATCTGCGGGTAACATTGATCTCGTGCTGCTCTCCCACGATGCTAAAGGACGGGTGCTGGACTACGGGGCGTTGGAGGTTCAGGCCGTCTACATCTCCGGCAACGTGCGCACGCCGTTCCAGTATTACATGGACGATCCATCAGAGCGCGCCGACATGGACTGGCGCAGTGAGCGAAACTATCCGCGCGCCGATTACCTGTCATCCTCGCGCAAGCGTCTGGCGCCCCAGTTGATTTTCAAAGGCGGCATTCTCAACACGTGGGGCCGTAAGATGGCGGTCGCGCTCAATCGCGGATTTTATGATCGCCTGCCGACTCTCGAAGAGGTGGATAAGGCTGAGGCCGACATCGCTTGGCTCGTCTATGATCTGTGTCTGGACCCGGCGGCGCAGCGCTATCAACTGGTACGGCACAAGACAGTTTACACCAAATTTGAGTCGGCTTTGCTCAAAATCACGCGCTCAGAAGCGGGCGAAGAAAGCCGGTTCGTCATGCAGCTTCAGGCACAGCTTGAGAGAAGGTTAGACAACAGCAATGCTCCCGACACACTTACCGTCGACGCTCCTTTCTGAGCCGGAAGTTCAGTATTCCCTGTTTGACGAGACCAAATGTGAGCAGATCGTCAACGTCGCCTCCGTGCCGCAGCGCAGCCCGTTTCGTTACCCCGGCGGCAAGACTTGGCTTGTGCCACGCCTGCGCCGGTGGCTCTGGAGTTTACCGCAGGATGCGAGGCAGGAACTGATCGAGCCGTTCGCGGGCGGCGGCATCGTCAGCCTCACGGCGGCCTTTGAGGGCCTGACGCAGCGCGTGACGATGGTGGAACTGGATGAAGACGTTGCCGCAGTCTGGCAGACGATCCTCGGCGGCGACGCCGAACGGCTGGCGGCACGGATTGTCAACTTCACTTTAACGTCCGCCTGTGTGCAGGAGACATTAGAGCGAACGCCTCAGAGTACGCCGGAGAGAGCATTCCAGACTATTCTTCGGAACCGTATCAACCACGGCGGAATTTTGGCCCCCGGCAGCGGGCGACTGAAATGCGGTGAGAATGGTAAAGGACTGACATCACGGTGGTACCCGCAGACACTCAAAACACGCATTCTCCACATTGCGTCGGTGGCCCCCAACATCCGCTTTATTCACGGCGACGGCATAGCAGTCATGCGTGAGAACGCCGGGCGGTCAGACGCCGCGATGTTTATTGATCCCCCGTACACGGCCGCAGGGAAGAAAGCCGGCTCCCGCCTTTATACCCATAAAGAACTCGACCATGAAGAACTGTTCCGTACTGCGCAGTCAGTGGCGGGAGACTTCCTGATGACCTATGACAACGCGGAGGGCGTCCGAAGACTCGCCGAACGACACGCCTTCGCCTCACTCCCGATCCCGATGAAAAACACACACCACGCCGAAATGACGGAACTTTTGATCGGGCGGAACTTGGATTGGGCGTGAGTCCACCCGGACTACACGCCCGATAGTTCGTCCTCGTCTAAACCACGCGCCATGCGGACGAAGGGGATGCGGACGCCATCGGGCAGGAGAGTCTCGGCGCGCTCGACGGCGGCGAAGCCGAAGGCGCGGTACAGCGGCTCGCCGGGCAGCGTCGCCATCAGTTCCAGGCGCGCGAAGCCCGCCGCGCGGGCGGCGTCGGCGCAGGCCGCCATGATCTGCGACGCGACGCCGCGACGCGCCCAGTCCGGGCGGACGAAGAACGCCCGGATGCGGGCCGCGTCGGCGGCCGGGTCCAGCAATGGGTCGGCCCCGGTCTTCCTCTGGTCGCCGCCGTAGAGGGTGCGCCGCCGACTCCAGCCGCCGCAGCCGACAAGCGCCCCCTCCGACTCCGCGACGAAGTACGTGCCGTCGGCGATCAACTGCGTGTCCGGCCCGAAGACGTATTTGAGGGCGCTCTCGATCTGCGCGGGGCTGTAATGGCCCGCGCTCAGCGCCCGCACCGAGGCGGGGATCAGCGCGTTCAGCCCAGGCAAGTCTTCGGGGCGGGCGAGGCGGAGGCGAGTCATCGTGGTTGACGAGACCTACAGAGAAAGGCACCCATGCCAAGATTATATCACACGGAGCGTCTTTCATCGGCATGGGAGGTGGAGGATTACGGCGCAGAAGGGGGG